>JAQXEX010000070.1 GCA_029250625.1 Candidatus Poseidonia sp. | reverse complement strand
CGGTGGGACGTTATCTGCAGGTGGTTCTAACTCGATTAACATGTGGTACGATGCCGACATTGACCCGCACATGAGGCGAACTCAAAACCGACCGATTCCTCAAGGGCATGCGACGCCACGCTTCGCCCTCATGTTTGGAACCGCCATCGCAATACTCGGTTCAAGTGTCTTCTTTATCTTGAGTTGGAAAGCCGCATTTTGGTCGTTCTTCTCAGTCCTGTTTTATGTGTTCATTTACTCGATTTGGCTTAAGCGGAGAACCCCACAAAACATTGTTATTGGCGGGATTGCGGGTGCAACGCCTCCACTTATCGGCTGGGCAGCTGCAGCCGGGGACTCCATCTCCAGCCTCAATCCCTTTGATTTGGGCTCGCCCATCCCATGGATGCTATTTTTCCTCATCTTCCTGTGGACACCACCTCATTTCTGGGCTCTGGCTTTGTATCGCTCGGGGGAATATGGAAAGGTCAACATTCCTATGTTAAACGAAGTTAAAGGGGCAGAGCATACCTTGTTTCAATCAAAGATTTACTGCATTTTGCTGTTGGCTTTGGGTGCGGTGCCTCTTTTTTGGCCGGAATCGGGACTGCCTCTCCTGTGGGCCTTTGTCTCCGTAGGTCTTACGTTGTGGTATGGGAAGTCGGTTTGGGACATCGACCCTGCCGAACCCTTCGATGAAAACGGACGAATGCCAAAGGCTGCAAAGTCCTTCTTCCGCAGTCTGTTTTATTTGGGCTGGATGTTCCTCAGTTTAGTCTTGATTTGCTTCATTCCGCCTTCGTGGTTGGGTTTCCTTGGGCCTTTGTGACAAAACATCGGCCAATAATCGGGGAGTCGCTTCAACCGTCATGTTCATGTGAGAACCGCAGGTCGCAGGGTCAGCGAGCGGCAGTCGCATAGCCTGGCCATTGCGCTGGATTGCTAATCCAGTGGTGTCTCACCTCGGGAGTTCGAATCTCCCCTGCCGCGCCATTCACTGATGCAGATTATTCGAAGAATTCATCGAATTCATCTTCATACCGCTTGGAACTGCTGTTTCGCTTCCGAGCGTCAACAACACGCTTGAGTCGCTTTCGCTTTTTGATGATCACAGGCAAGAGAATGAAATTCAGAAGGAGTATCCCCAGAAGTGCACCTCCAGCGTATTGGAATTCTTCTTCCTCCATGTATTCGTTGAACGTTTTGAGCCAAGGGATTCCAAGCGGTGGCTCGGGTTCGGGTTCGGGTTCTGGGATGAGGTATTCATTGTAGGACCACCAATCATCTTCGATGTTCACTCGCTCAATGTTGGGTGAAGGGTAAGAGGCGATTTGTTGCTCATTACCGACGTAATCCACTGGGGCGAGGATGTAGTAGTAGGTGCGGTAGGCTCTGACCCCATCAATCTCAATGCCACTTTGGTTGAAACTGCCTTGTTCACCAGGAGTTCCTGTGAGGCTAGCAGCAATGGGGTTGATGTACTTCAGATTCACATTTGACGGTTGACTTTCAATGCGGTAAAGATTCCATAATAAGTCGCCTTGAGCTTCATGGTCGGGCCACGTCCATGTGAGGTTGACGACGTAACAAATGGACCAGTCGGATCTACGGTCAAAACAATCGGTATCGTTTGTGAATGCCCACGAGTGGTCAAACTGAACTACGGTTGTGGTGGGTGGGATGGCGTCTCCGCAAAGAAGCCCCGCCTCTCCGTCAACTCGGGTGATGTTGACCATCTGGTAATTCGGGTTGCCCTCGCGGTCAACAGGCAAGACAGCGTATGAGGCGCAAATTCCAGTTTCAAGGGGTTCAGGGTCTACCCATTGCGTCGTTTCAAGGGAAAGTCCAACAGCCAGTGAGTCAAGCGTCAATTCCTCCCACAAACCTTCGTTCACACCATTGTTCGGTTCGGGGAAGTAAACCGACCCTTGGACCCCCTGGAATTTGTAAACGTTCCATCCTCCAACATAGGGGTCGGATACGTCCCCAGATGGAATCCAATCGAGTTGAATTGTTCCTGCCTCTAACGGCGTCCAGTTGAGTTGTTCTACGCTGGCATTTGTGGGGGGTAGGGTCCCAATGATGAGGATGGCCCCGCCTGCAATTAAATCGATGTCAACATTGTAATCGTCATCAATCTCGTAAGCATTGGGTGCTTCGATGTAATTCCACTGACTTGAGTCCATTGTGGGCAGAATCCTGAGGTCAACCGTTGCGAGGTCAACACTTTCCGGAAGAAGTTCAGAGAGGTTCATTGAAAGGTCAATACCGCGAAGTCCCGGATCGCTTTCTTCATCATCAGCCAAGATCTCAACTCCCACGAGCATGAGAGGGGATTTTCCTCCCCCGATGGCGTAGTTTGTTCCGAGGTAAGGAAGTGCGATTTCATGATTCGCATAGGCCGCAAGTTCAGTAACTGCTTCTCCTGTGAGATAGGGTTCTGCGTCAATGGTAATGGCGTTGAGGACATCGAATTCAATGTAATTGTACTCTATCGTCCCAAAGGGGTCCCGTGCTTCAAGTGTTATGTTATGATGCCCAAGCCCAAATTCAGCCCCTGTTTCGTTCAATATTTGCCCCTGCCCCCATACATAGAAGCCTTGCCGCCAGGTGAAGTTGAGGGGTTGTGATGCGATTTCGCTGAACCTTGCAACCAGTTCAACGGTGTCGGAGGTCCGATAGATCCCGTTCTGAATGTTTTGTTGAATGTACGGGTTGATTTCACCTGGGTCAACATTTGTGGTGACGGTTAGAACATTGTCAGAGTTGCGTACATCCTCACCGTTCTGGAAAATGTTGGGGAGGCGAACACGGAGCAATCTGTTTGGTCCTGTTGTTGTCATGTTGAACATGCATATGGTGGATTCGCCAGGTAGCAGCGCATCAATTTCACATTCCGATTCCACTTCCAAGGCGAATTGAGGGCTGTAGACCTCAAACTCGGCAGTGACGTTGTAGACGGACATGTTGCCCTGATTGGTGATGACCGAGTGAACTCGGTCCACGCCGTAGTAAAACGATGTGCCTTGATTGTCGTGGCTGGGGTAAAGGTCGCTCACCTCGAGGTCGATGCTATCGTCTACGATCAGTGTCATTTGGGCCACATTGTCGTACGTGTTCATGTCAGCATAGGGCGAGCCTACGCTTTCGAAGACGCCCCACTTGAGAATGAATTCTCCTTCTTGTGAATAACTCATGGCGGGGAGATTTCTATTGAACGAGGTAAATCCTCCCCATGCAGGTAAGTCAGTGACGTTTTGGTAGGCCTCTTTGAGAATAATCGTATCGTCGATTGACCACAACTGCCAGCCAAATGATGCATCGAAAAGGCAACTGCCACAAATCGTGGCTTGACCTCGTGAATTAAGGATGTAGTCCGTATCGGTGTTGATCACTTCAAGGCCTTGATACACAGCGAGGCCATCTGCATTTTCGAGCGGATTGTGAGTGTCGTCCACAATGACGTCGGTATAATACACGGTCACGTTGACGAGGTACCGCAGTTCATCGTCGGTCGGGTTGGAGTCCGGAGTGTCAAATGCATACAGGACAGTGAAAACACCCTCGGAATTCTGACCTGGAGTCCATTGTTCCAAAGATGTGTAAGTGTTGCTTGTGGATGGATTGATGTTTCCAATGTTGATGATTCCCTTTTCATCAAAGTTGGATTTACACGCCGATGAAGTGACATCGCCTTCGCAAACGTACCAAGATACTCCACGATTAAGTCCTGCTGCGGCTCCCGCATAGTTGTAAATTTCAACCGTAAATTCAATGTTTCCAAACGAGGAGTACCATTTCGTTTCATCGGGTGAACTGGCATCGAGAATGCCCAACGATTGGTTGCTGTTGGCAGATGCAGAAGGGGCGACGGCCAACGTGCCGAGTGTAGAGAAGAGAAGCAGAAAAACAAGGCCTATGCCTGCTTTTGAGTTAGGTCTCGCACATTGCTTACGCTCTGTCATCATATGTTCCTCGCATTGGGGCTTCAAAGACTCATCGCTTCATTCTAACAAAATGATGCTTATTTTGCCTGATTTGAGTCGTTCGGCTGTACCCGAGGCTTCCGAATTAATCCCCAAGTGTATTCTAAGTGCGGCAACCTCATGAATTGCGCCCACTGAGGCATCTCTCATGCGACATGCAGGTAAGGCAAACCTCGTTCGAGAAGAACGTGGCCTTACTGCAGTCATTGAATTTCTTTCAGCCTTCACGCTTTTCCTCATGATCCTCACCGCTTTTCTATCCCTTGCTCAACTCCAAATGGGTTCAAATGACCCAGCTACAGACCGACTTGACAGGGCTGCAGCGATGGGGCTTGACCGCCTTACATCCGGGGAAGGTTGGTTTGTCCCAGGCGACGTGGACGGCTTGGATTATGAAAATTCGACTTCGGACTGGCATTTAGAAGACGCATCAACGCTTCATCAGGGGCGCGTCCAACCGGGATTACTCGCCAACAACCGCTTGGACGCCGACAAAATACATGCCCTTCATGAAGTCACAGAAGACGGCATGGCTGCAGGCATTGGATTGGGCGAAGATATGAGCCTCTACCTTTCAATCAAGGTCGTTGAAAGCGAAAATGAAACCCGGCAAGGGGCCTCTCTTTTTGCCGGCGGGACTCAACGAGGGACTGCTTCTTCATCATCAACAGCCTACCGCAGTTTTCAACAAGATGGAGAACTGATTCAAATTGTACTTGAAGTTCATGATGGGGGCCGAAAAAACAACCCCTTGCACCTCAATGAAATCGTTGCTCGTCCATCTTCAAACGGGCCTGAGTGGATTGAAGTTTCCAATCCAAACGATTTCGCAATCGCCCTCCGGGGTTGGTCACTCAATCACACCTCGGGCTCCTCATCAACAAATCTCCTCATCCAGTCCGGAGTACTTTCTGGGAAATCACTGGCCATCTTTACCGGCGACCCTAACAGCCAATCTGTCGGTAACGCTTCCCAAGTCATCGATTTGGGCCAATATGCATTTTTGGGAGTAGGTCAAGTTGACGGACTTGCCGACGGCCGAGGTACGTTGTCACTGCGTTACACGCAACTCGATGAATCAAGGGCTGTGGAAATCGCCCGAGTTGAATGGGGCGGGGATACTGGCCTCTTCCTTGTCACCGGCCAATCACTTCAATGGGACGGCACCAGCTTGACCGCTTCGAGTGCCTGGAGCATTTCTGAGACTCCCACGCCTGGTGAACACTGATACTTTCGCGAATGTGGCGTCGTTTTCGGTGCATTGTTGCGCACACTTCATCAACCACCGTCTGCACCAACGGTTCGTTCCCATGCAACCTACAACCGTTTACACCCGAGACCGGTGCGTAACCGGTATCCACGGATTGGATGAGATTCTTCGTGGAGGTATTCCCTATGGCTCCACAGTTCTTGCTGCCGGAACCTGCGGTTCAGGAAAAACGACCCTCGGCATGGAGTTCCTTGTTCGTGGTGCTCTCGCCGGTGAGGCTTGTGCCCACTTTACTGCAACTGAACCTTCAGTGAAACTTCTTGAAAACATCCGCCAGTACGCTTTTTTTGATATGAACATGGTTGATTCGGGGCTCATCAACGTATTCGACATGGACGTGTTGTATTCCTGGCTTGGTCTTGACAAAGCCTCGTTTGAGCTTGATGACGTTCACGCTCTGATCAAAGCGATTGTTGACATTGTCAACACCATCGGAGTAACTCGCCTCGTCATTGACTCGGTAACCACTCTGTGTTACAAGATCAAATCCGAACAACTCATTCGCGATTTCTTGTTTACGCTTGGAAAGAAACTGGCGACGTTGGGCTGCACCACCATTCTCATCTCAGAAATTACATCGGCCACCGAAAACGCCCACTGGTCGTCCTTCGGTGTTGAAGAAGCGATAGCAGATGGAATCATTGTGATGGGGGACTCCGAACGGATGGGCCACCTTTTGAGGTTCCTGCAGGTCGTCAAGATGCGAGGTACTTCTCACAGCCGCGCCAAACACGCCATTGAATTAACACCGCTTGGAGTCATGCTTACTCCAATGCTCAAATGGGGCGCTTCAGCCGATAAGACCAGCAGATGGGGGCAATGAGTATGTTTGAACTTGACCAAAGGATTGCAGAGCAGTTGACACAAGTAGCGCTTAACAGCGCCGTCCAAGTACGGGTTGGAACTGCAAACTCGTTTATGGTCACTGCGAGTACAATGATTCCGCTCATGCAAATGTTTGAGATGGGCGGAGTTTACATCTCAGCCAGCCGTGGAGCCGTTGAAATCATTCAAGCGTTTGAGGCCATAGGCGTTGATGTTTCACACATCCAATTCATTGATTTGGTGTCTTCGGGTATCCTCGGCGGAACCGATGTCTCCTACTCCAACGTCCACTTTGTAGACAGCCCGATCATGCTTGAGAGTATTCTACTTCGCACGTTGTATGTGTTGCGCACCATGGACTCTCAGCGCAATTTCGTCTTCCTTGACAGCGTCAATGCTCTTGCGATTTACAACGATGACCGCATGCTCGCAGAGTACCTCCACACCTTCATCAACACCTTCCGTCAGCGGGAAGTCCTCACCGTTATTCTCAACGTCCCGGACCAGACACCTCCACTCGTCTTGTCTAATTTGGACACGTACTGTACCGATATCGTTGACCGTGGACAGGTCGTTATCCTTTGAGGTGTGAATCATGGCAAAAAAAATGACATTTGACTCGGAAGATGAGGAATTTTTTGGCAACGTCGGCTCGTTTGGCGTTCCTAAATTCGACAACGAAATGCGTGGCGGCGTACCTCGTGGCTTCACAATGATCGCATTCACTGAGACCGGTTCGGGAAGCGAGTTGTTTGCAAAGCAATTCACTTCGCCCGCTGAAGAACCAGATAATACGCTGTATGTCGCTACTGACGAAGGACAACAAGAAATTGTCCGCATTTTCAAGAAATACGGTTGGCCGTTGGACATCAATGTGCGTACCATCGGCGAAGAATACAATGCCAATGTCTTGGAACGAGAACTTTTGGCCAGTAGGTATCGTCTTGAAGGATTTCAGTTGGATGATATTCAACGTCTTGCACAAACTCGATTCGTTGAAGATAACAATCAGGACTACTTGACTGAAGTGACCAATGAGATTATGGGTCTCGGTCCCTATTTCAGAGCCGTTGTTGATAACTTGGATTTCTTCTTACAACGTGACGACCCAGCTCGTGTTCTGTCCATGGTTCGTATGCTTCAAGCACATGCGCAATTGGTTCGGGGTCTTCTCTTGATTTCGGTATCAACCGATGGTTTGGATCCAACCATTAAACAAGAATTATCCTCCATCGCAGACATGGTCTTGTCGTTCAGGGTACGAACGATTGGTACCGATTTTGAAAACTCAATGGTCGTTTCTAAATTCCGAAACGCACCTGAAAACCTCAAGATTTTGGTGTTCCGTGTAACTCCGGAAGAAGGAATCACTCCAGAGACCGTCGAGCGTATCGCTTGAGGTGGAATTGGAGGTCTGGACAAAACGACATGTCCAAAACAGTCGGGGGCTCGGCAACACCATGGGCAAGCGTGCAGCAACGGGCGGATTCGACCCCTCTGGAATCGATGCAGATGCGTGGGAGACGCTTGAAGGACAACTTGAGGCCACGATCCCCAACTACGACCGAGTCAACAAATGGATGACCTTTGGACAGGATAAACGCTGGAGAAGAAACGTCCGTAACCATGCCTCGCCAGGCATGAAGGTCTTGGAAGTCGGATGCGGCCCCGGTTCATTCGCTGAAGATTTAGTGGGGCTGGATGTGACCTGCCTCGATCCCTCTCCTGAAATGCTGGCCACGGCCAAAAGGCGAGTTGACGGCGCTCGAAAAGAGCGAGGTGAGGAACCAGCCACGTACGTGGAGGCCATCGCAGAAGAGATTCCACTCCCGGACAATACCTACGACATGGTTTTCTGCCTGTTCTCATTCCGGGATTTTAGAGATAAAGCGAAAGGGCTGTCCGAAATTTACAGGGTCTTGAAGCCAGGCGGCCAATTGGTAATTTGTGATGCCGGGAAAGCGAACAAGCTGCATGGGTTCTTTGGCGTGCTTTGGATGAACTCAGTGGTTCAAATCATGGCCCGAATCATCACTAAAGAGAAAAATCATCCCTGGAAAGGGCTTGCGAAAAGCTACACTCATTACGGTACGAACGGCTATTACAGGAACATGATGCGGTCTGTCGGTTTTGAAGAAGTGAAGGGGCGACTGCTCTATCCGTTTGGCATGTCAAGTCGGTTCAAAGGGCGCAAGCCCCAAACCGGGGGCGTGGAATCCGCCCCGTTAGACTGATAAACCCCCTTTCGTTGAGCGCATTCAATAGGTGCTGAGTATGAGTATGGGTGAGGTCTTGCGCAGTATCAAAAAAGCCGAACAAGGTGCCGAAAAGCGTTTGCTTGACGCACAAGACGAGGCTTCCAAAGTTCTGTCCGACGCGAGGAAGAAATCCTCCGAGATGATTCAAAGCGCTGCCGAGGAATCTGTGGCCATGACGCAAACCATTCTTGACGCTGCCCGCTCAAAGGGTCAAGGCGAGGCTGATTCGGTCAAATCCGAAGGCAGCAAAGATATCGCCGCTATCGATACAAATTCCGCAAAAAACCAGGACGAAGCCGTCCAAATGGTTGTCGACGCATTAATGTCTGAATGAGGTGATACCATGTTTGACACAGTTGCTATGTCCCGCCTTGCCGTGGCCGCTCCTGTTGACCGTATGGAAGAAGTTCTCCGCAGTTGCATGAAAGCAGGCTGCGTCCATGTTGAAACGTACTCAAACTTTGAGGATGGAATCAATGTAGGTTCCGCAATCTCTACTGACGACGCCAATGAAGTAAGCGCCATGCTCTCCAAAGTTCGTGCGGCAATGTCTGCGTTCAATCCAGTCAATGTCGATGGTCCATTATCCGCCAAGCAAGTTGAGGAATTGCTCAACGGGGCGTTCCCAGAGACACTCCAAAAAGGCCTTGATGCCTTGGATGTCCAACGAGACACTGAAGCCGAAATCGGGCATATCGAAGAACAGTTGCACTTGCTTGGGCGCCTTCAGCCTCTCGGCATGGAACTGGATTTACTCAAAGGCTCGGGTCACGTTGAAGTCTACGTGGCTGAAACACCAAAGGCTTCCAAAGCCCGTTCAGTGTTCGGGGACCTTCTTCAGAAGGTTGAATTGATGTCTGCAGCCCGAATTGTTGCCGTTGCATGCTTGCCCGGGGATTCTGCTGAGGTGCAAATGGCTCTCGGAGAACTTGGCGGTAAGGCGGTACAAATACCAACCATTGAAGGCTCTCCTGCCGAAGCCATTCAAGGGCTTAAGGGCCGTCTTGAGAAAGCAGAGGCCACTCTCGAAGCCGCAGTAGCAGAGGCTGGAAAGTGGGTTGAGGTCAACGGCCGAAACCTTCTAGCTGTCCACGAGCACCTTGCTCGGGAAGATGAGATTTTTACAGCCCCAACTCAACTCGCAGTCACGAACCAAGCATTCGCTCTTGATGCATGGGTTCCCACCAATAAAGAGGGTCAGATCAAATCTGCACTCAAAGGCATCGCATCTCACGTCGAAGTCGAAGCATTCGTTGATGACCACCACGGTCACGATGACGGCCACCACGAGCCAACTCCACCTGTTGCTCTTGAGAACGGAGTCGTTTCTAAACCGTTTGAACTGATGGTAGACCTTGTCGGGCGCCCAACCTACGGTACCTTTGACCCAACAATGCTGATGATGATTACCTTCCCTATGATTTACGGACTCATTCTCGGTGACTTTGGATACGGGCTCATCATTCTCTTGCTTGGAATGTGGCTCGGAACGAAATCCTTCGCTGTTGATCCTGTTGCAAAGAACGGAATCACCATTCTAAAGTGGATGGGAGTTTGGTGCATCATCTGGGGCCTTCTCTTTGCTGAAGGATTTGGCTTTGTGTGGGACGAGGCATGGTCACCTCTGGACGGGTTCTACGCTTGGACTTACGAAAATATAGAATTCCCTGCCTTTGTTGCTAACACACTCAACATGACTCACACACACATTCCATTCCACCGTGCAACCGGGGCTCTCCAGGATTATGTTCTCCTTTCAGTATATCTTGGAGTCGTCCACATCATGCTTGGATTCATCATCGGCTTTGTGAATGTTGCTCGGGCACACGGAATCGTCCCTGCCTTCTTCGAAAAGGGAAGCTGGATGATCATCCTCACAGGCGGATTCTTCCACATCTATGGGTTCCTAACCGGCGAACACGAAGTCTTCGCCGCAACCGCTCCTGGTTTCGCAGTTCTTGTAGGGGTTGTATGCCTCATTATCGGCCTCGCTATCTTTGAGAAGTTTGGTTGGGCTGGCGGACTCATCATGGGGCCCATCGAAACCTTCGGTCTTCTCGCTAACACCCTGTCCTACCTTCGTGTGATGGGCGTGGGTGTTGCCGGCGTTAAAATCGCTGAAGTCTCCATCACCATGGGGTGGGAAATGATGACTGCATCCGGCGCTGGAGTGGTGGAAATCCTCCTTGGCGCCATCCTCTTCCTCTTCATACAGGTCTTTGCACTCGCACTTGGCCTTCTTTCACCTAGCATTCACGCAGCCCGTCTCCACTTCGTAGAGTGGATGGGCAAATTTTACGACGGCTCGGGCAGGGTATTCACCCCGCTTGGTGGCCGCACCCTCCATACGGAGGGGCAATCATAGTCCCCTGGACATAAAATAGGAGGTAGAAAAATGAACAAGAATACCCTAAAAACGAGCCTACGCACACTGATTGTCCTGCTAACCCTCGCCTTGGTTGCCCAAGGTGTAGCAGCAGAGACTACTGATGATTCGAGTGCAACTGATGGAATGACCGGCGACGTCGGTGTTGGTCTAGCCCTTGGCCTCGCAGCCATTGGTGCTGGATTTTCCCAAGCCGCTATCGGCAGCGCTGCTGTCGGTATGCTCGCAGAAGACGGAAGCAAGTTCGGTGTTGCACTGATCTTTACCGCTCTTCCTGAATCCATCGTGATTCTTGGAGCACTTCCATTGTTCCTTGGCGGAAACTGAAGCGGTTCCATCGGGCTTGACCCAACTGGAACACTCACACAGAGATGATACAATGACATTAGATACACTAGCAAAAGACATCGCTGCATCTGCAGAAAGCGAAGCTAAAGCGCTGATTAAGGAAGCCAAATCTGAAGCCAAGGCCATTCTGGCCGAGGCCGAAACACGGTCGAATGAAATCCGCGAACAAGCAAAGCAGCGTGCCGAAAAAGAAGCAGGCCAAATCGAAAGTGAATTGGTTGCAAGCGCACGTCAATCGAACCAGAAGGATATTCTGATCGCACGACGCAAAGCACTTGATGCAACGCTTGACGCCGCTCGAGACCACATCTCAAATGCTGGGATGAAAGGCAGAGATGCAGTATTGAAGTCGTTGCTGGCTAATTCAAAGAAACTAGCGAAGGGCAAATTCGTCATTCGCCCGGTTGAACTTGATCGTGCGGCCATCACCAAAGCAGCCGGCGACCGAAAGGTTGGCGAAAGCGTGGACGGACTCGGTGGATTTATCCTCGAGGCCGAAGATGGCTCTGTATCGTTTGACATGCGCTTTGATGTGCTGCTCCACCAAGCTTGGTCGGGCCAACTCTCAGCAGTGAACAAGACTCTCTTTAATTGAATGAAGGTGAACATATGATGCTCGGAAACACTCCTTACATTGCCGCTCGTGCTAAGTCACGCAGGCAAAAGTTGGCTGACCGAGCTCGTCTACGTCAATTGATCAATCAATCCGTAGACCAACTGACCGTTGCGGTCGGCGATCTCGGCTACCGCACGGAAATTGACCTCTATGCTGGAAAACTAACCGGTGGAGATTTGGTCGAAGCCGCTCTCACCCACAATCTTGAGGTTGAACTTCAGGAAATTGTCAACATGAGCAACCGATCCATTCGGCCATTGATTGAAATCTACACCCTGCGCTTTGAGTATCAAAACGCTAAGGCCGTCTTGAGAGCAGTTCATAACGAAATCTCAATTGAAGAAGTTGGAAACAGCATCCTGCCTGAAGTAAACGACATCAACACACCGTGGCTAAAGGTCGTTGAGAGTTCTGACGATTTGAAGTCAGCAGCGCTCCTGATGCGCCGAAAATCATTCGGCTCCGCATTAGCCCGTGTTCCTGAAGATGGGTCACTGTCTGAATATGAGGACGCACTTGACCGTCATTACTTCGGGACTGCCATTAAGGCCATGCGAACGGCCAAAGGCGCACCTGCTCGTTTCCTAAGCCGTCTGTTTGCCAGTGAAATCGACCATCGAAACATCGTCAACATCCTTGAAGCAAGTGCAGTTGGAATTCCCAGCGACCAATTGGTTTCGCTGCTTATCCCTGGCGGGCGCCTGCTTCCAAAGCGCTCATTCTCAACCATCGCCAGCGGTGGAAGAAGCGCTATGCTGGATTTGCTCCGAGCAGGAGACCGTTTTGATATGTCTGCCTTTGATGCAGTTCTTGAAGAATCGGAATCAACTCGAAGTCTTGACCCCGTCATCACTTGGATGAAAGCACGGGAATATGCTATGATGCAACGGATGAGCTACCTCCATCCAGTATCAGCACTCCCGATCATCCATTATGTTGCAATGAAGGTCCAAGAAGTCAATGATTTACGCCTGATCGTCCGTGGACGTCTGGCTGGCCTCAGCGCCGAAGTGCTTGAGGCACACGTTTTGTGAGGTGATATGATGGAGATTGCAGTCGTCGGTTCACCAGAATTCACCCTGGGCTTCCAGCTCGCAGGCGTGTCAAACCTATACAATCCCGAAGGAGAGGAAGATTTGCATTCCATCCTTCGTTCTTTACTCAACAACAAATCTGTTGGACTCATGGTCGTCGACTCCACCATGCTACCAACATTGCCCGAACGTCTGCGTGATCAGCTTTCGGCGTCCGTCTCCCCAACCGTTCTTGGAATCGGTACGGAGGAAGACACCACCTTGCGTGAGACCATTCGCAAGGCAATAGGAGTCGATCTTTGGAAGTGAAGTTCCAAATAAAATCTGGAGGAATACAAAATGAACAATGAAGGAGTAATTTACAGAATATCTGGGCCTGTCGTGACCGCTACTGGCATGAATGCTGCAATGTATGACGTTGTACGTGTCGGACATGAAGGACTAATGGGCGAAGTGATTGAACTGCACGGCGAAAAAGCGGTGATTCAAGTTTACGAAGATACATCCGGTATCCGTCCTGGTGAACCTGTGTTGAACACACAAGAAACACTCTCGGTCTCCCTTGGACCAGGTTTGTTAACACAAATTTACGATGGTATTCAACGACCTCTTCCTACACTTGAAGAAGAAATGGGTGTTTTCATCACCCGTGGTGTTGATGCTGATGCATTTGACCTCGAAAAGATTTGGACCTTTGAACCTCAAGTCGCCGTTGGCGATGAAGTGGTTGCAGGTCAAGTGATTGGACACGTCCAAGAAACCGAAACAATCGTTCACAAAATCATGGTACCTCCTTCAGTTAGCGGTGTTGTGAAATCGATTGAATCCGGAGATTTCAATGTTACACAAACCATTTGTGTGCTTGACAACGGCACTGAAATGCAGATGATGCAAAAGTGGCCTGTACGAACTCCTCGTCCTTTCCAACAGAAGTACGCACCGGAAACCCCACTTATCACTGGTATGCGAATTCTGGACTTTTTGTTCCCACTCGCTAAGGGTGGAGCTGCAGGAATTCCTGGACCGTTCGGTTCAGGAAAGACGGTCACACAACAATCCCTCGCAAAGTATTCCGATGCACAACTCGTTGTTTACATCGGATGCGGTGAGCGTGGAAACGAGATGACAGAAGTGTTGGACGAGTTCCCTCACTTGATTGATCCAAACACCGGTAAGCCTCTCATGGAGCGAACCGTCATGATTGCCAACACATCAAACATGCCTGTGGCTGCTCGTGAAGCATCTGTTTACACTGGAATCACCATTGCAGAGTACTTCCGTGACATGGGCTACGACGTTGCTTTGATGGCGGACTCCACCTCACGATGGGCTGAAGCAATGCGTGAGATTTCCTCTCGTCTTGAAGAGATGCCCGGAGAAGAAGGATACCCTGCTTACCTCTCCTCCCGAATTGCAGAATTTTACGAACGAGCCGGCCGTGTTGAAACACTCAACGGCGATGACGGGTCCGTCACCGTAATTGGTGCGGTGTCCCCACCTGGTGGAGATATTTCCGAACCGGTTTCCCAAGGAACCCTCCGTATCGTAAAGGTGTTCTGGGGTCTCGATGCAGGTCTTGCTCGACAACGGCATTTCCCCGCAATCAACTGGCTCAACTCGTATTCCCTGTACCCGCAAAGCCTTGACCAGTGGTTCCGTGATAACATTTCACAAGACTTCCCTGAAGTCCGAACCCAAATCAGTGGTTTGCTCCAGATTGAATCCGAATTGCAGGAAATTGTCCAACTGGTTGGTTCCGATGCACTGCCAACCGACCAACAATTGACTCTTGAAGTCGCTCGTATGATTCGTGAGTACTTCCTTCAACAGAATGGATTCCACGATGTTGATGCATACTGTGACATTCACTTGCAGTATCAGATGGCTAAAGCCATTCTATCCTTCCAAGACGCAGCAAAGTCTGCAATGGCCGGTGGAGCAGTTCTCAACGATGTTGTGAACGTCCCCGCTCGCTCTGACCTCATGCGTGGTCGGTTCGAGAAAGGTTACATTGACGTCATTGCTGACATGGTCAAGAAAATGACCGACGAAATCGCCGATACGGTGGAGGAAAACTGAGGAGAGGAATATCATGACTGGAAAAGAATACCGAACCATTACTGACGTGAAAGGACCTCTGGTCTTTTTGAACAAAACAGAACCTGTCGCCTTTGGTGAAATCGTTACACTACGACTCTCCAATGGTACCATCAAGAACGGACAAGTTCT
>JAQXEX010000069.1 GCA_029250625.1 Candidatus Poseidonia sp. | reverse complement strand
CGGTGTTCTATTCCTTCCACAAACACATGCCCCAATCGGCTAAAAAATCATCCACAAAGCGTCCTTGGGCTGCACTGATACCCTACATCCCGCCGTATGGAAACAAAACATTTCAACGAATCAAAGCCTTTCCCACCTACTTGGCCACACCGTTTGGTAAATTGGTGAACACCCATCTTCGCCAAGGAAGTTCCATGCTCCCCTGTGCGATAGAATACTTTGATGGCCCCACCCGGTCAATCCCACTTGGACGACATGTTTCACTCAACGGAAAGGGTCTGAAGCGATTGACTCAGGTTCGAAACGGGATGCCCACGTATGTATGGCCGACTCGTCCACTGGTTGAGCATGACCTCATACGAGCCGGACTGACCGCCCTCACTGACAAGGCAGACCCTGGCCTCCTGTGGCTACCGTCGGGCCATTTGCGGTGGACACAACCCGGAACTCGCCCCCTTGATGAGTCGCAGTGGTCAACTTTGGAACAAGCAACATACGAGAACCATCGTGAGATTCACGCAGAACTGATGGAGACAACGCCTTCATGGGAACAATGCGACTCAACCCGCCGGCGTTTGCTCATCGAAGAGTGGAAGAGAAGGTGGAGTTGGAGCGAATCCATCGACGACATCTTGGTCCAATATGATGGAGCAACTCCTCCATGGTCGGCTCCAAGAATGATCGGACACCGGGGGTCGGGGAAAACATCCCGCCCGGTGTTGAACTAAGCTCACTCAACGTGACGCAATGTTTGTTGTTCAGCGATGTATTTTGGCCGGTAAATAGGCGTACCCTTACCGTCCCTCATCACCGTTCGCTCATCGATGATTTGAGCACCGATTCCAGCGACTCGAGCCCATCCAAAAAAGGTGGTATAATAAGTTGGATCTTTGAATCCAACATAGTGAAGAAGGGCACCACTGGCGATGTCTACGTTGGCATTAGGATTGGATATCTTGGGGTTTTCCGAGAGAACTCGAGGGGCGACTTCGCGAAGGGTCCGAATGATCTTGAAATTCTCATCATCGGGGCACATCACTTCACCCAGTCCAAATTGAACGGTGGCTCTTGGGTCCTCTGCTCGTAGAACAGCGTGGCCGAATCCAAACACCGGGCGCTTCGCCTCAAGTTCTCCGCGCACGAAAGCTTCGACTTGTTCCGGGTCGCTGGTGCCGATGCGTAGAACGAATTCCAAGCAGGACTGATTTGCACGCCCATGAAGAGGCCCAGATAGAGCATTCATTGCTCCGGAAATAGAGGAATACACGGTGGCATGGCCCGATGCAATGGCTTTTCCAGCAAAAGTGGAGAGGTTTCCGCCACCGTGGTCCATGTGCAATACGAGGTAAGTGGAAAGGATACGTTCCATTTGGTCTTGGTCGATACCATCCAAGTCCAGGGTACGAGCAAAACGCTTGACCATTGTGGCTGAGAGGTCATCTTCAGGGATGTCTGATCCACGGCCCTCTCGGATGCGGAACAAGAGTCCCATGAGCCGAGGCATACGGGCAATGAGGTTGAGGGCATCTTCTTTCCAATCCCCAGTCGTTTCGAGCATTCCAAGCGTTTGGATTCCGACGCTCAGCCAATCCATTGGATGGCCATCTTTTGGAAGTGTATGAAACACTGCGGCGACGCTGTCAGGAACATGACCTCGGCCAGCAAGGTCTTCTTTGAACGCCGCAGACTGGGCTGGCGTTGGAAGTTCTTTGTTGAACAGAAGATAGACCACGTCTTCAGGAGACTGATTGGCGAGTTCACTGATTGGATATCCGCAATAGTGGACACCTTCAGTGGGCGTAACAAACGAGGTTCGGCACGTACCGACAGGAATTCCACGAAGACCGGTGTTCAAGTGTTTCTCAGTCACATTGAACAAGCCATTATCGTTTGACATTCTCTTCCCTCAAAGACACCGACAAGAGACCCTCGTATAAATGCGGCTCTTCTTATGGACCACGAAAGAAAACGGTGTGGCCAGCAACACCGCCGCAGACTACCGTTTGTTCCGTCTTGCTTGTGGCGGCCATTCTCTAAATCCTTTTGTCGATTCACGGTCAGAAAAGATATGGAGGCGAATGGTGTTCCCTTCCACAAGAAGAGCATCTTCAGCGTCAATACCAGGGCATTGTTCCTTGACCTGACTCCATGCTCGGTCGCTGACAAGATTTTCACCCCACCATGGAAATGCCTTGCATTGTTGAGGCCTCACCTTGTAGATTGAACACTGATGATGCTCATTGAGATGAATGCAAATTCCATCCTCTTCACGGCTTTTTAGAACAAAACGACCGTCGTATGTTTTTCGCGCATCACGCTCCAGCCAATCTTCAACCGACAAATCTGAATGTTGGGAGATGCGCTCAGCATCGGCTATTGAGAGATAAACGATTCCACCCGGTTGATCGCAGCATTTACCGCAACCACTCTGGCAGGAAAAGTTGACTCCGCCCATCCACCATGGAGGCTTCATTCTTCTTCACCCATGAGGATCTTCTTTGGATGGAGGCGTCCAAGATGAACAAGGGTGTAATCGGACTCAGCAACGTCATCCAGCAGGTCTTCAGCTGTAATTCCAACTCCATCAATGTTCCACTCACCGTCGGGCTCATAATCGTCCAATGCCTCTACGGTCTGAATCTGAGTGGATGTTGATGAGGCTTTTCGACCGATGGACCTCCGCCGTTTGGCCGTCGCATCTGGTTCAAGAGGAGGGAGAGGCTCTCGGTCCGGGTCAAGCTCTACCAATCGTTCTTCTAGGGTTCGCAGTTCATCTGCAATATCAATCAGCGCCTCAATATCAGCATCTACCGCTCGCTGAGCCAAATGAACCATTTGTTCCTCAAGTCGATTGAGTTCAAATGAAGAATCCAATGTTTCTCGAGTTGAACGGTTCATCCGTTCGTCGATTGCAACGTCTAAGTCGACCAGGATATCAGCGGCCCTTCCAGCATCCCCATGCTCGATTCGTTCATGACGAGCGATGAGGTGACGCTCTCGTTCATTGACATCAAGTACAGATGGTCGTGCCGGTGTGATCGATTCCATTATTTCGTTGACCCTTTGGTCAACAACACGATCACCCTGTGAGATGAAATCCGCGCCATTCCATTCGGGAGGTTGGTATTCATCTTCGCCCCAAGGCTTGAGTTCCGAATGAAGTTCAATGCCACCCGGCTCAACATGAGAGTAGACTTGGTCAATGGCTTCACTCACCAAAGTGGCGGCCAAATCATCAACGCGTTGAGCCTCTAATGTCTGCCCTTTGGTTGGATGCGAAGGTCTTGAGGAATTGACCAAATCAATGATGTCATCGTTATTGAGCAAAACTTCACCAGATTCCAAGGCGATGGACACTTGTTCCAATCGCCCTTCCATCGCACGCCACCCAGACGGTTCAAGACGGGCCAAACGCGCCAGATGCACGTCGTTCAACAGGAGGTTACGCTGAGCACAACGCCAGGACCCGTAGGCCATAAGCGAGGCTACGGAGGGAACGGTAAGAAGCACAGACGAAGCATTACGAAGCACTTCTTTCAAGCGTGATGCAGGTAAATCATCTGGATGTATTCGGCCTCCTGCAACAATTTGAACTCCGAGATTGAGAGCATGGTCAAGAAGGATACCAAGTTGGTGGGCCCACTCGGGGTCTTGACCAAATTCGTGTATATCATCTACGACAAGCGCTGTTGCTCCAGAAAGGGCATCCTGCCACTCATGTTCAAGACCGTCGAGGCCTACAGCGTCTGCTGCACTGAGGAACAAAACTGCACCTTCCTGACGTCGCAACAGTGCTTGACCGGTGGCGTGTAGGAGATGTGAGCAACCAGCATGAACTTCTGAAACAACGACCAGCGGGTTGAGGTGGCCGCCAGGCGAGTCTACAATGGATTCGCAGGCTTGGGTGGCCCGCATATTTTCATCCGTGACGAACCACTGTCGGAACGTCAACCGGTCCGCCCAAGGCATCCGTTTTGGCCAATCACCCCGAATCTCCAGAACATTACGAGCATGAAGCGGATGGTTCTGGTCAACTGGAAGAAGGTCCGATTCAAGACCAACCGATGCCCGACCCCGATGTTCATCCAAAATGTGAGACCATACAGGTCGCCCGTCGCCTTCAAGACCGACCATTCCGTCATCCCCATCGGGTGAAATGTTAGCTTTTTGTTCGCCTAGGTTGCTTCTCCTCAGTTTCTTCAATCGCTCTGCAACATGGTCAGCATAGGATGAATTGACATCAAGAAACGAGGTATGTTCCCCGACAGACGGACCGAGGACACGGTCGGCGATGAGGTCGTACGTGGGTCGTTGTGAAACACCGACGCGTTGGAACAAGGAAAGACGACCGTCTTCAACTTCAGTCGTGCCCAAGAGCGTGTTCAATTTGGATTGAGCCTTACGCTTTGGTTGAGGTGAATTTTCGGGAAGGGGCAATGATTCAGAGGCGGAGTGTGAATGGATTGAATCGCGCAATTTCTCTTTTGCATCTTCCAATGCCTGTCGCAGTTTTGTTGGAGGTGTATTCACGACTCATCCTCCTTGAATTTTTTGAGCAGCTCGCCTTTTTCATTGTAAAGAGCTGCCGAGGAGGCATAATCCTCATCTTCCCATTGGTTCCAACGTTCGTACAATTCATCAATAGTGGATTCCTTTTGTTCCTTCGATGAGGACTCCCGGGCCGCCTTTGGTGAATCATGAGATGACTGTTCAAGGCTACGAGGCAGTGGAAGTGAATTTGAATTGGATCTGAGGGGTACGGTATTTGGAGTGCTCACCTCAGGCAATCGGGCAGAGTCTAACGTTGGGTTTGGATGAAGTGTGTCCCCCAAAGTGCGAGTTTGCGTTGGAACATTGATTTCTTGATGCCGCAGAGACGCCCTGTCTTGCCTTGCCTGGAACACATCCAAGTTCTCTTTGATGAAGCGGTCGTTCGTAGTCCTTTTTTGAGGCCAATTCGGCAAGTTGCGCTCCGAACGAGATACAGCAGAACTTCGTTGATGCGCCAGACCGGGGTCAATTAGTGGGAGGCTCGGTTTAACTTTCCTAGCGGGCAATCGCTGAGGCGTTCGTACTTGGGGTGGTATCGAAGGAACGGTTTCCACTGGGGTTGAACGTTGTGTGCGAGGTAACGGTTGGAGCCCTGGTTCATCGCTTTGAGAACGAGAGGGAATTTCACTGATAAAACGCCCTTGCATGAACGAAGAATCTCGGTCTTTTTGAGTATTGAGAGCGTTCTCAGCGCTCATGGCCACACCACCATCAGCGGTGGATTCGGGCCAAGACTCAACCATTTCACTCAACGCCTCAACCGCTGCTTTTCGTTCTTCCTCAGACGGTTCTACTCCGCCACCCTCCATTGAGTAATCAGCAGCCACCGCTGAAAGGCTGGTGGTATCACCAACGTGATGACGCAGTTGCGCATCCACCCATCGGGCTTCATCTTCATCAATTGGAATCAGAAGGGGGTGGTCAAAGAGGACATCCGGATCGGCCAACAAACCCTGCAGTTCATGGCCCGTCAAGGGAACAAATTCTGACAGCAAGCTGTGGCGCACGGGGAGTTGAAACACACCCAAATCGGTAGTAAGAAGGAGCGTGTGGTCGTTGAATCTCACGCCGTCAATGATGGACCGAATCAAATCCAACATGCCCGAGTCACCGAGTGCATTACCGACACGGTCCAATCCATCAAGGAGAACAACAGCCCGCTCGTTGGCCCATAAGAACGCTTCAACACAGCGGAGAATTTCGACTTCATCGCTCAACAGTTCAAACTCACCGCGTTGAGTGTACAACGAGTAACTTGTCGGCCCAGGCAAGCGTTTCGTGATTTCTGTGGAGGCGTGAGGGAGTCCAAACAGGCCCAAAAGAGAGAGACCTCGCTCAGCCAACTCCACTCCCAATTCGATCATCGGATGTGGATCGGGTGAATCGAATACATATGCCCCTCCGGGTTGAAGTAAAGTTTCGTTCAAATTCCTTCTTGAATCGAAGGAAGGGCGCCGCTTGAATTCTGGCTCAACAACAAAACCGTCCATTTCCTCCGGCCGGTCTGCTCTCCTCCAAGAGGACGAAGGGAGGCGGATACTGGACCACCATGAGGATGAATCATCAGTGGACTTTTCGAGTTCAAGATGCAAAATGCTCTCTGGCGAAGCCTCCATCATTTGGCGAATCGCCGACATGCTCAACTCATACAGGTTCACTTCATTGGCAACGTCCAACGCATCGGCTTCAATTGACATCAAGGCATCAAGGCCGAAGGTAGGTGTTCCTCCTTGATGAAACGCCATGACTGGATGCCCTAAGCGAAACAAAAGCCAGCCGTTTGTCTGCGTTTGATGAGGTCGAATCAATACGGCGCCAGATTGGCCATGAGCAGCCAAATCACGAGCCATCAAACGAAGAACATCAACGCCTCCACGCCGCTGTTCGATGAGGTCGCCGTGTTGAATATCCATTGGGGCAAGCCACCGTTGTACACCACATCCCCTAAACCCCCTCTTGAAGAGTGCGGAGAAAACCGCTGAAACACATACTGTTTCAAGGACGACACCTTACCCCCACCATGACCCTTCTCGAGGCCGGAGAACTAACAGCCGAAGAGGAAATTCTTCTGGACGAGGGATTGGTTCGATTTGATACAGGGAAATACTGGCATGCCCACGAATCATGGGAAGATTTGTGGAACGCCCTTAAGCGTCGCAGTGCACCATCTGAAGAAGTTCTTCTGATACAAGGACTCATCCAAACTGCCGCACTCTTGCTCCATTACGAAAACAGAAAGGAACGCGGTGTGACCAATCAATGGCTCAAATTAGAGCCAAAATTAGCGGGTTGGACGGTTGCATGGGGCCTAGACATCGCACTGCATTGTTCCGAAATCCGTGGATTCGCAGACGATGTCGGTTCTTGGACAAAAGACCCAAACAGCCATCAAATTCCGCGAGCGTGAAGTTCAAGTGAATCGGCTCCGTCAACACCCCATGGGTGAATCTACGGCGGAACCTTCGGCGGGAATGATTCGTTTCATCAACACGCCGATTGCTCAGCCCTTTGTCCAAGCCCGGAACATTGGATTTGTAAGCGCAGTCCTGGCATCTCTCGTTCTCGGAGGCATCTCCGCCCTGCTGACAACATCCAATGCTGTTGCATTCAGTATTGCCGTCGTCAGTTTTGCAGCCAATGCTTCGTTCGTGATGTACCGCTATCTTGGCCATGCGTCCACACCCCTTGCCGTGAACCTCAACCATCCATTCATGGATGGAAGTTCATTCGGGCAAGCGGAAGTGGAGGTCCAACTGTCGGACGGCGGTTGGGTTAACCCCGGCGAGCACCGAATCAAGGCCATATCCGATGACCTCATTGGAGGATTCAACATCGCTCACGACACCATTGATTTCCCCGTTTTGGGACATTTTTCAACTGCTAAAAAACGGACGGCTCTATTGACAAGGCATTTGGCTCTCATCAATCAAGCCATTGCCCTGCGAGACGCCGTGAACAACATCCCCGACCCAATTGCTGACGCTAGAGACCGTGAAACAAAAGAAAGCGGGCTTTTAGATCGTTCATGGTTGGAAGAAGAACAGGAAATTGAAGTTGAGAGCCCACTCGTATCTTTCTTCAAGCGTGAAGAATAGCCATTTTTCCATAATGGCGACCCTCTACCTTCAAAACCCGTCTGCTTGACCCGGTAGTCGTGACCACCACGGAATCTTGGATGGGTCGGGTCGAAAACCTCGCCCCGCATGAGCAAGATACGTTGCTCGGAACTTCGCTTTCCCGCAGGTTTTCAAAACTCCCACTTTGGTTGAGTCATCCTGCGAACATTGGCGCATTCTATGGACTCCTCGTGGCCCTTGCACTCATCCTCCCTTATGCATTTGGTGGAAAAAATAACGATGTCTGGGCAGTGGAGTGGATCTTCCACACGGCCCTCTTAATCGTAGCATGTGCACTTACTGGATTTGTGTCAATTCTGCTTATCGCATTCTCAAAACGCCACCCTATGGCGCCCCCCCGTTACATTTTGTACCCAATGCCCTTCATTGGACTGGCTCTTCTCTCCATTGATAGAACGGAACTTTTGACCGTTCCAAGCCTGCTCATTTGGGGGCTTCTTCTTCTCCCAGGGCCTGTGTATGTTCACCTTTCTTGGGCTCCACGATGGCGCTTACTGTGCATGGTTGAAGACGGCAAAGACCCGTTCCTTGGAATGGAACTTAAGCAAGAAAATTCAGAGGCCGAGGAAATTGCCGGAGACGATACTGAATTGCTTGAAGTCGTCGATAACTTCGAATCCGAAGAGTGACTCAAATCAGTCCGAGTTTGGGCCCGACCTTCTCAAAGCACGATAGAACAGTATCCAAGTCATCTCGAGAGAGGCCCGCCGACATTTGTGTGCGAATTCGGGCTTTGTCTCGGGCAACCATCGGGAATACAATCGCACCAGCCATTACGCCCAGTTTGCCCAACTCTTGCGTCATTGCTTTTGCAACGCTGGATTCACCGCACATGACTGGAATGATTGGAGTGACTGAATCGCCTGTGTCAAAGCCAAGACTTTGCAGTTCCTTGCGGAAGTAATCGGTATTTTCCCACAGTCGTGCGTGATGTTGTGGTTCGTCCATCAGAACCTCAATCGCTGCTTTTTGTGCAGCGGCAACACCCGGTGGTTGGGATCCGGAAAGAAGCCATGAACGAGAGTGGTTCAAGGCGTGATTCCGAGTCATTTCGGTCCCAGCAAGAATGCCTCCCTGAACTCCGAGTGCTTTGGAAAATGAACCGGTTTCAAAATCAACTTTTCCTTGTAATTTGAAGTGGTCAACAATCCCTGCACCACCATCACCCAGGACGCCTTCACCGTGACAGTCATCCACGTAAACCATAGCGCCATACTCTTCGGCAAGCGCAGTGACTTCGTCCAGTGGAGCGATATCCCCATCCATCGAAAACACACCGTCGGTAATGATGAGTTTGCGGTCGGAAGATTCGTGGGCTTTCAAAACAGCTTCCAATTCACCCATATCGTTGTGAGCGTAAACAGCACGTGAGGCCTTCGTCAAGCGAACACCATCAATGATTGAACCGTGATTGAGTGAATCTGAAATGATGACGTCTTGAGGGCCTGCGACCAGCGATGGAATCAATCCAACATTCACAGTATAACCTGCAGAGTAAATCAATGAGGCTTCGACACCCTTGAATTCAGCCACTTTCTTTTCAGCTTCAAGGTGAATGTCCATCGTCCCAGCAATGGCCCGAACAGAGCCGCTACCTGCGCCGTAAAATGCAGTTGCATCCTGCATTGCTGAAACCACCTTAGGGTGGGTTGTCAGATTGAGATAATTGTTGGCTGAAAGCATGATGGTTGGTTTACCGTCCATTTGACAACGGGGCTGATTGGGGCCTTCAAGCGTAGGAGGTTCCCAAAGAAGAGATTTTTCACTCAATTCATCGTAGCGAGATTTCATCCAAGACATATCACCGGGCATAACAATCCTCACACCTACCAACAGGCCCTTGTTCAAGGTCTTTTGTCTCAACCGTGATGGAAAATAAGCCGAGTAATTTCTCCCTTTTGGATCGGGCAAAAGTCTCCGAGTTCAAGATCATAATTTGAAAGATGAAGGCCTTCAATTCCCAAGCGATGGAGATGAACAACCTCGTTTCCAACTGCTTCAAACATCCTACGAACTTGCCTTTTCTTCCCCTCTTGGATGGTCAATTCAATGATGTCGGGTTCAATTTGATGGACCTCAGCAGGGCGTGAGGTATAGGAGGTTGTTACGCCTGAATCCTCAATGTGAATATCAACACCCTGTTCCAGGGATTTCATCTGAGACGAGGAGACTGAATCCCGTGTAATCGCTTCGTAGATTTTACGAATGTCGTGTTCTGGAGAGGTGATATCGTGAACCAAACCACCGTCGGTCGTCACCAATAGAAGGCCGGTTGTTGCTTCATCCAAGCGACCGACCGTCACCAGACGCTCATAGGTGCTCGAATCAACTGACTCTCTGAACAGTTCAAAAACCGAGCGTTTATTCAATGACCGTTCTTGTTCACTTAGCCGAGAACAGAGATATCCCCTGGGCTTGTAAAGGAGAAAAGTGGTGTGTTCGTTCGTAAGTTCAAGACGCTGCCCTCTGTACAGAACAGGCTTGGTTTTTGGATTGAACTGGAAACTGATTTCTTTCACAACCGAACCGTTAACGGTGATGTCCCCGTTCCAAATCGCTTCCTTCACTTCTCGCTTGGACGAGAAGAATCCGGTTTTCGAGAGAAATTGATGAAGCCGCAATTTCATTCTGTCAACCGTTTGCAAGGCGACGCCTTACCCTCATCAAGGCTCCGATGAAACCAACATCGAATATTTGGCTTCAAAGAGTTCACATCAAGGAGGGAATAAATCCCATCATTGGTTAAGGAAAAGATTGACACTGAGGACATCGTGAGAGGAATAACGATGTTTTCAAATGACGAACTCAAAGCGTGGTATACGACCATGCCAGTGGATTTGGATTGGCTTGAAAAGCCGTCCCGCCACCAATTCCGATGGCGCCTTCCAAACGATCGGTGGGCAACCCTTCCCCGTCAGGTCAGTCACGAACAGACCCTACGAAAGCAATTTGCGAAATATGCACCACGTGACCTTTACATCAGCACCTCAGCATGGCTCAACCCGGTTGACCTCCCCCGATTGAAGGATACTGACGCACCGGCTCCCATTCTTCTTGACCATCTGGTCGTGTTTGACATTGACTTCCGGCCGTTTTGTTATCGCAGATTGGAGCAAGCCCGAAGCGTAACACACGGCTTGTTAACATGGCTTGATGAGCACGAAGACCTTGAATTGCAATACATCAGTTACAGCGGAGGGAAAGGATTCCACCTCGTATTGCGTGACAACGACCGAACGTTGTTTGGAACACCCGAACCGCGCCTCCGTGAAGAGCGAGTCAGGGCCTCTCGCCAAGAGCTGTTGCAACGTGTCCTTGACGCAGGTTTTGAGGTGGATACGACCGTTACAGCAGATACTCGGCGAATCATTCGGTTGCCAGGTTCACTGCATGGAACTACGGGTTGGTGTTGCACCCGAATCTCCCGTGAGCAATTGAGGCGGCCCCTCAAAACATGGAAAGAAACCCTCCCAAAACACCAACGGGCTCAGCCGATGAGACATTGGCCGATTGGTTTCAGAGACATCAGGAGCGCTGTGTCATCGACCATCAAACGACCGTTCAAGAAAACAACTGCTCCAAGTCCAACTCAAGCCAACCATGCGGGCACTCCTCCGAAATCCCTGAGCATGCAAATGAGCAGTCAGGTTGTTGGAACCAAAGGAAGGAGCGCTCTGATGGCGTGGATTCCCGAACGGTGGGGAGAAGGACAGCGTGAATATTTCATCAAATCCGTCAAGGAAAAGGAATGGTTCCCTGTGTTTCAGTTCCGCCAAGGCCCACATGAATTCATACTCATACCGCGTGCAATCCCAACGCCCCAACTTCGCAAGCAACTGCCTCAACTGGGGTTGCAACGACTTTCTACAGAGATCGGTTCATTGGGCCACTATTGGGTCGACATGAGTTACCACAACCCAGAGGATGAAGAACAAAACTCCGAACTCATGTTCACGGGTAGATTGGACGATAGCGATGAAACACACAGCAAGGTTCCTTGGTCAGCGACCCATCTTGAAGCCCTCAAACGATTGGGCGTTATCGTGGAGGCGGAGGGTGAAATTGCAGGTCGACCGGAGCCTGCGATGCGAATTGTTACAAAAGTGTGAACATTTATATGCCGCCTGTTCAACAGTATAAATGTCCAAGAGAGCTTAACGGCGATGACCTTCCCGATAATATCGGGGGAATCCAACCGACTGCGGGACTCGGACAGTCCCGCAGTCACGAGTTGATTCAAATGGGAATTTTTAATTTCATCCTCAAGATTCTCAAAGGCGAGGGAAACCTCAGTGTGAATCCAAGTTATTCATTCGGCAACGGTCGTACAAGTCGCGGCTCAAGCGGCAATGGATACGACAGAGTCATGGGCATGTCGGGCGTCAGCACCGGTGCGAGTGAGGAAGACGTTCGCAGGAGTCTTGAGGCGGACCAATTCACCTCTCAATCCATTGACCTTCTGTTTGCATCTCCTACCTTTAGAAAAATGATGAACTGGTGAGCAATCACCCATCGAGAACCCTAGCGGCCTAATCGTTCATTCCATTGCAGAGGACTGTCTCAATCAGACTTTAGAAGAAGTCGATCATTTATCGTGAGTCCACTGCCCCGTGATTGGATCTCTGAAAAACTGATTACCGCTACCCGCTGGGAATTCAATCCATTCATTTCCATCCCCTCGCATCGCTCCTCTCGTTGCGTAATCTGGAACACTTGGTTGAGTGAGCACATCGGGCTCTTTCCGCCGCGACATCAAGAAACCGCTCAGCCCCAATATGGCGATGAGACCCGCAAAAAGAAGCAACCACTGGGGCGGTGAGAATGAACCTGAACCTGATGCAGCTCCGGCTGAACCAACTTGTCCTTCTGAACATCCCACTTGATTCGCAACATCTCCATTCGGCGTCTTAGCACATTCATCGGTGGCATCGTTGATTCCATCGTTGTCAGTATCCCTCTGCCAGCTTGAACAACCGTCCGGAGAGATGTCCGCAGATACGGTATCCGGGCACGCATCCCTGAAGTTGATGACGCCATCTCCATCATCGTCCCGTTGGTCCCATGAGCATCCGTTTGTATTCACCGTTTCATTTTCTGCTGTTTGTGGACACGTATCGACTCCTGTACAGTTGGAAGGGCCTGTGGAAGGGCGCCCAGGGTCACAAACCGAATCTAAATCCGCATCAACTTGGAAGTCCGAACACCCCGGTTCATCCACTGTGGAGTTCGCATCGGTCAACGGACACAGGTCCCAATAATCGTTGACTGTATCACCATCGGAGTCCCGTTGCTTTTCCCCGCATCCATCGGAATTCGAATCTTCGCTTGATGATGTATCAGGGCAATTGTCAAGACCGTTTGGCACATCATCATCATCTTCGTCTTGCTGCTCCCAACTGCAACCGTCCACGTCTGGAATATTTCCTTGGGTCGTCTTCGGACAAAGGTCAATTCCCTGGCATTGGGAAGGGCCGTTGCTCAATGCACCTTGGTCACATACTCCGTCAGAGTCTTTGTCCACTTGAGTATCAGAGCATCCGCTTTCATCAATTAGTGCGAGATATGCCGTATTTGTACACAGGTCCAAACCGTTCGGAACACCATCCTCGTCATCGTCGAGTTGTTCCCAACTGCAACCGTCTTCATTTGAAAACTCCTCCAAATTCGTGCTTGGACAAAGGTCCGATGCATCTTGGACACCGTCCCCGTCCGAATCAGGCTGCCAGAGGTAATATCCTTGCTCATGGTATTCGTTATCATCATCCACGTACGTCAAAAACGATGTTTGATTTGGAAAGAAGACTGGTTTTCCCATTGATGTATTGATGTAATCAGGAGACATGGCAAGTTGCAGACTTCCATTTTCATCAACAAAGTATGTCTGCATGGACGAATTAAAATTCCATTGCCCACTATATGAACCATTCACGAGCAGAACATACAGAAGTTCGCTGCTTCTTGAAAATTCAAGCGACAGCTGCAACGGCCCAGAATAGTAACCGTTGTCTTCTTCAAATGAGATGATGGATCTTAAGAGAAATGATTCCATGGAATATGTCCGAATGGTTTCGTCCGAATAGACATAGAGGCTGTCTCCGTCTGGAGAAAGAAGCAAGTTTTCGGCATCTTCTATTGCCCTACTTTGGAGCATATATCCGTCGTTTAAATCCCATAAATTCAGAGACCTGCTCGTAAGACCAATGAGCGAAGTTCCATCGTGCGTGAAGATAAGTGTTCGAGGTGAATGGTCTTCGTCCTCAAACGCTATTTCATGTGTTGTGAGGTCGACAACTACGGTACTCCCTGAGTAACCGCCGGTGGAATACATTGACGCCGCCAGATGTGTCCCCCCCGGACTCACCACGGGATAGCGAAGCGAAGAACAGACGTTGCTCACCAAATAATCCCAAGAAATCGTATCGTTAACACTGTCCCACAAATAGTATCCACATTCAGCATCGCGCCAATAACTGCTATCCCATACAATCAACACATCTACACCGTTTGGCATCCACAAATAATCGTTAATGTCGCGACTTTCATTATCAAATGTATGTTCTTTAACCAGCGAAAGTGTTTCATTCCTAAGCACGATGCTATCCGTTTCTTCTGTCAATGCACGCTCTCCGGTAGGAGACCATGTTAGGCCCGCCATACCATCAGCGCTCATCGGTTGTGATGACATTGCCCACGAAAGTATGTTTGGACAAGCCGAAACGTCGTAAAGCGGACAGTTGTCTTGAGCGTCGACAACCCCATCTCCGTCAACGTCACGTTGGTTGCTGCTGCAACCGTAGATGTTACTAAATTCAGCAAGAGGCGTTTCGGGACAAATGTCGTCCGAATCGGAAACACCGTCTTCATCACTGTCCTGCAATTGGGCGAGAGAACATCCACTGCTGTCAGCACTATCACTCGTCTTGGTTCTCGGGCAAATATCATCTCGGTCGTTAACTCCATCCAAGTCCGTATCCTTTTGACTCAGCCCACAGCCCTTTGCATCAGCGTCTTCATCTTCTGAAGTAGAGGGGCAGAGATCCTGCACATTTGCTACGCCGTCTGAATCATCATCAGGCATCCATCCTGAAAGATATGTCTCATAGCACCGTTCATGAAGAACGAAAAGTTCTCCATCACCGGAAGCAAATCTGAATGTTATCGCTCCATCATAATAACAAGAACCTTCTGGTCCAGTGACCGATGAGATTTCCTGCCAGTTGCTCGTAGAATAAATGTCATAGTCATCTCCATTTTGGAACATGATGGAATCTGAAACTGCGGAAAATGAAACAGGTCCTGATGCCGATGAAGAAGTGAACTCCACACTGAAATCTGAAGTTGAATAAGCTGACACACCATACTCAGAACCCATCACAAGATAGTCACCATCTGGGTCTACAGACAGTGGCCCAACCCCGGTGTTTTGTGTCAGAGTAAAGCTTCGCTTCATGACCCACTGATAACCTACAAACGGGATGTTTTCAAACTCGTATTCATTTCCAGTGGCATCGTTGTTGACGTACCAGAGGATGTCTTCAGTCGGATGGTGAACGGCATAGATGCCGGTCGAACTGGTTCCTGTCACTTCTTCCCAATCTGGCCCCTCATACATTTTTCCACCGTCTTCACCGGTCATAAAAAGAATTCTTTCTCCATCTCCCGACCACGTAATTCCATTGATGTCGTAGTAAGCCGTGGATTGGACATTGCCAGAAAATACTTCCTCCCAGTCCGAGGTACGATAGATTTCAAAATCCAAATTACCGTAAGCAACCAAGTAACTTCCATCCGGGGAAAACTTCAACAAATCGATACTTATGTCCGATTCCACGGATTCAACAAGTACGTTCCAATCGGAATTGTCGTAGATGGTAATGGAAGATTCGCCGTAATTTGGGCAATCAAGCGTTGCGATATAATCTGAATGTATGTCATAATCAAACGTTGGGTCGCAATACCTTGGTTCAACCAATTGTTGACGAGCCAGCGCCCAATCGCCATCATGGACATCATCTCTTCCGGAAGATTCAAAAAATGGAATTTCATCAATAAATCCCGTTGTTGAATGCTGAAGTGGAGCAGTACAGAGAAGCATAAGCGCCGCAAGCACGATTGCTATTGTAGCGTTTAATCTGGCGAGACCACTGCCCGAACGATGATTTCGCAAGGGGGTAGCGGCATCCCTCACGGTCATCATGGGATATTCGTTTTGTGAATTAATTTAGTCATTTCCCCTACAAAACGAGGACTGTTGCCTATGTTTATCGATTGGCAATGTGCTTCAAACGGTAAATACGAGCGTTCATCACTCTAATTATTTCTGTAAAAAATGGCATGTTCTGACAAAGGCATAATATAGACTCTTGTTCTATCAAAATCATGGGCATGGCTCAACAATGGTTCGGGTTCAACGGCTGGAAAGAACTTTCCACCAAAGGAAGTGTTTTTGCAACCATAGCATACCGTGTGTTCTTTGTGATTGGACTTGCAATGGCCATCGTGTTTTATTCATATGCCTCTGGAGGTGGAGATCCCTCGCTGTTGTGGATTGCAATCGTCGGTTTCGTTTGGTTCCTTATCTTTCAATTTATGATAAATTTCATCTTTGTTAACGGTTCTCGGTAAGCAAATTATTGTTACCAAGGCTGAGAATTGTCATCAAACCCCATCAGATCTTAATCCGACAATACAGCGTAGGGTTCTTGAGGAATTGTTGTTGAGGGAAAGACATGGGAGATGTCTTGGAAGCCAGCCTCGTCGCTGAGGAGGTCCTCCATGGTATGAATCGAAAGCAACTTCTCGCTCTGTCAATAGCCACGTTGCTCGTGGTATCAATTATCGCAGGCATGTCATTTTTCAACAGCGCCTCAGACAGGGCAGAGTCATCCGATGCATTCACTGGAAAGGACGGTTGGCGAGCCTTCTCTGTCGTTGCTCCAATTGACACTGGAATCAACGTTTACCATGACCATTTCAGAACCAACGAAACATATCCAGAATGGTTGCTTGATGGCCTTGGCGTCAACAAAGTTTGCGATGTGACATTGGAAGGGACCTGGCAGGAACGCTATGATGCTGACAAGGAATCATGCTGGGACACACTTACTGCCAGCGACATCGTGTACTTCCCTGGAACTAAAATCATTGGAAGTGCACCCGACGGAGACAGTGATATCTTGATTTTGGACGACCCGTCCGACGGGCACGGCTCAGCAGTAACCGGTGCAGTTCTGGATGCAAATCCAAATGCTGTGATATTCTTTGTTGAAGGATTTTCGGAACAAGCGGTGCAATCCGCTGCCAATCAACCGCTTGTTGATGTCATCACGACCTCGTTCGGGGCCATTGGATCTATTCCAGTTCCTGGAATTGAACGAGCCACCGAATCCGCTGTAATCGAATATGGAAAAATCCACACTGGGGCCGCAGATAACAGCCCATCCCCTGCCGTTCAAGATGCAACCGCTGGCCCTCCATGGTCCATTGGAATCGCAGGATACGCCGAAGAAGGAGACGACCAGAAGGAAATCATGTCAGGCTCATACCCTGATATATCCGCAGATTGGACTCAGGTTTTACCGAATCACGATGATGTGGAGGGTTATCACGAAACTTCAGGCACATCGTTTGCTACACCTCGTACAGCGGGAATCCTTTCCTATGTGCTTGAATCGCTTCGTGACGAATTTCAAGATGTGTCTGCAGGGGCATCCCCCGAAGCTCGTGGGTTGAACCTCGTAAACGGAACTGATTCCGAAGGAAATACGGTCTCCATCAACAATGCACAAATTCGGGAAGCACTCAATCTCTCAGCGTGGTATCCCGACCTCGGCTGGGACCCAACATCGGGTACAATGCCCATTTCCCCAGTCGCACCTTGCACCCAAACGGGTTGGGGATTGGTCAACATTTCGAACGTTGAACCGATCATTAAACATTTGAATGGAAGCGAATCGCTTCCAGACAGAGCAGGTGATGTCGTTGCCTGTATGAACCTCAACCAAGCGGCACGTGAAGCCTACTGGGGCGCCTACCCGACGTCACCAACACCAGCTCAGGCCATCGGTGAAAAAGGCGTTCAGAGGCGAGATTAAACTTTCAATGATGCGGATATTCCGTAACGAAGGTTGTCCCTGTATGGAACACACAATGCCGGGTTAACGTTTATATCCACGATTTTTTTTGCTAGGCACATGATTGGTCAAAGTATCTTCCACCTCATCACCGTCATCCTGATGACCATTACAGGCGATGGAGACGTTAATTCTGGAGAATTACTCTCGATGCTGATGAATGCCATAGGAATGGGGTTGGCCGTTATGTTGCTGCTCATTCTCGTGGTCTTGCAACTTTTGGGAATCATCCCTAATCCATGGCCTTGGATGATCTAGAGCCTGATACCAAACTCAAGATGATCACTTACATGATGAAAGTAAAAAGGAAATTCGTTTGCAAATCTCTGTTTGTTAGTATGTATATGATCCAAAATAATATTCGTACATCCATAAAACCTAATGTGCATGTGCTCCTAGGGAGAGATTCTTAGTTATCTCTTTAAGGCATCCAATCGGTTTGATTGAGGTGAGGTTTAATCTGTACAGCATCCTCGTGAGCTTCTAGTTTGTCAAGCAACCACAAAACCCAATGGAACGTACCCATACCATCTTCCTCAGTCACGCTACTGCCTGCATGCATAGCGTATCCAAATTCAATCATCTGCATCATGCGTCGCATGCTTGGCCCGATGAGTGAGAGGTATCCTTTGTAGAAGGAATAGACGATATCAAAGGAAAGGTTCCGGTGGAACGTCATCAAGGCATGGTTTGACATCAGTACGATAACCGCATTGGTTGCATCTTTTTGTTCCCTGGTAAGCCCCATTAACTCTTCAAGAGTTGAATCTTTTGTGATGACACTACCAAAGGTTGCAAAACCTCGTTGAACCAGAGGATTTTCTAATGATGTTGCGATGGTCTGGGAAATTTCAAAACGGCGATTTCGATTGACTTCCATCACTTGACGGAGACCAAAAAGAAGCGTGAACATGATGGCGAGACCGCTCAAGGCCTCACCAAGGTTTGCCGCAGTTTCAAGATTCATGATCTCACCATAACTCCATCGTCTAAGAATCAACGCTCTGCTTATGCACCATCGGTTGCATCAAGGACAGTGTTCATCTCTCCGTGAGCCTTGAGTTCATCAGCATCAAATTGCAACAGAACAATCAGGACAATTGCCTGGAAGACTGCCCCGGTGAGGAAGAGGTTGGGGAAACTTCCGCCGACAAAGTCAAGAAGTTGCGGGGAAAGTGCGTTGCCTGCAAAGGCGCCGACATTGATGAGTGTCATGTATATTGAAAACTGAGTTCCGCCGATATCTTTCGTCGTAATGGACATCAAGAAGGCCAAGAGGTTCGCCCCCACAATGGCCCAAACCAAGGTCCAAAGGAGCCAGGCTGGGAGCATGAACGATGTGTCATTCCACATTGAGCGAGAAACAGACCATAGAACGGTCATCACCGTTCCAATGCCCACAGCATAAGTTAACGTTCGGTGCGTACCGAATTTAGAGCCAAGCAGACCTCCAACGAGGAAACCAAGCATGGTCATCAAGAACACAGGCGCTCCCTTTGTGTCGAGGTACTTTTGAGAATCCCAATCTAAATTTTCAACGAAGAGGAATTCCCACTGGTGATCAATGATTCCCATGCCGGTACCCATGCCGCCACCGATCCACATGACCGTGCACAGAAGCAGAGCCAAACGTGCGGGTTTGTCAGCAACTGCCGTACGGAAGCCGTTCAAAATTTCACCAAAGGTCATCGCATCAGTAGCGTCATTCTCACGCGATTCGGCAGGCGATTGACTCCAAGGGAAGCGTTTGTCCCCTGGCCGTTCAATGATGAACAAAGGAACGAGCATCACTGCAAAGAGAATTGGGATTTGCACAAGAAGCGCACTTTGAAATCCAGAGTCATTGAGTACACGGCTCAGTCCCAGAACCGCAAACATTGCCCCGAGCCCCTTTGCTACGAACATGAGACCATTCGCAAGAGACAATTCTTCATCCTTCAGCGTGTCAACCGCCAGTGCATCTGAACTCACATCCTGAAGGGCAGCAAAGATATTGTGAATCAAGAAAAAGAGACCTAAGGTCTTCAAATCTTCAGCAGGGTCATCAACAAGAAGAAACGCAGCCATGGTGAGCATCATGCCAATTTGAGAAATCAACACCCAAGGTCGACGCCGACCCATTGATTTGAATTGATAACGATCAATGACAGGCCCGAGTACAAGTTTCCCGATAATCCACGGTATCATACCCATGGCGATGAGCGCTAATTTCTGGTCGTCGTCCATTGAACCGTTGTCGACCAAGAAGGTGACCAGAGCAGTCGCAATGAAGAACCAAGGGACTCCTTGAGCGAAATAGAGAGCACATACGGTCGTGAAACGAGCCGCTCGGCTGTCTTGCATGTTCACTGACATAGGTTATACTCATCGTGATGCGTCTAATAGTTATCCCAATAAAAAACAGGGATTGAGAGGATTTAACCCGACTGTTTTGCGCCAACCTGCTTATCGATCAAATCAAGCGACAAGTGGCCGTTTTGGCGAGTAGACCGATGTTCGCTGCAGTTTCGATGTCCATTGCTTTCCCAGAACCTTTGCGCCCTCATCTAGATTATGCCTGATGTATGACGACATGCACGAACCAAAATTCTGCAAACACACGACATTATGTGGTATTTCTAAACGCTATACTGAGCGTCTAACACGGGGGAGTGGACGCTGGGGGATTTGAACCCCCGGCCTTCTGGTTGCAAACCAGACGCTCTTCCAACTGAGCTAAGCGCCCTCGTAGTTGTGGCGGTGAGCCTCTCCCTTTTGAGCCTTCACCTCTCAACAGCAGAGGAATCAGACGCAGTCAATCGTTGCATCACGGTCAGGACCTACGCCAACACTGGTGCAGGGTACGCCAACAATGGCTTCGAGTTTTGCGATGTATTGCTGAGCAGCAGCAGGCAAAACCGAGATACCTTTGCCGGCTTCATTCGCATGAACGGCCATAGCGAGCCACTCCGAGAGCGACATTTCTGGGAAGCCGGGCATAGAGATGTAGATCGGCGTGCATCGTGCGAGAGCAGAAGCGGTTGAGGGGAGTTCGGTAATTTCCTTTCCATCAAGTTCGTAAGCAACACAAATTTTCAATTCCTCAAGTCCGCCAAGGACGTCAAGTTTCGTGAGAGCAAGTCCCGTAAAACCGTTGATTCGTTGAGCATGACGCATGACGACTGCATCAAACCATCCGCATCGTCGCTTACGACCGGTAGTGGTCCCAAATTCATGGCCGACGGTCCCAAGATGGTTTCCAACTTCGTCCTCAAGTTCAGTCGGCATTGAGCCGTGCCCAACACGAGTGATGTAGGCCTTGGTGATTCCGATGACGTCTTTTACGTGCCCAGGATGAATTCCCGCACCATGTGATGCATTTCCACGGGAAGTTACCGAGGAGGTGACGAAAGGATACGTTCCTTGGTCAATGTCAAGAAGACAGCCTTGCGCTCCTTCAAGAATGACGTGTTCTCCGAGTTTGAGAGCATTGTCCAACATCAAACCGGTATTACCGATCGATGTATGGTAAGCCTTGTGAATCCATTCAATATCACTCATCAATCCCTCAACAGAGACACGTTCCTGAGAACCTGCGGCATCAAGAGAAGCATTCATCCGTTGGACGGTTGCTTTGGCCCACTCCCCGTCATTCAAAACTTCGGCAACATCTCCAAATCGCAATCCAACTCGGTTGATTTTGTCAGCGTATGTTGGTCCGATTCCACGACCGGTCGTCCCAATTTTCGTATCCAAGCTGTCCATATACCGATGGTATGGGAGAATAATGTGAGCGCGCTCACTGACGAACAGACGTTCACCACGAGGATCTTCCCCTGTCGTATCCGACCACCCGTTGAGTTCACTGTCAAGAACCCAGGGGTCAACGACCATCCCGTCACCCAGTACGAGATGGCACTCTTTTCTCGTGATTCCTGACGGAAGGAGATGGAATTTTAGAATTTGTTCACCGAGGACAACCGTATGCCCTGCATTGTTTCCACCTTGAAAACGAGCGACCCATGTGGCTTGCTCTGCAAGTCGATCAACCAATTTTCCTTTTCCTTCATCGCCCCATTGGGCACCGAGAATGACCGTAGCAGGCATGTTCTTGTCCTCATGACGATGCCGGCGAAGGCCGTCTTTGAACCCTGTGGACGCTGGCGAAGGAAGATTTGTTCTGTACCCGGCTCGTTCAGTGGTTGTGATTTTGAACGACGCTTTATATGTTCACGCAATAAGTAGGTTAACAGGAGACCGATATAAAAACTGCAAGGAAACGCACCGTGCTCGGTACCAAGTATCAGCACAGCAACCATCAGTTTATATAATACGGCACTCCACTACTAAACAAGGAGTTGAGAAGATGAAACAACAAAGAGAAAGCAAAAGCGCTCCCCGAACACCATCAAACACCGCCCGTGAAGGATTTGGCTCCCAACGGCCATCGAGACGGGTAGTTGAAGGGCACACAAGGCCTTGCGAAGAGTGTGGAGATGTCAAGTGGGACATGGATGTCTCCCGTGGCGAGATCACCTGCGGCTCATGCGGACTTGTCGTTGAAGAGAACGTACCGGACCCAGGTGCAGAGTGGACCAACCGTGACCAAGGAGAAGACCGCTCTCGAGTTGGGCGTCCGATGACCTACACGCTTGCTGACAAAGGACTGAACACCACCATTGATGTCCGGGACCTCAACACTGGTTCAGCGTCACGGCACGGGATGAGTTCCCAGGCACGCCGGGAATGGCGACGCCGCCGTGTAATCGATGAACGCTCCAAAACCCGAAAGAGTCGGGAGCGAAACCTCGTCAAAGCCAATCAGTTCATTCGAGACCGTTCAGGACTGCCCCAGCCCTTGCAAGAAGAAGCCGCACGGCTGTATCGCATGTTGTCCACGGCTGGATTCGTTACCGGACGCTCAATAGCAGGAGTGACAGCAGCGTGTACCTACCTTGTAGCCCGCCAGGAAGAATTGCCAAGACAAATTCCGGACATTTCAAAGGCCTTTGACATCACAGAAAAAGACCTTTCCCGGCTGATTCGCCAAGTGTCTCGTCGCCTCAATCTGCACAAAATTACAGGGCCAAACGAATACTTTGACAAATTCATTTCAGACCTCTCATTATCACCCAACATCCGGGCACCCCTCGAGGAACTGTGGTCCATGATTCAGCCTCACGAGGAAGTATGGCAAGGAAAGAAACCAATGGGCGTAGCTGCTGCCCTCATCTACAAGACATCAAATCAAATCGGCAGCCCAAGGACCCAGTCCGAAGTCTGTACGGTCGCCAACGTGTCTGAAGTAACCCTACGAGGACTTCTAAGGCTCATCGACGGGCTGATCGAGAAAATCAAAGCCCGTGAAGCGCTGGAATGAAGGCGAACCTTGATGAAGCACCTGCGAAAGGCGTAAGACATGGGATTCAAGGCCAAAGCACGAAAGCACCGCTCTGACTCAGACGAAGAATCGGAATCTACCAAAAAATCTTCTTCAAAGGAAGGAGAGATTTCCTGTGGGATCAAAGATTGCGCAAAGTTTGCTGACAAGAACATGGGTGGACGCTCACTCTCCATCGATAACGCCATTGACACGTGGGGCTCAAGCGGCTATGAAGCAAGAAAAGGCCGAGTTCGTGTCTGCAAATCATGCTACCGAAAGTGGAAGAAAGACAACAAGTCTGACGACATGTACTGACGTTCAGTTTCACTTTACTCCGTAGGGGTCTACCAAAAGAAAGTAGACCGAAGGTAGTCAATGGATACCTATGAAGAGCCGAATGATTGTTCGCAGCCTCACAACCGCAGAAGGAACGCTTGTCGCCATGGATGACGGGCTTCTTGCATGGAAGCCAAAGAATGGAAGGCCCCAACGAATACGCCTTGAAGCCATACCGACCGTCTTGTTGGTTGTCCGTGGACCCATGGACACCATCGATACAGCCATCATCGGCAATGCACGCGGGGAAGTTCTAGTCTTCACCCTCCCTCGATTGGAGATGATTTCAAAATACGAGCTAAAAGGTGGATGTATCCGAGCGTTATCACTCATAGACCAAGGGAGTTTGAACCTTCTAGCTGGAACTCAAAATGGAAGCGTCTGGTCTCTTGACGACCGTAAAAGTGAACGACAAGAAGTGCTGTTCACCATCAGCGGTCCAGTTTCAAGCCTCCATTTGGAACATGGAATGGTCCATGTTCGAAGCGGTTGGATTCACCACATGCACGCTTGGGACGGCTCACACATCAGCGAGGATGACACGGCAAAAGATTACTCCCGGGGAGGTCACAAGAGGTTGGATCGCTCCTACGCACTCGGCTCCGTTCAACTTGCTTAAACGGATTCTTTTTCCTCAAGTGGCCAAGGAGAAATGGGCGTTAGCCAAAGTGCAGTTGGCGCCGGCCTATGCCAAGTCTTGGGAGGCTTGCCCTCGTTCTCAACCGCCTGCTTAAAGAATTCAAGATGCCGAGTGAGGACGTCCTGAATATGTTCCTTTCCTCGGATAGCTGGACCTTGCATCGGGACAATTGATGTCGGTTGAAGCCGCTTCATGGTTTCAAAACTCTTGATGAGATCAATGAGTGAACCGCCCGGCAAATCCCACCTGGTGGGACGGTCTGCCCGAGGCAAGAGCGGGCCGACAATGAGCGTAGCCAAATGTGGAATCAAATATCCCATACCCTCAGGAGCATGACCCGGCAACCAAATGGCTTCAACATCGCCGTCACCAAGAGCAAATACCTCTTTGTCCTCAATTGCAATTGTTGACGTCGGTGGCATGTCTGAATCGTAACGGTTCGCCCATGTTGTGAAAAAATCCCCCGTTTCAAGAGCGGCTTGTCCTTCCTCTTGAATGTGAATTGGAATGTTGTCGAACGATTCAGAAATGTGTTTAGCGCCTCCCGAACAAGGATACCGCCGGGTAGTCAAAGCAATACGATCAAGTTTTTTTTCCCCAAGTTGCCCTCGAATTCGTTCAACTTGAAGGGACTGATACCACGAGGTACCTGCGTCGATCAACAGACTGCCTAAACGCCCCGAAACGATGACGGCGTTCCCATCATGATGGATGGCAGGAAGTCTGACAACCTTCATGATTCTTCGGAAGAAGCAGGAGAACTTCAACATACCCAATGCCTCAGGTTAGCATTGGTCAACCGTTAACCGCCTCCAGGGTACTGAGGTTGTGATTAAATAGGGGAATTCTGTGGCCCCACCATGGCACGATTCCCAGAAGCAGAAGCCCGCTTGCTCCACCGCAAGATTTGCATGCGATGCAACGCACGCAACGCCGTTCGTGCCGCCCGCTGCCGCAAGTGCAGCTACAAGGGACTTCGTCCTAAGAACATCGAGCGCAAAGGCGCATGATGTTCTCTCAAACTTAGCCCAACCAAGCCATTACCAATGCTGTGGGTTCACCCAAGAGTACCAATGGCAATACTGCTGGGAACAAAAAGACCAGCAGAGGCATCTTGAAACTCACCCACACTTGGTCAACACCGAGGGATTTCAACCTCGCAATTTCTTCTTGGATTTCTTCTTCGCTCGGCGTTCGACGAGGTGCTCTTGAACGGTGAATGGCCTCACCCTCGCCGTCTGGCCGAACCATGGTCGTCGTCAACATCCAAACGTGGCGTTGTAAGACCTCATCAATTGGAATTTTTGTGGCGTGCCATGCGAGGCGTAAGTCTCCAATGGAGCGAAGGGCTCCTTTCTTGATGTTCAAAACGAGCATGATAAAAGGAATCAACAAGAAAGCCAGGCCCCCCCACATCAACAGAGCCACGGCGACAGGAAGAGCCACCAATGTATCGCCCATCACGGATGATAGAGGGGTTGGCACGGTCGACCACGATGGGAAGACCAAAGCAACCCACATCAGGGCTTTTGCATCAGCCCCACCGTGCAAAAGACGCAGTCGCCAAGCCAGGTCAATGATGAGAATGACCAAGAATACCGAAGCGGTTCTCCACCAAAGCATTCCGAGTTCATCACCTTCGCCCAAAATCACCTCAAGAGGAGTGGTCGTTTGATATCTGATTGCGCCTGCAATGAACCCAATCGCAGAAACAAGGTACCATGCGATGAACACTCGGTCCATTCCGGAACCGGCTCTTGCATCACGAAGCGTTGGCCGTCCGAAGACCGACACACCAGCATAGGCGACGACACCGAAAGCAGTGAGGTAGATGGTCCAGTCTGCACCCTGAACCATGAGGTCAAGGCCCCACAGGAAGATGGCGGGCTTAGCCCAAACAATCCAATGTTCATTTGGAACACGGCGATCTTTGTGGTCCATCCATGCTGCCCAGGCCATTCCCAGGAACAAAACTCCGACCCGGGTCCATCCCAGCACATGGTCTGTAGTGACCTCCATAGGCAGAGGAGGAAGGCCATGAATTTAAAGACGGTCACCGACGACCTAACTTTACCCCCAACTGGTGAGAACATGGATATCGAAGAACGATTACAACAAGTCGCCAGCGTCATCAACCAAATTGATGACCCCAAAGTTCCCAGAAACATCCGCCGACAAGCGAAAGAAGCCTGTGATAATTGGCTTCTCAATAAGGGAAAGAAATTGGATGTACGCATCGCTATGGCTCAATCTAAGCTTGAAGAACTCTATGAAGACCCAAACATCCCACCGGAGTTTGGAACCCTCATCCTTACGATTAACACCGAACTGGAACGTATTCTCACTGCTGTTCTTTGAGATTCACTCTTCTTCGTCATCATCCAAGGCGAATACAAGTTTGCCGAGGAACACGCGTTCCATGACACTTAGTTTTCCTTCGGTGACGATATCATCAAATTGATTTTTCCATTTTTTAGGCGAAGGCATTAATCCAATACCGATGTTGATGAGATCAATTTGATCCAAGCTGAGGCGCCCCCTGCGTAGAGCATATTCTGCTGCAACTCGTGCGGACATGATGGCAACTTGTTGGTCTGTATAACCGAGCACGTTTTGCAATTCGTTGAGCATACGCTCCTCATATGCCGTAATACGACCGTCTTTGATGGCCTCTCGCCAAGCCTCTTCCAGAGTTGGTGCTCGTTCTGAGAGCAGAATGGCCAAGGGTCGGGTGGCCTCAATGTTTTCAAGAACAATCTTGAGGATGACGACCAGCGGAATTGAGAGAATCATTCCGATGATGCCCCACAGCCAAAACGAGAATGCCGTGACGACAAGGAGCAACACTGGAGAGATATCCAACGCTCGACCAGCCCAGCGGGTCTCAATCACATTACCCCAAAGCTGTTGGTTTGTAAGGAGCAATACAGACAAGAAGATGACGGAAGATGGTTCAAGGAATATGAATCCGATGATCAACGGTGGAATGGTTGCGAGTAGGGAACCAATGTAGGGGACATAATTGAGAATAAACGTCAACAAGGCCCAAGTAAACCAAAGGTCAATTCCAAAGAACAACATGACAATTCCTGCACAGACCGCAGTACCAAATCCGACTCCGGTTTTCACGACGACATATGTGTTCACGCTGGCTTCAATTTGGTCTCGTATCATATGGACGCGTTCGCTAGCGCCACCCGGCCATGCGCGTTCGATGCGGCCGGGGAGTAAACTCGCTTCAAAGATGATGAACAGAAGGAAGAAAATTACAGTAATTCCCATGATGAACAGTGAACCAACACTCGAGAGCAATTGACTGAAGAGGTCTGATAGTTCAGACCCATCTGAGAATACACCCATTGTTGCCATATCCTGCTCAAAGGTTCCAGTTACAGTTGCACCCGAATCCATGATAGCATCGCCAAAAAGTGAGGAATTTTTTAGGTCATACCAACGATCGTTCAGGGATTCCGTATATTCCGCCATCCTCACATCATCATCAGCGAGATTTGCTGCTTGCTCATAGGCAAAGAATCCAGCACTGAGGACCACGAGAATGGCCAACATCAGCATTGTAATGTACGAAAGCATCACAGGAAATCCCTGTTTTGACAGCTTATCTGCACCGGGTTTAAGGACAAAGTAGATTCCCAGAGCAACGAATAACGGCTGGAGGACATCAATCAAGTAAATGAGCCATATCGTGACCAATGTCATCAGTATGGCTGCATGAGAGAACATCCCGAGACGATGACGAAAATTATGGCTGTTCCATATGTTGCTCTTCTCTTCCATGGAGCCCCTAAAACGGTTGACCTCTTCAAGACATCTCATGTATTCATTCTCCGGAAGCAACGGCTTCAGGAGGCCCCAGATGCGGTAAACGCCATGTGAGTAAAGTGGATACAACCATTAAGAACCCACACAGATGAAATGCCGTGTGATAATCCCAAGGAAAGGTCCCCCGAACGGTCAATTCCCATACGATGCCGCCCGTCAGAGGGCCAAGAATTCGAGCAAAGGCTCCCAAGGATTCTTGTGCACCCATCACGAGACCGAGCTCATATCCTTCATGCCGAGCTATCTGAGTCAGGTACGTTGAGGACGAGGGTTGAAAGATTCCGTTTCCTATTGCGATGAGGGAGCAGACGACTAAGAGACCTAGCCAAGCACTTCCTGCTTGGGTATAAGGAACCAAAACCAGCCCAAGCCCTGTGGTCATAGCAGCATAGGGAATGAGACGACGGGTCCCGAATTTACGAGTGAGCGGACCGATGAGTGCACCCTGGGTGAAAATTCCGAAGAGACCAATCATTGCAAAGACCCTGCCATTGTCTTTTTCGCTGAACCCTAGACCACCGTTCACCACATCCATTTCCGTATACAAGATGAATACTGCATGCATGACTGTGAACCCGAGCGTAAACAGCATCGATACCCATATCATGGCACCTACACTGCCTTTTTTGAGCATTGAGAGCGAATTGGTGAACATTCCTTTCATTTCTTCCCCCCACGAGCGTCGTTCGTGTTTGGACTGTGAACTCAGGTCAAGCGATTCCGGAAGGTAGCGAAGAGCCAAGATGAACGAACCGGTTGAAAGGACGCTGGCGATGACACAAGGCAAGAGGTAAGGATAGGTATCGAATACGGTGCCTACAAAAAAGTCCCATCGCTCTGCTGGACTCGAGAATTCTCCTCCCAAAAACGGACCAATCGTAAAACCAAGTCCAAATGCCGCACCGATAAGACCCATACGAGTAGCCAATTGTTGAGGAGTGCTCACATCTCCAATATAGGCCCGAGCAACTGCAATGTTTCCATTGAACACGCCAGCAAGGAAACGAGCACCAAATGCGAACATAAGGGTGTTTGAAAATCCAAACGCTGTGAAGAAAACAGTGTTTCCAACCAGACCGATCATCAAAACAGGTCGACGTCCGATCCGGTCAGAGAGCGCTCCCCAGAAAGGTGAGAAAAGGAACTGTGCAGCCGAATATGAGGTCATCAACAAACCGACCCAAAGTCCAATTTGAACAATTCCTTCGGCCTCTGCTAGGTCTTTGACGAGGTAGGTCAAAAACGGAATAATGATTCCGAAACCGATCATGTCGATCATGGTGACCATGAACAGAACGAAAAGTGCACCCTTTCCCGTTGATGACCTCTGCTGTTGCTCCATCAACTCACCATCCTTTCCCACTCACGTCTTGTTTTTGTAGTCCACTGCTGTATATGGACCACTTGAAGGGTTTGGGCTGGTGATTAAACGATAGAAATCTTGGATTGAACCTCAGGAGTCAGGCGGTCAATCACTGCTTCCAACCGTTCCACGAGTCCTGCCTTCTGGTCGTGCTTGATCAGTGCATACTTCATGACTTCATCCAATGTATCAACGGCGACAACCTCAACCATCTTTTCGAATTTCTCATCAAGCAAAACGTCCTGCATGTTTGCACGTGGTACGACGATGGTTTTCACGCCTGACCGGGCTGCTGCCTCAATCTTGGCGGTAACCCCGCCAATCGGAAGAACTTCTCCACGAACCGACAAGGAACCGGTCATCGCCAAATCTTGGCGAATCGGGATGTTTTCCAGTGCCGAGATAATGGCTGTTGCAATCGTAATGGACGCAGAATCACCATCAACACCGTGTGTGTCTACGAATTGAATGTGGATGTCGTAATCGGAAATATCCTTACCGGTAAGTTTCTTGATCACTGCACTGACATTCGTGACGCTTTCCTTTGCCAGGTCCGAGAGTCCGCCTGTTGCGTGGATTTTACCTCCACCGCCGAGTGATGGAGTAACAAGTGCTTCAACCGGCAGCATGATTCCACTGAAATCTGAAAGTCCAGAATTTGCTCCAAGGACTGCAAGACCGTTCACCCGCCCGATTCGCTCACCGGTATTGACCAGCATTGCGTAATCTTGACGGCGCTCAATCATTCGGTCTGCAACTTGTTGTTCAAGGGGCTTTGCAATGTTGCGTGCGCCCAAAACATGCTCTGCGCTGGTAAGTGGGGCGCCTGCTTCTACAGCGAGGTCTCCTGCAATTCTTACGAGACCACCGAGTTCCCGAAGACGAAGGGAGAGTTTTCCACGGCGACCTGCCCTGCGCTGAGCTTCTCGCAAGATGATGGCGACTGCACTTTTGTCAAAGTGAGGGATTTCACGCGCAGTATCCAAATCACGGCGAACTTCTTGTGCGATGAATCGTATCAAGCGGCGACGATTCCTGGAGGTATCGGGCATTTCAGAATTCACATAAACTTCGTACCCATAGCCACGAATACGACTTCGAAGCGCAGGATGCATTCCTTGTATTGCATCAAGGTTACCTGCTGCAATGAGGATAAAGTCACAGGGAACCGGCTCCGTTTTGGTAAGGGCTCCAGATGAGCGCTCGGAGCGGCCCGAAATGGGGAAGGCACGCTCTTGCATTGCAGTGAGTAGGGCTTGTTGTTCCTCAAGACGGAGAAGGTTGATTTCGTCGATGTAGAGGACTCCCTTGTGAGCTCGGTGAATGGCACCGGGCTCAACTCGGTCGTGAGCAGGGGTCTCCATACCACCTGACTGGAACGGATCGTGACGAACATCGCCAAGTAGAGAACCTGAGAGGGTTGCGGTCGCATCCACGAACGAGGGCAGTACATTTGGCTCGTGCTTCACGAGTACCTTCGGGATACGACTGTTGTCGACCGAACCCAACCGGCTACGGATGAACATGTATCCAAACACGAGGAGGAAACCTCCGAAGAGGAGGGTAAACAAATCTCCAGATTGTAGAGCAGCGATGAGAATCAAAAACCCGATTGCAGCGAAGGCAATGAACAACATCTTCTGTGATTTTTCGCGTTGTTGGCGAATGGCTTCTTTTTGCACTTTTACGATACGGTCTGCACGCCCTGATGGAACGGTACGAACCCGAGGGACGTTCTCATCGTCCTCGTTTGGGTAAACGAGGACATCTTCAAGCGCATCACGGGGCAGTAAATCCGTCATCGAACGGGCGAGCATGGACTTCCCTGTACCTGGGTCTCCAATCATCAACATGTGGCGGCGTTGTTCTGCCGCTTTCTTGATGACAACGGAACCTGCTTCTTGCCCGATCACTTGGTCCACGAGCCGCTCCGGGATGGGTACGTCTGCAGTGGATTCAAAATCAACGGTGGAGATCCAATCCCCAACCGATGAATTCAGCACTTCATCCGCACCACCAGCCTCAGGAGCCCAAATCGTAACTTCTTCAACGGAAGAGTCAACAACATCCTCTTCAGCAACAGGGGCCGCTGTATCTAGAGTGTCTTCGTCAGCCATATTGTCACCTCAGTTGTACTCCCCTTTAGGGGTATGCTTTAGCCTAGAAATGCTTACTCAATAAAAAGATGCAATCAAAATTGATTCATCCGGTCGAGATATTGCTGGCCGTAATATGCCCATTGTTCCATGGACCATCCGGCTGGAAGGCCGCCCGGAGGCAATGGTGGACCCGCTACAGGTGCAGGGGGGGGCATGACGACCGGTTGCGCCACTGGTTGAACGATGGCTGCAGCAGGTGCAACATGTGCAACAGGTTGTTGGAAAATCTCTTGAGCCCCGCCGTACATTGAGTTTGCAATCAAATCGTGGGCTGGAAGCGATGCTTCGTTCCATTTGGTCTCGATGACTTCATCTCTACCGCCTCGCATGAACATCAATCCAAGGAGTGATGCGACGATGAGTACGCCGATGATCATGATGATGACATTGGTATCAAGACTGGACTCCTCTGAATCATTAGCGCTCTTGACATCGTCTGTTGGACAATCCGACCTGGCATCCTCGCATGCGACCTCAAATTCTGCGTTGAGTTCAACGAGTTCTGCCCTCATCGGTTCGGCATCCTCGCCTTCAAGGGCCTTAATTGACTCCTCCAGGAGTTCAATTTGAGAAGTTAAATCAGCTATGTAATCGATTAACATTTCGTCGCTCATATCGCTTGCAGCAGGCATTTCTTCCGTGATAGAGAACTTCATTCCGCCGTCCAAACTTCGGTAGTCATCGCCGTTATCGCTGACACCGGAGATTTCAATCTTGTAGTAATCCATGTACTTTGAACCACTCGGACGAGCCAAATCTTCATTGTTGAAAATCGAGGCAATATCGAGTTCTTCTGACCAGCCCACATTTGATTTTGCCACGTTGAGGGAGGTCTCACGTAGACCCTCACAGGTTCCGGTGAGGTCGCTGCAAAGGTTCCATGTGACGTCAATGGTAGTGAAAACTGGCGCTGAATCGGTAAGGATCATTGTTGCAGTTGGCGTTTGTCCGACATAGGTATCCTCCAAACTGATGAACATCAAACCGCTACCATCGTTCTCCGTTGAGAGTGTAAATGGATAGGAATCAAACACATCAACCGTCATGGTGTAGACGTTGGTTGCAAATCCATCGGTAGCTGCGATGGTTACGGTTTGTTCACCTACTTCGTCAAAGTTCAGAATCATGTTTCCGTCAAGAATGTTGTAACGAGCAGCCCCGGGCTCTGAAGGAGTCACTGTGATGAATGCTTGTTCTACAGGGCTGTCGATATCAGTCATTCGTGTTTTGAGGTTGATGACCATCTGCTTTCCACGCTTGAGTGGGAACTCTTCAATATCCGTTAGGTCAATTCGTGGTGCATCGTTGACTGGATTGATCCGGATGGTGATGGTTTGGTCTGAGAATTGTTCTCCATCGCTTGCACGCAGGGTCACAGTGGATTCGCCGTTCACATCATCGTCAACCGTCATGAAGTTGAGCGTCACACCGTTTGAAGTTTCAATAAGTTCAACGGCAATCGCATCAGGGTTGGTTTGAGACATGACCTGAACATCAAGCATAGCGGCGTTCACAGTAGCGCCGTTTGAATCAGTATCCGAAACGTATTGGTTCAGCATTAACGAACCAATACCGGATTCATCAATGAGTTGTAGAGGGAGTCCAGACCATCGTGGTTGGCCGTTTTCAATCACGTTGAACAAAAGAGTACCGTAAGGTGTGATGCCTGTATCGGAGTAATCTCCGCCATCATCCACAACGACTTCAATTCCCTTTTGACCCAAAGGACATCCATCATCGTAAGGGAAGAGCACTTCCACTTCTTGGGTGGCTGAGTGCCATGCTACGAAATTTGGATTGCTGGAAGTGACAACCAATTGTGAAAGCGGTGTTTCCGGGTCAGAAATGTGTCCGATCATGCTCACCTTGGTGGAGATGTCGCACATGACCGTTGGGATTGGGTCCGCAACAACGGTTGGTTCACCGTTAGCAAGTTCAAATCCGTCGGACCCAGTTGAGACTGCCCAATTGCTTGTCTGGCCCCGTGCATCCACGGTTCGAGAGCGAATGTCATACACACCTGCCGGCATTTCCAATGTTGGAGAGATCACATATTGGCGACCTTCGTTCGGAGTGTCACGGTAGACGATAGTGTCGCCTCCTGTGACGATGTCAGCATCCCATTGACTCAGTCCAGTAGGAGATACTTCTACGTCAAAGGTCATGGAATCAATGTTGTCGATGTTGTCGTCAGCGCTTCCCTTGGCGAGAACCGTCAAGTGACTGCCTCGCTCCACGACGTTGGTGTCGATCACTTGGGCTTTCTTTGCGAGTGGGGGGCGGTCATGGTCGAGTTGTGTTTCCTGCATGTTGTTGCTCGCAGCCATATCTCCTGTGAGGCCCACCAGACGGCTACCAAAGGTGGTCTTCCAGGCATTGCTTGGAAGAGATGATGTGTCAAAGTTAGCAGTTGCCGATAGGTAAGACGAGCCCGATGCAACGTTCAACGACGGGACGGATGCAGAATCAATAACGGTTGTTGAAACGCCGTTTTTGTAGTAAAACTCAACTTGTCCACCGTCTGCGTAATCCAAATCACCGGTGTTTTTGACATCTGCATTCAAAGTGACGATGTCTCCGGTCATGTACGTGGGGTCACCCATTGAGTTGGCTACTGAAAAATCAGTGATACCGATGTCCATTTTTGGGCCCATGGTTGAATCAATGGCGTGGTAAACGTGAGGGCTGCTGCCCCCGACACTCACTTGACTTCCGCTGATGAGGGCGGCAACAACAACTGCGTTTGAGGTTCCACCTGCAATCAGGCTGGTAGGAACGCCAGTCCAAGAGAGCGATTGTTGAGAGGAGGATGGAGAAACGCTCGCAAATGCAGTTCCTGAACCTGAACTCTTTGTTTTGTAGGTATCACCTGATGTGAGCCAACCCATCCAGCAGTTGTAGCCGTGTGGGAGTGCGCTACCGCTGCTCGAGTAGGTGTAGGTCGTGCATTCTTCTTCAACGATGGCTGCGTAAAGTTTCATGTTTGATGCAGCACTGCCCGAGCCAGTGTATTTGTAGGAAATGTCAATGTCAAAGGTACCACCGTTCGGGGAGATTGCAGCGGTCATTCCGTAATCATTGGTGTTGCTGTGCATTCCGCCGCCAGCGGTGAATTCGTCGTCATAGGAGTCGTAATTTGCAGAAGCCCCGGATTGACGAACGTCAGTGCGGTCTCCGAAGTAGGCATCAGGTGCGCCACCTGTAGGCCACTGCCAGGAGTATGGAGCGACGTTTCCTGCACGGGCAGTGTTGGTTTGACCGTAGGAAACAGACATGTAAGTTACGTAAACATACTCATCAGGGAAGTCGACCTTGAGTTTGTGGTGGGCTGCGGACCCGCCACCTGCTTTGTAGCAGTGTGGGCAATTGTCTGAAGAGATGTATTGTGCGAACACAACGTGACCGGGAGAGGTTGCAGCGCTGTAGACCACAGGCTCTTCATCCAGTGATTGTTGTTGTTCAAGAGGATTCAAATCTGTTGTCAATCCAGTCATGGTACTGATGAAAAACAGCAGGACGATTGAGAAGGCCATGGTGCGAACGGTTCCTTTCATATTGATTGGAAGTTTTAGACAGTATATGAAACACCCGCTTTAATGTCAAAAAAAGGACATCCCAGGAATGTTACAATAACATTAATTTTTAATTCATCTCTTGTAACTTTAAGGATAAGAAGAAGGTGGCGAAAACATGACCAATGAGGCATGGGCTGTACTTGTGGAAGAAGATGGGAAAGTCCATGTTGTTGAGATGACCTCTGGCTCACGTAAAATCAAAGGGCTCGGCGTCTTTGACCCGCTGGAAGTCATTGCACCAGTAGCCATCGGGGAGCAAGTAGGAATCGGACAGAAGTTACTCACGAGAATGCCAACCCGCCTTCCTGAACTCAACAAAGGAATGTTGCGCAGGGCTCAAACCATCAGTTCAAAAGATGCTGGTTGGTTTACCGCTCGCTTAGGCATTGGCTCTGGAGACCGTGTTCTTGAAGCTGGGATCGGTAGCGCCGGATTGTCCCTTCATCTCGCAAGAGCACTCGGGGGGAGTGGAACCCACATCACGGTCGAACCACGCGCAGAACACGCAGAAGTTGGTCTTGAAAATTTACGCAGAGCACGAGAAAGTTGGGTGGAGTTTCCAGAACATCATCACGTTGAGGGAACGATTGAAACCGTGACAGAAACGATTCAATCCCACTGTGAATCCTTTGAAGCCATCGTCTTGGACCTTCCAGACCACCCCCCCGCAATTGCTGCCGTAGCCCCCATGCTGGTAGTTGGTGGACGTATTGCATGCTATTGTCCCGTGACTCAGCAAGTTGAGCGAGCATGGGAGGCTTGTGAAGAAGCTGGATTGAACGTTGAATGGGCTGGTGAGTTGATGGAGCGCCAGTGGGGAAGAGCTTCAAAAGGGGGCATGCGCCCTGTTAACGGCCCGTTTGGACACACTGCATTTTTGTTGATTGCCCAGCGTTTGTGATCATTCCACAACACGAATTTTATTGTCGCATTTTGGACATGTAAACCTAAACGGTGGTTGACTGCCTCTTGGGACACCAAGTCGGGCCTCACACTCTGGACAGTTGACTTTGTTGTCTTTGTCAAGGCGGCATTCATTGAATCCTAGTTCTGGAAGGTCCTTCACCTCGTCATCCTCTTCATCCTCATCCTCATCCTCCACATCTTCAGTTCCTTTCGAGTCATTCCTTCTGGAACGACGCAGCAATTGAACGGCGAGCAGAGCAATGAGCCAACCAAGACCCATTGCAGTGAGCGTAGCCGGTTGACTGACGCTCACACCCAACGGCAAAGACAGCCCGTTAGGAGGAAGAGCTGGGCCTTCAATTTGGACGGCCATTGAAACCGATTCGTCGGTCGTCAAGACATTGCCGCCAAGGGAGGTAGCCTTGACGGTAAGGGTTGCAGTTGCTGCACGAGCAACGTTGGAAGTGAGGTTGAGTTTGAATTCTGCGGAAGAACCTGGTGTGAGGGTGTATTCATTGGTGCTGACACCGTCGCTCATTCGAATCCATTCCATTCGAAGCAGACCTGTATCTGCCCCTATCGCATCCAATTGACCGGTGACTTCGATGTTCCCCATATTTTGTAGCGTAATGATCGTGCTCGTGGAACTGTCCATACCGAGCGAGACCTTGCTGTCTGTCAGACTGACCGCTAACAAGGCGTCGTTTGGCCACGAAGGTTCAACTTGATACCCAACCGCTTGATTGATGACCACATTACTGCGCATGGTACTCACGGCTCTGAACGTAACACTCTTCAGCCCAGCTGGTGTTCCATCAGGAACCTCGCACGACCATGGAAGTGCTTCGGATGAAACACCAGGAAGCAGGGTCACAGAGGCGGAAAAGCCACAGTCATCACCGATGGAACTCAAGGTAAACGTGTCATCCCCTGAGCCGGTATTGGTCAAAATAATGTTACCGGAAACAGAAGAACCAGGCTTTGCAGTTGCAGTATCCCCAAGCAAGGTGATTTCTCCACCCGCAACCACGGAACGGACGATGATGACGAAAGAATCTCCGACTTCACCGGTGGAAGTTGAAGTCACATTGAGAGAGTAAGCCACACCGCCTATGGCGCCTTGGCTAGCTTCCCGAGCGGACACAACAAGGGTTTTCGTCTCACCAGCATCCAACGAAAACGACAGATCTGAAAGACTGAATGTGAACCAACTGTTGGTTTGGTCTGCGGATAGTTCAACGACATAGGTGTCGCTTGCAGTGCCTAAATTGGTGACCTGTACCATGAGGCTGGAGTCAACCAAGGGGTTGGCATAGATGAGGTCCTTCACGCCGTTAATGACGACTTCTTGACGGTCATTGATGATGAGGCTGATTGACAAAACAGATTCAATGCCTCCATCATCAAAGGCAATTGTGATCGGATTTGTTGAAGCAACGGCAGACAATGCTGCTGAGATGGTGAGGTTGACGGTCGTTGAATCGCCTCGGACGAGCATGATTGAGACGTCGCTCAATTCTGCGTTGATGTTGGCCGGTAGCCCGAGAAGGCTGGCTGTCAGTTCAAGGTTTGAAGTCCCCGAATTGGAAACCACGATCGGTGTCACAACAGACTGGCCCGGCGTGACGATGATTCGGCCATCTGTTGGCCCGGTCACCATCACTTCTGGAACTTCAAGGACATTGATTTCAACACTCAATGCCGCAGTTTCTCCTCCGTAGGACACAGAGAATTCTTGCTCAAGAAGTCCCAAAAGTCCCGAGGGCCCATTTGTATTCACAGTCCATACCCCTACTTCACCCGCAGCCACGGTCACACCGGATGCTGAAACAAGGGACGTCGTAAGTTCAGAATGCTGAACAGGGTCAAGGAAATACGTAACTTCTTCACTGCCGTTATTGCTGAGTCGAACTTCATAATTAACGCCTTGACCCGGCACTAAATCAACTGCAGTAGAAGGACCGGTAAGCGAGAACTCAACACGCTCGTCCACCTCTATCATAACAGCGAGCAAACTCCCCGGTACAATTTCCTGTGTGATGGATTCCATCGCGAGCATGACAGAACAAGTGTTACCGACGCTTGCGCTGGCATGTATCGTGACGGCCATAGGTACGGCAATAACATCACCCGGTTGTACACCAAGGTTCTGTGGAGCAGGCAGGGCAACTTGACATAGCCCTCCTGAAAAGAGTCCAGCAACCCAATTAATATCCACAACACCGTTACCAATGTTGGTGACATTGACTTCGGTCAGAGTGGTTTGACCTGGAAGAAACAGGTCATGGTGAGAAGTAAAGGACATGCTCAATTCGTTTTCTGCTTCGACCTGAACAACCAGGAGAGTGGATGTTGTCACATTGCCGTTGGTTGAGCCGATGGTGAGCCTGAATCCATAATAGTCAGGCACAGCATTTCCGGGCACTGAAACAGAAAGCGCAACCGTTTGATTGGCTCCTGCGGCGACGTTAGCAACCTCGTCTCCATCCCACTGTACGTTCCATCCGGGCGGTAAGGGCGCTCCCGTACCGAAAGCGGAGGTTCCGCTCACTTCCCAAGGGTAATAGGACATACCAGTGGTTTGGTTGAACACCGTGTCATCAGCAGCTTGCTGCAATTCAAGTTTGATTGAAGCAGAAAGGGAGCTAGAATCGTTGCTTGCAGCGCACACCTCTCCGCTCATGGTCGAGAACAAAACGCACGCCGCGAGATAAGACCCTTTCAGAGAAGGGTGACTTCCATCAGAGGTGTAGAGATCGTAAAACAAATTTCCACTCTGGGTTGGGTTGTTACCGCTTGCTTCCACTGCATCGTGAACGGTTTTGAAGGCAAGACCAACTGGGGCAATCCAAACGGTATTTCCTGCCGCACTGATGTTTTCTGCGTAATGTGTGTATCCTTCGGTCAATCGGCTTTGCATAATGGTGTAGTTTTGGCTGATGTTTTGTTGGTGCCATTGGGGACCAGACTCTCCACTTCGTCGCCCCCAGGTCATGAACAGGACGGTTTCTGAACCTTCGGCCTCAACTTCAGTACTGATGCTCACTGCGCCGTTCTTGCTCGCCTGCCAGTTGCTGTCGTTTGTCGGCAAGGAGGGAACTTGGCTCTGATCTTGAAGAACGACGTAATCCCAATCCGAGCCCCGAAGTGAAGTATTCCATTGATGGGCTGTACTCCCAATGTTTTGTTGGTGGTCTGCAAGGTCCATGCCACCTCCGGTATTTGCATCAAGGGACCCATTGATTCCTGCTGAATCCACAACATCTTCAACCAGTGTGTGAAGAGCATTTGCGGAAGTGTAACTGTTCCCATACATGAGCACGGAAAGTGATGCGGTCGTGTTGGTTCCGTTGGACGAGTTACCGGTTGAGTTTGTACCGCTGCTTGAATTGGTTTGATTGGCCCACCATCCGGACAAGTCAGGTTCAACCTCAACATCAAGGATGAACGTATCTGTAACACTTCCGAGGTTCGCTGCTGTGAAGTTGACCGTCAGATTACCGCCAGCCAAGGTTGTTGCCAGAGATGAATCAACTGGATTCAAAGAGGGTTGATAATGAGGTGCTACGCTCAGATAGACGGTAATGGAGGTGCTGAGATTTTGGTCCGGTTCCGTGATGGTGACCTCAAATGAGCCACTATCGGTTGTTGTTGCGCCTTCGCCTAGACGAACGATGATGGTGGTATTTTTCGACCATGTCGGGAAGACGTTGTCAACCGTCGCATCAACTGCGACAATGTCCCAATACGATGCAAGACCTGAATCATCAATACTGAGATTGTAGCTCTCAATACTTGAACCGTTATTGTTGATGCTAAGCGTAACGTTTGTCGACTGCCCCGGTTCAAGAATAACGTGGCTGGAATCCACGGAGAGATGAATAATCGGGTCGGCAGATGCAGTCATCACAAGGGGCGATAGCCCTGTTAGCAACAGCAAGAGGGTGAAGCCAAGAGCGCGAGTGGAGCGGCTGGACATAGAATGACCAGTAGGGACCTGTTCATGAGACTTCGGGCATCGTGGCCCGAGAACATCGTGCTTCAACACCTGCTTGAAGTACGGCGCCATTCAGAAGCCCATCAAGATACGGCATCGTCAAACAACACTCGTCCCAAATGACCGCTTGAGGGCGTGATGGAATGCGATGGCCATGTCATCTGGAGCGACCACGACGAGGTTCATGCACGGCCAACCATGGCTTCCTGGCCTATTAAAATCAAAAAGCAAGGGCGAATGCTTCATGTTCTCCACCGCAACCCACCGGCCATGACCACTTGGGTTCCAACCGCTTATCGTACGCACACCCTTGGCGAAATCCAGACACTGGGCGCCGACCTCATCGACCAAACAGTTACTGTTGCAGGTTTCATGGAAGCCAATCGTGGCAAAGGCGCCATCTGCTTCGTTGACCTACGAGACGGAACCGGAACCACTCAAATTTTCCTCAAGGCAGACAACATTGGCCCAGAATCGTTGGATGTTGTTCAACGGATGACTCGGGAATCAACCCTTCAATTCACCGGCACAGTTTCGCTCAAGCGACCACCCAAGGTCAAGGAAGGCGAACCAACGCCTCCTCCGGCTTACGAGGTTCTCGCTACCGCTGTTGAAGTGATTGCACGAGCAGAAGCCCCGCTCCCGCTAGGAGTCACGGACACCGTTAATGTCGAACTTGACACCCGGTTGGACAATCGATTCCTCGACCTGCGCAGAGCCCATGTCAACGCTATGTTCCGACTCCGAGGCAAAGTCCTGCAGTTTGGCCGTCAACACCTCATCACCGAAGGCTTCATCGAAACCCATACTCCGAAAATTGTTGCTACTGCTACTGAAGGCGGAACCGACTTGTTCCCCATGCAATATTTCGAAACGCCTGCATACCTCAACCAATCGCCTCAGTTGTTCAAGCAATTGTGCATGAGCGGAGGATTGGAACGTGTGTTTGAAATCGGGCCTGCATTCCGAGCTGAAAAACACGACACTTACCGCCATCTGAACGAATTTATTTCCTTTGATATTGAATGCAGTTGGGCCAACGATGATGACGTCATGGGAGTCCTTGAACGCATGCTCCACCACATTTGGAAATCCGTAGCAGAAGAAGAAGAATCCCAAGGGCTCATCGCAACCATTAACGCTTATCGGGCCACTCAAGAAGAGGAAGCCATCGAAGTAATCGTCCCCGAATTGCCGTTCCCTCGCATGGAATATTGCGATGCGATTCGCATCATTAAGGAAAAAGGAGGAACCATCGAGTGGGGCGACGACATTGACGCTGAGAACTCCGACCTTCTTGCTGAAGACCTCCCACAATTCTACTTCTTACCGCGCTGGCCAATGTCACTCAAACCGTTCTACATCCATCATGTGGAAGGCGAGCAAGGCAGCACTGACGAGCAGCTCTCCCGTGGATTTGACCTCAACTTTGGAAGGGATGAAATGACCTCCGGCGGACAACGTGAGCACCGAATTGAAGTCCTCATTGACAACCTAAAGAAGATGGAACTGGATCCCGAAGAATTCGAATTCTATGTCGCAGGATTCCGTCACGGCGTACCGCCACATGCAGGGTGGGGTCTCGGAGTCGAACGAATCTTGATGAAACTCACAGGTGCAAAGAACGTGCGAGAGACCGTGCTGTTCCCGCGTGACAGGAAGCGCTTCTGCCCTTGAGTTCAACCGAACAAGAGCAAATACCCGACACCAAAAACCACGACATCACACAGAGCATGGGTGATGTAGGGCACCCAAATGCTTCGGTACTTCATGTAGAGCCAACTGAACGCCGCACCACCAACAAACAAGCCAAAGCAAGCCAGTAGATTGGCTTCAAGAGCAAAGCCGAGAAACCACAAGGCAAAGAAATGGTGCAGGACAAAAATCCCTGCTGAAAGAGAGATTGTAGCCCAACCTTCTCCAAAGATGTCTTCGGCTCGCTCTACGATGAACCATCTGAACACGTACTCTTCAAGAACAGAATTACCGACCGTCCAGAAGATTGCGGCTGCAATGTAGGTGCTTTGGACGGTGAGGCCAAACGGTTCCAAGGTTGACCGGAATGTATCACGGTCAACTCTGGACTCTCCAACGAGAAGCCATGCGAGGATCATGATCAAACTGAAGGCCATACCTACTGCAAATCCAACACCCAATCCACCTTGACGTGGCGGTGACCATGAAAGCGGTTTCTTTTCGACGTACAACAACCACAACAGCGGCAGACCAAGCATCCATACTTTTGATGTCAACCATGCAAGTTGTCCAAAAAGTCCGCTCCCAGAGCCAAACGACGCAAAAATGGAAATCGAAGGAGCGATACCGACCAACGTCAGGGCGATGAGCGAGTTCCTTCGGGAAGATTCCTCCATCGTGTCACACCTTTGGTGGAGGCAAATATGGGTATGCGGCATCTTCAACCGGTTCCTGAATCATACCTTCGGATGAAGCAGGAGGCGAAAAGGCATCCATTGAGGGTGGCGCAAGGGGTTTGGATGCCTCCGCAAGTAACGCCTCCTGGTGAAACTCACCGAGTTCTCCGAACGAGTTCAATCCATCTCCATTTCGATTTCGCTTAAGGTAAAACCCTCCGGCCCCGAAGAGACACGCAAGCAGCAAGAGTCGGACGATCACATCGAACCATGAATCAAGGGATGCTTGATTTGGAAACGTATCCAAGGCATTGGCGATTCCGTCCCCATCGGTATCGTACTTTCCTTGAGCATCAAACGGGAACTTGTCGGCATTGTCGCCAAGGCCGTCCCCGTCCGAATCAAGCCATTCATATGCACTGTTCGGGAAGGCGTCTGCGTTATCGCCCACCCCGTCAACATCGCTGTCAAGACATTCTGCAGAGTTGTTTGGGAACACGTCTCCGTTATCACCGCATCCGTCACCATCAGTATCGATCCATTCCGCAGGGTCCTCTGGGAAGACATCGGCGTTATCCCCTACACCCTCACCATCGGTATCGTTCCATTCATTCGGGTCTGATGGGAACGCGTCACGGTTGTCTCCATAGCTATCGTTGTCTTTATCCACCCAATCCGTTGGGTCATTGGGGAACAAATCACTGTTGTCACCAAAGCCATCATCATCGGTATCGTTCCATTCAGTTCCATCGTTTGGGAAACGGTCATTGATATCGGCGTAGCCATCTCCATCACGGTCTGGGCATCCAGGCGGATACAAGGACAGCCCGTAAAGCAAAAAGCATGCATCGCCGTTATCGCCTATACCGTCGTCATCTGAATCAACCCATTCGCTAGCATCATCAGGGAAACGGTCTGCGTTATCTCCGTAACCATCCTTGTCCGAATCAAGGCATTCCGTGCGGTCAAATGGGAACTCGTCCCCATTATCACCGCAGCCATCAAGGTCAATATCACTCCACTCGTTTGGGTCAAGTGGAAAACGGTCTTCACCGTCAAGATAAGAATCACCGTCAGTGTCAGGGTTCAACGGGTCACTTCCGACCGTTCCTTCAGCAATGTTATCTAAACCGTCCCCGTCAATGTCCAAATCCTCGGAATCGGAGCATCCATCTTCGTCCAAATCATTGAGATGAATACCGATATTTCCTTGTGGGCATTCATCCACAACGTCCAGCACTCCATCGTTATCGTCGTCATCGTCTTCATCGTTTGAACACCCGTCTGAATCATAATCGTTGAGTGAAGGACTGAACGGACACGGGTCCACAAAGTCATTGAGACCATCGTTGTCTGAATCCCTTTGCACTGCAGAGCAACCTGTTCCATCGACAACATCACCTGCAACCGTATTCGGGCAGGCATCCAGACCGTTAGGAATTCCATCCGAGTCGTCGTCAAGTTGATTCCAAGAGCAGCCTTGTTGATTGGCCTGTTCGGTTTCATCGGTCCAAGGACATTCATCAAATGAATTCACGATACCATCACCGTCACGGTCTGGCGTACCTATGGTTTCTACGGCATACCGTGCAATGAATTTGTGCATCACTCTCGTTGGATGTGCTTTGTCAAAGAAGAGGTACTCATCCGGATATGGAACGATTGTACTTGCGCTGTTACAGATGGGGAGAGGCAATAGAGTTGAGCCTCCTGAGCAGGCGGCGTCTTGAGTGTTGGTAAGGCCAAGGGCTTCCTTGTGAACAACGATGTCATGGAAGATTGACCAAGCATCAATCGTGTAGATGGTCATTCCTAATTCAATTCGTAAATCGGTCACGATGGTGTCTAATTTAGAATTGTAATCAATGACTTCGTCTCGGATCGTGGCTTGCTGGCTGGCACTTCTGCTGAGAATTTCTGGAGTCATTTCGAGGGGTGGAAGATTGGGGACGATGAGTGTACGTGCACCAGCACCATGCAATTGACGAATGTGCGACTCCATATTCGCTGAGATGGTATCGGCGTTCGCAGTCCCGTAAAGGAAGTCATTTCCGCCAGCCCAGAGCGAAACTACGGCACTTGAAGGAATGGTGGATTGAACGCTTGCGAGGTAATTTGTAATTTGAGTTCCAACGTTTGGAATCACGAGGTATGCATAACCACTTCCTGTTTGAGCTCCACCAAAGGCCCTGTTGTCGCCTGCTCCTGAGCCAGAACCAATGCTCACGGTCGTGCCGTAAGCATCATCCATGTAGCCAAACCAAACCTCACCGTTTGAGAAACGCCCCTGCCAGTATGGAGGCACATCGGGTGTGTTGAGGAAGGAATTTTTCGCATTCCCCATGTCAGACAATGAATCTCCAAACGAGAGCAAGTTCGCCACATTAGGCATCATCACTTGCTCAAAAACCATGAATTCAACGGTAGCCTCCCCGATCACATCGTTATTTTGTGCCCTTATTTCGGTTTCAAATGAATGGAAGTGAGAGCCGCTGTAGAACGCATCCAGGTGGATTTCAAAGACAGTGAATGTTCCTGCTGCTTGGAAGCGGTGAGTTCCGTTGAGAAGTTGAACACCGTCCTCGTCCAAGAGGGACCACGAGGCGGTTAGGGACTGTTGGTAAGGGGCGTCCCGTAAGGAATAATCGATGATGACCGTTTCGTTTGAGTACCAATCGTATCTTTGGACCGAAACATCGGTGATCATCGCTCGGCCACCTGCTCCTGCGACTGCCCCCCATGAGGGGGACAGCAGAACAAAGAGAAGTGCCCAAATGTTCCATTTCACGCTCTTGCTAATTCTTTTTACTAGAAAGGCCTTCCCACGACAGCCGCTTCGCAACAGTGATAGAGCCGCCACAAGGAGTCCTTCATATGCCCGTTGACCGTATGCAGTGGGGAGCAGAAGAATGGCAGTATGCTGACCTCTACATGCCCGACGACCCGTCGCCGTTCCAACGAAATGTTGGAGTGCCCTGCATCATGCTCTTGCACGGTGGCTTTTGGAAAGAAAAGTACACGTTGGATTTGATGCAGCCCATCGCTGAAGACTTAGCAGAGGCTGGAGTTGCCGCTTGGAATGTTGAATTCAAACGTTGGTCAGAAGGCGATGAGGGCGTATGGATGGATACAATGTCCGATGTGCTGCGGGCTTGGGGACAACTCGCACTGCTTCCCGGCATTGACATCACTCGCTCGATGGTCATGGGTCACTCCGCCGGTGGACAACTCGCCCTTATTCTCGCTGCAAAGGCAGACAGAAAGCCGTGGCTCGCCATCGCCCAAGCACCTCTGACTGACCTTGTCGGCGCAGACCGCGCCCGCTTGTCCGATGAAGGAGACGCTGTGAGAAAGTGGCTCGGTGGTTCTCCAGATGAACACCCTGAGATCTGGTCACAACTCAATCCCGTAGATCACCCTCCAAAAACCAGTGTTCTGTTATTCCACGGTGAGGAGGATGCCGACGTACCTCTCTCACAATCAGAAACCTACGCTCGAGTCATGAAGGCGAAAGGGGCGGATGTTCAGAAAATATGGCTTCCAGGAAACCACTACGATATCATCGATGTAGCAAGTGACGATTGGTTGGTTCAGCTCAATGCAATTCTTGATTGGTTGTAGCGAAGGGCTATGACCATCGGCTTCTTGGGCGATGCATGGACCTGCTTGGAAAGGACTTCCCGTACGCTCAAGGAGCCCTCAAAGGCAAACACGCTATGGTTTGCGGAGCCAGCAAAGGAATCGGAGCCGCAACCGCGAAAATGATGGCTAAGGCGGGTGCTGATGTCACCGTATGTGCACGTAACGAGGCAGCACTCAACACGCTCGTTGAAGAATTGAACACCCTTGGAAACGGGAACCATACGGCGCTCAAACTTGACCTTGAAGACACAGATAACCTCGCCTCCACCGTCAACTCACTGATCGAATCATCCGGTCCGGTTCACATCCTCATCAACAATGCCGGAGGGCCGCCAGGTGGCCCGCTCATGAACAACAACGTTGTTGATTTCGAGGCTCCGTTCCGACGCCATCTTCATGCTGCTCATACTCTCGTTCAAGCCCTTGCACCCCAAATGGAAGAACAAGGGTTTGGCCGCATCATCCAAATCATCTCAACCTCCGTCAAGGAACCGATCCCCAACATTGGACTCTCAAACACTCTTCGTGGAGCCATGGCATCTTGGGCAAAATCGTTGTCCAATGAATTGCATCCTTCCATCACCATCAACAACGTGCTCCCCGGATTCACCAATACCTCCCGCTTGGATTCACTCGCTCAGTCCATTCAGGAACGAACTGGGAAGACCGCTGATGAAGTTCAAAACACTTGGCTGGCCCAAGTCCCCATCAAGCGATTGATCGACCCACTGGAAACTGCAAGCGCAATCCTCTTTCTGACCCTCCCTGCATCGGGGGGCATTCGTGGCGTCAGTCTCGCTGTGGACGGTGGGCGTCTTCGCTCAATTTGAGGTGAAACCGTGGTCAATGAGTTGTCTCCCGAACGTGCACGACAAGTGTTGGACATGCTTACGCACGGCGGAGCCATGGACGGAATCAATACATCTTTGGCACTCAGACTGATACCGCTTGCTGTTGAACTGGGCGACGATGAACTCGTGAACCGACTGTTGAACCATGCATCGGTGGTTGCTGAAGATGATGTGGAACAGGGCTGGGCACGGTTTGAGGGCATGAAAATCATGAAGGCATCACCAAACAGCATGCTCGCCCTTGCGGAAAGTGCCGAAACAATGGAACTCGGAAACCCCCTCGCTGCTGCCATTCACCACCACGTGGCTCTGCTGCACATGTCCGACGGTTCGCTGGATGAGGCACGAGCCATCGCTGCTCGTTCTCTTCGCTTACGAGAACAACTCCAAGACCTCAATGGCATGGCCTATGGCCTAGCATTAATGATGACTATTGCGAAGAAACAAAACGATTTTGAAACAGCCATTGCTCTAGGAACCGAACGATTGGAATTGGTTACAAAACTCGGGAAACATGTTGTCCAGATGGAAGCCGTCGCTGAACTCGCCCACTGCAAAGCTACGATCGGTGAATTTGAAGCCTCACGGGAACTCTACAACGATTCGCTCGAACAAGCCGTTGAACTTGGAAGTATTTCAGGTCAACTTGTTGCCCGATGGGGGCTTGCCGACCTTGCTGAAATTGGCGAAGATTACGAATCAGCAATGTTGGTGCTCTCCGATTTGATGCACGTCTACATGGCGGAGGGACTCCCAGCGCCAAAGCAAGTGAAAAAGCGTATTGAAGCCCTGACACAACTCAAACCCACTTCACAAAAAGGGGACGATGCACCACAATAGTGAAACGCACGAATTATGAGCCAAGGCGATATGGAAGGAACGGTGGCAGAATGGAACATGACATCTTCTTTTCAATTTCTCAAACCCCCAACGAAGACGGGCATATCCCGTCTGAAGCAACCATGTTTGAAAATTACTTTCAGCAATTGGAATGTGCGGACCGTCTTGGATTCAACGTCGGTTGGCTCGCACAAGCCCATCTTTCCACAGAAGAGCAAAAATCGAATTCACGACCTGTAGTCCCACACTGGCAGGGAGAAGTTGGCTTGTGTACCGACTTCCCTCAACTTGCCTTAGAATCATTTCGTCGTACATCTAAGATCGAGATTGGAAGCGCAGTCATGGCGATTTTAGCGTCAGGTGGGCCGATTGCTCAAGCCGAACGAATCGGTAATGTCCTCACGTATTTGGGTATGAATCCGAATGAACAACGCAAGCTGCACGTTGGTTTTTCTGCCGGCCGGTTTGAGTTTATGGCGCGCCCCTACGGTGTCGTCCCTCGCAACTCGATCGAAGAGGCTGCTTGGCCCGCACTGCGTGGGCAAGTGTTCATGGAAGCCGCTGAAATCTTCCTTCGCTTGTTACGAGGTGATGTGATCAGTACTCAAGACATCAATTCTACCGTCCTCACCCGTGCGAACTTCCGAAGCGATGAGGATTGGGCGCGTGTTCAGTCAGCAGCGGTTGAATTTGAGGGGCTCGATGAATCCCCTGAATCCATAGAAATCCCGCCGCGTTATACCTTTGAGTCGCTGAAAATCATCCCCCAACACTTCCGTCGAGAACTCTTGGAACTCATCATCGGCAGTCACGACCCAAGAGCACAAACCTTCGTCAACTCCATTCTACCCGTCAAGGTATTCAACCTCTCAATCACAGCACCTGAAATCATCGATTCCACCCATCAGAGAATGGCTGAAGTGTACCACCCTGATGGCGGCTCCTGGCAGCGCAGGGACATGCCTCGCACCTCCTTTGTGTTCCTGAATGCAGAGGAAGGGTTGACGCCTGAAGAACAGTCACAAGCAGCCCAAGAAGAAGCAAAGGTAGCCCTTAACGCCTATTGGAGCGCACTTGAAGGAACGATTGACCCCGCAAAGGTTGAGCGAGCCACGAACAATGCACTCATCGGAAACGTTGACGAAATCGCACACCAAATGATTGACCGCTTCCACCCGGAGGACCGAATCATGGCTTGGTTTGATTTCTTCAACCATGACTCGGACCGCGTATGCCGTAACATGACGGCTTACATGGAACAGGTCGTTCCTCGAGTGGAATCAATGCTGAGTGGGGAATAAACATGGGTATTCATCACGACACATTCTCTGCGGTACAACCGGGAAAACCCGGCTCAGCAATGTACCCCACATCTCCCCTGGGCGAGCGAGTGGAGGGGATTCCAACTGGCCGTGAAGTGGCTTGGGAGCCACTGGTAGATTATCGACGAAACGGTGTTTCCGAAACCACAATCCATGGTGCAGTTGCATGGGCCCACGGGGACGAAGTGATTCACTCGTTTGGTGGAAACGTACTCTGTTATGGACGCTCGATGATGAAACCCTTCATGCTCAAAGCCTTCACTGAGGAACTCGATGACTGCAGTTGGGAGCAAAAAGCCATTGCAGTTGCGTCCCACAACGGGGATACTGAACACGTCGCTGCTGCTCAATCGCTTCTATCCCAGGCTGAATGGCCCTTGATGCTCACACCCCTTGATGTCCCCCTCATTCAATTTGGACGGCAGGTCCGACGACCTCGCCGCTGGTTCCACACCTGCTCGGGTGAACATGCTGCGATCCTACGCGGATGCAAACTCAAGGGATGGCCACGGGCTGGATACACGCTGCCTTCCCACGAAGTGTTTGGGGCTTACATGGAACAACTGCGAACCTACCTCGGAAAGGACTGGAAGCCACTACGCATCGCCAAAGACGGTTGTGGCCTGCCGACGGTTTCCAACACGGTATCTGAACTTGCGCAAATCTACGCTGGTTTGGTCCGAGACAAAGATGACGATTGGATTTGGGAATCAATGATTCGCCATCCTGACCTCGTGGGAGGATTCAACCGATTGGATTCTACCGTTCTCAAAGCAGGAGAAGGCAAGGTCATCGCAAAGGAAGGGGCAGACGGCCTTCTCGGCATGGCCATTGAACACCCGGATTACCCGAGAGGGTTGGGCATTGTTGTGAAAATCGCTCACGGCTGGAACTCTCAAGCAACATGGTATGTGGCCCGTGCACTCCTTGGAGTATTGGGAATTAACTTGAGAAACCCCTACCCCCTCCACCGCCAAAAAGCATTCATTGTCCCTGGAATTGTTCCAGAAGCCTATGTTGACATCCTTGAAACCGTTCCAACTTGGGATGAGTGGGACCCGGACAGAGACCGTTGGAACTACGAAACTGAGGTGTGAGTATGAATCCTCTGCTCAACTACATTGGTGGTTCATTCGTCCCCGCTCATTCAGGAGACACACTCAACAACCTCAACCCTGCTACCAATGAGGTCATCACCACCATACCTCGCTCAATGTCAAGCGATGTCGCCCAAGCAACCCTTGCTGCAGTCGCTGCAGAAGCTTCGTGGAAAGCAACGCCATTTGAGGAACGAATTCTGTGGCTGGACCGGATTGCCGACGCTCTCGAAGCAAAGGCTGAGCTGATTGCCCAGCTTGAAACAGCGGATACTGGAAAGCCAATTTCCCTATCACGCCGCGTGGACGCAGCACGTTCCGTGAGCAACTTTCGTTTCTTTGCACACCATGCAAGGGAACAGGAACCTATGAAATTTGAAGCAAACGGGGCCATCAATTACGTTCACCGCTCTCCGGTCGGATGCGTGGGATTGATCACTCCTTGGAACCTGCCCCTCTACCTCCTCACTTGGAAGGTAGCACCTGCGTTGTTAATGGGAAATACCGTTGTCGCCAAACCGTCCGAAATGACACCCTTAACAGCGAACTTGCTCGCTGAAACACTGGATGAACTCAACCTTCCTGCAGGCGTGTTTAATCTCGTGCATGGCCTTGGTCCCGAAGTCGGTCAAGCCATCGTTGAACACCCTGACATCAAAGCCATTTCATTCACCGGAGGTACTTCTACAGGCAAGATTGTCGCTGCAACTGCTGCACCGATGTTCAAGAAACTCTCATTGGAACTCGGTGGAAAAAACGCCACGATTATCCTTGACGACGCACCCGTAGATGACATCATTGACGACATTGTCCGTGCCTCGTTTACAAATTCCGGACAAGTCTGTTTGTGCGGTTCGCGAGTCCTCATACCTGAGTCCAGGTACGACGAAGTTTCGTCCAAATTTGTCGCGGGTGTTGAACGACTCAAACTTGGAAATCCTCTGGATGAAGACACCCAAATGGGAGCCGTCATTTCGCTTGACCATCTCGAAAAAGTAGAATCTTACATCCGCCTTGGAATCAAAGAGGGAGGAACCCTGCTCACCGGCGGCACAAAAGCAAATGCTGGAGTGTCTGGAGTTCATGCGGAAGGGGCTTTTCTCCGCCCAACCGTGATTGGAGGACTGACCCATACTTCACGAACCGCCACGGAGGAAATCTTTGGCCCCGTCGTCACCTTACACGCTTACAAAGACGAAGATGAAGCTGTTACGATGGCCAACTGCACCGATTATGGACTCGCAGGCTCGGTCTGGACGGCTGATATTGAACGAGGACGGGCCTTCGCTGAACGCATGGAAACGGGAATTGTGTGGGTCAACACCTGGCTAAACCGAGACTTGAGAACACCGTTTGGAGGCGTTAAGCAATCAGGCGTCGGCCGAGAAGGCGGCGACTGGTCCATGAGTTTCTTCTCAGAAATGACCAATGTGTGTGTCATGCAGCCTTAGACTAAAATCGCCTGCATCAACAACCGAAAGTCAAGGCGAGGCATTCAAATCAACTGCGGCATTGGGAGAACCATGTCGGTTCATGGAAAGGCCCGTAAAGTGACGACCAACACGCTCCAAGAAATGATGCGTGCTGGAGAAAAAATCACCATGCTCACGGCCTACGATTACTCCCTGGCTCGCCTCGTTGACCAAGCAGGCGTTGATGTCATTTTGGTCAGAGACTCCGCCTCCAATGTGATGGCTGGACAGGCCACAACAGTACCCATGACGCTCGACCACATGATTTACCACGCACAATGTGTGGAACGAGCCGTTGATAGGGCACTCCTCGTCGTTGACATGCCTTTTGGAACCTATCAAGGGAATTCCCGTAACGCTCTAGAGTCCGCTATTCGCATCATGAAAGAATCCAGCGGCCATGCGGTGAAACTCGAAGGTGGGGCAGAAATTGTGGAATCCGTCCAGCGCATTCTCACCGCTGGCATTCCCGTCATGGGGCACCTCGGACTGACACCTCAGTCGATTTACAAATTTGGAACTTATTCCGTACGAGCCAAGGAAGACGAGGAAGCTGAAAAACTCATTGAGGATGCTAAAATTCTTGAGGAGGCCGGTTGTTTCGCCATCGTGCTTGAAAAGATTCC
>JAQXEX010000068.1 GCA_029250625.1 Candidatus Poseidonia sp. | reverse complement strand
AACTTCATAATCAAGGAGGGCGTTGTTGATGTGGGTATTTCTTCATGATGGCTTCGTTTCGATTGTCGCCCATCGGCACGAGCCTGAGAACGTCATGATTCGCGCCCGTAATGCTCAGCACCTCGATCATTTGTTTCCTGGTTGTGAGGTGACCAAACTTGACGAGGCTGATTATCGCTATTGAACCGTACCCATTGCATACCCGCCCTATCAAAGAGGCTCCCTCTACATTGGAAACTACTCAAACCTTATCCCAATGGAATGGGCTTGCAGCGGGTCGGTACTAACATTGCTCTACAAAACATGGATTCCGGCTCTGTGGTGATTTAACGTCCGAATTTTTACATTTGAGAAGACAACTCAAACCCCGGTGTTAAGCGTACGGTCGGTCTCCTCTGGGTCGATGAACAAGGCAGCGAGGATCACGAATGTTTCGAGCACGGCAGCGATGTAGAAGATGGTCTGATAGTCGTACTGGGCGGCAAAGATGGGCGCCAACTGGTAGCCGATGATGGCGGAGAGGTTCATCATCGCCATGTAGCCAGTGAATTGCGTCCCACCCACTTCTGCCCAGGTGACCCGCATCATCAGGGAATAGGCACAGATGGATACGATGGCCCAGAGGAAGGTGTGAATAATCCACACCAACATCATGAACCAACCTTCGCCCCACATGGAATCGAGCATGCCCCAAGTCAAGGTTGTCAATGAAGCACTGAGGGCCGCAAACATCAGCACGGATTTCCCCCCAAAGCGACGACCAAGTTCGCCACCGGCCATGGCCCCCAACATCGTCACAACAAGGATGATACCGCCCTTCGTGACGTTGAACTCTTCTTGAGTCCAACCCAATTCTTGGAGGAAGAGCAACGGAAGAATGGGAATGAGTATGAAGGCGAGGGAAATGACGAGGCTGACCACGATACCGAGTTGGGCTGAACGAACCGAAAAGGCCGTTCGGATGTTGCCCAAAATGACGCTAAAGTCTCGAACTTCCTCGGCGCCTTCCTCAGTATCTTCGGCCTTCTCAACAGCGTCACCCTCGTCCCACGGGAAGCGCTTCTCACCAGGACGTTCACGCATGAAGAGTGGCACCATCATGATGGTCACCAAAATCGGAATCTGAATCAAAAAGGCGCCGCGGATGCCAACAACACCGATGATGGTGCCGAGCCCTGCGCCACCGATGATACCACCCAAGGACTTGGCCGTAAACATGTAACTGTTGACACGCTCAAATTCGTGAGATTGAAGCACATCAACAGCAAGGGCGTCGGTTGAAACATCTTGCAAGGCCGTGAACACGTTGTAGACAAAGAACAGCGCACCGAGAAGTGAGATGTTATTGGCCAAATCAGGAACCATCAGCATGGTCACGAGCAGCGCCACCATGCCTGTTTGGGCGATAAGGATCCAGGGACGGCGGCGGCCAAGAGCCGGTACTTGGAAGCGGTCAATGATGGGGCCCCAAAGGAACTTGAATGACCATGGCAGGGTACCGAGGGTCAACAGATAGGCGAGATCGCCGGCGTCAGCACCTTCTGCAGCGAGGAAAGTGACCATCGTCACGGTGATGAAGCCCCACGGAACGCCTTGGGCCACGTACAAGGCGGAAAGAGTGATGACACGAGCACGGTAGCTCTCGACGAGGGTTTCACCGTCCGAGGTAGATTCGCCCTCAACAACCTCGGTTTCCGGTTCGCCAAAATCAAGGTCAAGATGGAATCGGTCGCGCTGCTTGGCGGAGACATAACCGACGAGGAACACAACGGGAAAGATCCATCCTGCAAACAAGAAGACTGGGAGAGAACCGTTACCGACTGCCATGCTCGTCAACGCTTCACCGTCTTCATCAAGAATGGTGAAGTCCAACACGAGCAGACTGACTACGGTTGTGACCTCCTCGCCCTCGTCGTTGTGTGAACAGAGGGCACTGTTGAAGGCCTCCGCATCAACCGTTATTGCAAGGTTGTAGGCCCCCAATGCATCTTCACCAAAGGCCAACTGGTCTTCGATTTCACTCTTGGTCAACCCTTCGACCACACCGGAAAGAAGGGAAGCGTTGTGCCAGGTTAAGTTCACCTCATGGGACCCAGGATTTTCTCCAGACCCCGAAAGGGTCCATTCACCCTTGGAAGCAGTTCCTGTAATCGTGTCTGGGGCATTGTCCTCGCCGCCCGTACAGAGCGGACCTCCCGAAGTCTCGTCTTCCCCGTAGGTAAGAGAGAAGAGAACCCCGACAACGTGGCCACCTGCCGCCTCAATGTCTCCCACGATGGTTGAGGAATCAAGGCTCCACTCAACGGTTGCTTCGTCTTGATAGTCAGCGGATTTCGTCTCCAATTCAATGGACGCCATGGTCGACTCAACCGTGTAGGTGCCTGTCGTTTCTGAGCCACCTCCACCACCGCCGAGGCATCCGGTAACCGGTGCGAGAACGACCAGCATCAACAAAAGATGAACCGGTCGCATGGGCATTGGGTGGCCCTGTTCATCTTCAAGATTGTTCACGCCTGCTTTGAGGCGCTCCGTCTTAATCCCAGATGCCCATCGTTTCGCAGGCGTAGATTTTCATGCCCCAGCGAAGCGTCCAGACCTGGTTGAAGTGGAGCGATGCTAACCTGGGAACATTCAGTTGGGTTATGATTTGATTCAACGATCATTGCTTCATATTACAAAACCAGCGTGTGTTTGAGGATCCCTTTAGAAACAATCAGAAGATGCGTAGTATATCAGGGCAAATCAGCCGTGTTAAAGGTGTTACTTGCATGACAATCGAACTGTCATGTATGAGGTTACATTCATGCTTGGACTCAATGATGCTTGCTCCATTTGTGTATACAATTCAAGACCGAAGTGTTCTCGTGTTGAACACCATATTATATACTCGGAAAATGGAATGGAACCTATGTCAAGGAGAAATAAAAACGATTCATTAGGTTACAATTCTGTTACCTTGGTCGTCCTTCTTCTCCTCTCATCTTGGTCATCAGCACTCGTGTCAGCTGAAGACGTTTCAAGCGCCATAGAAGGCGAAGTATCATGGCCACAGTCGGGAAGTGTTGATTCCGGTTGGCTTCAACTTTCAACAACAGAAGGAAACGACCCTACAATCATCTCACAGGCATCTGCTGACTGGAACCTTGAATTTGCACCTGGTGCAGAAGTATCAAACGTGAGTCTGCAAGTGTATGTCAACGGTTCCGACGGCCTCGTAATCGATTCTCCCTTGCTTCTTGCGCGAGATACCGGTGACCGGTTGTTTGACTTTAGCGGCTACGGGCCCCTCGGTTCTCTGAACTCCTTTGACGGATTGAATCCGTACGCCGACCGATTGGCTCCAAACAGCGCCACAGGAGCAGGTTGGACCTTACCTGCAAACGCCACGATTACGGATTTCACCCTTGAGGCACTAACGCCTTCAGACCCGATCGCTTTCTTTGATGAAGTCAATATTTCCGACTTCCATTCTGCCCAGCATCCTGACGATGGACAACTCTACCTCACCACTGGAAACACTGTTTATGTACTCGATGCAAACAACAATCCGGAGATTATTGACAGTTTTTCTCTTGATGAGCCAATGGGTGATATCGTCGGGATTGAAGTTGGACCAAACGGAAACATCCACCTCGCTACGGCGAGCGGTCAGTTCCAGATGATATCACGTGCCGATGGCACACTTCAGTCCGGTCTTGCAGCCCTTGGAATGGACGGCCTCGCCTCGTTCAAAGTCACCGCTTCGGGTGTTTTCGCCGCATACAACAACGGTTCACTCTATCAATACGACCTCACAGCATCTGAGTGGGATCTCAAAGTATCCAATGGCTATACAACCACATTATGGTTTGACATCACCGAAGTCTACGGCATGCACGAGCAAAGCGACGTGCTCTACTTGGCAACAAACAACGGAGTACCACGGTATGATCTCAATTCAGATGCCCCTCTCGAAGCATGGGGTACTGGATTTAGTTCCACCCAAAATGTATTGCACAGCGATTCTATCACCCAGATTGAAACAGTTGGGTCATTGTTGCTGTTTGCATCATCGGACAGTGGTATTGCCCGATTCAATCACAACACGGGCGTGTGGCTCTCCACTTGGGATTCTGGAAACTCTCTCCCAGCTGATGAAATATACGGCATGGCATCAAACAGTGATGTTGTGCATATTTTATCTGGTGATGAGTTGGTGCGATACGACCGAAGTAATGGGGCTTTTTCGACATCGATTGCACTTGACCAAATCAACCTCAGCGAAACCCCATCGCTGGCTCTGCTTCCTTGGGACAGCAACGGTGCTCGTTCACCGTCCACTGACGTTCATGTCGCAACCAATGGTGATGGACGCCTTGTGATGATTAAAGCGGACCTTCAGAGCAGCCTTATCGATGAAATTCTGTTTGCTACTGGACCTTTTGATAGCGACATCAACGATGTCCTTGAGTACGACGGCATCGTTTACGGTGCTGGATTCTATTCCAAAGTGGTTGAACGGTTCGACCTTGCTGCGTCGGCTTGGCTTGAACCAATCCCGATCAATGATTACGTTTTCAAGCTTGCACGGGCTGGTGATACCATTCTGGCAGGCACGTATACCGACGGAATTTATTTGATAGAAAATGGTGCTGTTCGAGGAAACATTCCTGCAGGAAATGAATACGGAAATGTTGGAGGCACACTGGCAATCTATGACATCGATTCAACCGGGGACTGCACCACCGCACAGGGATGCGAAATCCTGTTCGTTCAACCTTACGGTGTATACACGGCGACAGCAGATGCTACGAGTGCGAGCAACCCAACTCGAATTCAGGAGTCGTTTGTACTCAACTATGACGTCGCCATCTATGGTGGTGTCGGCTTCATCGCAACCGATGAAGGATTGCTGCGATACGATCTCGCAAACAACACCTTCCTTGACACATGGGGCTCAACCTCGTCAAGCCGTCTAAATTTCGCCCAAGTAGCCGTTATTGGCACAACAATGCACATGGGAATTGAAGGGTTTGGCGTGGCTCGAAAAGACATCGTCACCGGCCAATCCTTGTCCACTTTGGACAGTGTGACCACTGGAATTGGGAGCGACAATGTCTACTCTGTCGAAGCCAGTGGGAGCGATTTGTGGATCGGCACCGATAGTGGAGCATGGATATGGGATGGGTCAACTGCAACCAAAGTGCTTGAGGGAAGCTTTTACGAGCGCCCACGGCGGTTTTATGATTTTGAACTCGATGGCAATACGATGTATGCAGGGACGAACCTTGGACTCTGTATGTACAGTCTGTCTGGAAATTTCGTTTCGGTCGCAACATGCAACGCATACCTACCAATCGGCCAAGTGACAGAAGTCGCCGTCAACAGCACGACCATCTTTGCAGGCACCAATAACGGAGTCTACCTCATTGACAAGACAACAATGACACTCGTTGACACTTGGACAACCGACGATGACAGCGAGGACGCTGTCGTTGTCGTGATTGACGATGTAGCCTACATCGGCCTTTCAGGTATCGGCGTGGCCCGCTGGGACATTACGAACGGCGAATGGCTCACTACATGGGGCGATAACGTCCTTGGCGCAAATGGAAACCTACAAATTACCGGCATGGTCGAAGACGTCGCAAATCGAGGTTTGTGGGTTGCTGGACCCCAATTTTTCAGACTGATCAACACATCAACTGGTCAAGTGTCACAAAGTTTGGCGGTCAACAATGCCCATGATTTAACCATGTACGGCAACACGTTGTATTATCATCTCAAGGATGCTTCTGACAACATTTTCTCGTACGATATCATCAATTCAACAAGCAATGCTCCGCTTGATGCAGGAACCGTCTTTGGCAATCAAACAGGCTCCATTACGTCTCTGGAGATCAACGGTGATACACTCGTGGCAAGTTTGTTGATTGTAAAGACCACCCCCGGGACTTTTTTTACTCCAGCGACCACATCAGATGAAGGAGGTCTTGTTCAATACGACCTTGCCAATCAAGTCTGGAACACGACCATTAACTCGTCAGGTTCCATTGATGTTGTATCGTATTTCAATTCCTCAACAGGACACTCATGGGTCAGTTGGGGGAACACCGGCGTTGAAGTGTATGC
>JAQXEX010000067.1 GCA_029250625.1 Candidatus Poseidonia sp. | reverse complement strand
GCTTTGTTTTTTTTGTTGGAGTTATTGTTTACCAGCATAACCTAAATTGAAATAGATGCTATATGAACACACGCTGATCCTGTAATACGAAGCAATACTCGGTTGAATCGGATGCATACGAAGGGTTCATCCGATTACCCTTAGCAATCTTATGAGAATGCGATGGGGTTGCAGTGGGTCGCTGTTAACGCTACCGATTCATCTAGCCTCCATGCCCTAGCAACCTTTGGAGTGAACAACCAAGAGTGCTCACATGCGTGAACCAAAAAACGACGCTGAGAAGAGCCGAAGACGATTATTCCCATTCAATGGTACCCGGAGGTTTGTGGGTAATATCGTAGACAACACGATTCACAGCCCCTTTGACGGTATTTGTGATTCGAGTGCTGATCTTTTGGAGGATGCTGTGGGGGATTTCTGAATATCGGGCGGACATTCCGTCAATGGATTGAACCGCACGCACAACGATGGTCTCACCGTATGCTCTCACATCTCCGTGAACGCCGACGCTACGAACGGGTAGAAGGGCAGCAAAGTACTGCCAAGGAATTTCCATTTCTCCACGCTCTGCAGCCGCTTCAAATTCTTCTTCAACGATGGCGCAAGCCTCCCGTACAACAGCAACACGCTCCGGTGTGAGTTCACCGAGTGTACGAACAGCAAGGCCTGGCCCAGGGAAAGGTTGGCGCTCAGCCACGTTAATGTCAAGATGTCGGGCCAATTCACGAACCTCATCTTTGTACAAATCACGCAGAGGCTCAACCACAGTGAGGGTCATGTCTTCGGGAAGGCCACCGACGTTGTGGTGGGATTTGATGGTGTCACGAACGCCACCACCGGATTCGATCCAGTCGGGGGCAATGGTTCCTTGGACAAGGTACTTCGCTCCACATTTCTTTTGCTCATCTTCGAAAATACGAATGAATAATTCACCGATGACCTTACGCTTTTGTTCTGGTTCGGTGACACCTTTGAGCGCCTCAAAGTACCTGTCAGCTGCTTTTACAGTGACCAAATTAATTCCCTGTTCTTCGAGAAGGGCTTCGATTTGTTCGGTCTCATCTTTCCTCATGAATCCTGTATCAACGTACACGCAGTGAAGTAAATCACCGACTGCTTGGCTGGCGATAACCGCTGCTACGGTTGAGTCAACTCCTCCTGAACAGGCGATAATGGCGATGTCATCAATAGTAGATTTGAGGGATTCAATACTTTCTGAGATGAATTCCTCAGTATCAAACATTTCAGGCACCGCCGTTGACATCACGGTCTTGTGCCTTAACTCGCTCAATTTGATCCAATTTGTTTTGTTCTAAAGCAGCAGCATATTTGGGGTGAATGAGCGCCAGCATCTGAACTGCGAGATAACCTGCATTGTCTCCACGGTCAACACCAACGGTTGCTGCTGGAACACCAGGAGGCAATTGAGCGATGGAAAGAAGTGAATCAAATGGAACCTTTCCGCCGCATGGGACACCGATTACAGGCTTGGTGGTCAAGGCTGCAACTGCACCAGGGAGTGCCGCAGCTAGACCAGCCATGGCTACAAAGATTTGACAACCGTCGTCCAAAGCATCCCCAACGATTTCTTCAACGAATTTAGGAGACCGGTGAGCGGAAGCCACACGCAATTGGTAAGGCACATCAAACAGTTCCAAGATTTTGGTACACTTTTGGGCAATGGGCAGGTCCGAAGAGGAGCCGAGTAGAATCGTTACATCCATGCTACCCTGCCGGCGCGGGTGGTTCATTTAGATGCCTCTTCGTGAAGACGGGGGAAATGCCTCATTCTTCAGCATCTTTACTTGGTGAAGCGACAGGAAAACCGTCCCACTGAACACCCCAATCCTCTTCGGAAAGCCCTACACTTTTTGGAGCAAGAAGTTCAATGTTCAAGAGCAACTCTTCCTCATCTCTACTGCCGAACATGACCACGGTTCTTGCCCCAATTGTTTTCGAAGCCATGATTCCACTTTTCCACCGGGCAGAGATCACATTCCAGCCTGACAAACAACGCTCAACCGGAACCAAATCCTTAGCGTCCCAAGGGCGCTGATACACCTCATGGTCGCAGGCCGCTAGGCCGTTTAGAGCAATGAAAAGATAGGGCACCGAACCGATACAGAATGCATAACCAAGCCACCACCATTGCGGCAGTTCTGCGAGATAAAGAATGGCCAGAATCATCACAGAAACTCCAAGAATGACACCCGCCAGTCGTACCTTCGGATCGTATTTGCTGCCCTTCCGTTGGGACAACCCGCTGGCGAACGTCAACAGCAACAAAGCCTCACTCAAACCCAAAAGCGGGAGCCTGAGAGATTCAAATCTGGGAAAGAGAAGCATCATTCCCATGAAGCCAACGGGCAGGAGGGCCCAAGCGAAAAGGAACAAGGTGGCGGTAAAGTCACCCTTCGGAGGTACAGAATCCCAGCCCGTACGCTGATGCTCTTCTACGCCCATGTATCCTGCTGGAGAATTTTCACATTAGCACTTTCGCTTCGCAACTTCACTCGTCGTAGGGGTGACGAAGGCAGAGATTGCGGGCGGCGTAGACCTCATCAACACGGCGGACAGGCGTCGTGGTTGGCGCCGCATGCAATGTTTCAGCATCTACCTTGAGTACTTCTGCGAAGTGTTGAGCGAAGGTATCAAGCGTGTCCTTGGATTCGGTTTCAGTCGGTTCGATCATCATGCATTCCGGTACGACCAACGGGAAGTAGACGGTAGGAGCCATGTAACCACGGTCAAGCAGTCCCTTAGCGACGTCCATAGCAGACACTCCCAGTTGCTCTTTCGCAGGTTGCAGTGAGAGTGTGAACTCGTGCTTTGCTACATCGGTTTCTGCACCATCTACGAACAGGTGGTCAACGCCCTCTTCACGAGCCGCTTTGTGGATAGCGTGCCGGAGGTAGTTGGCGTTCAATACAGCGTGCTCTGACATCGTGGTGAGGCCTGAGCCGTAGCGCCTGTAGTAAGCCCAGCAACGTATGACTGCACCAGCGTTGCCGTGCCATTGCTGAACCTTACCGATGCTGTGGGCTGGTTCCCTCCAGTGGTACCAGAATTCATCAACAGCAGTTGATTGCTCAGCAGCCGTTGGGGTGCGTCGGTCAGCGAGCGGACCCGGCAAAAACTCGGCTAGATGTGCCTTGACTCCAATCGGGCCCGACCCTGGCCCTCCGCCGCCGTGCGGTTGAGAGAAGGTCTTGTGGAGGTTGAAGTGAACCGCATCAAAGCCCATCAGTCCAGGAGAAGTGATTCCAAGAATGGCGTTGAAGTTGGCTCCATCGTAGTACATTTGTCCGCCTGCATCGTGAACGATTTGACTGGCTTCAGAAATATCGGCTTCAAACAGACCGAGGGTGTTTGGATTGGTGATCATCATGGCCGCTGTAGTTTCGTCGGCAACTGCACGGAGAGCGTCAAGGTCAATGCGACCGTCAACTCGACTTGGGATTTCTACGATTTCAAAACCGGCCATGGCTGCACTTGCGGGATTGGTACCGTGAGCTGAATCAGGAACGATGACCTTCGTTCTTTTTGTGTCACCTTTCAGTCGGAAATACTCTTGAATGCAGCGAACTGCAGTGAATTCACCTTGAGCACCGGCGACCGGTTGAAGCGTTACTTGGTCCATCCCCGCACATACTTCGAGCATGTGTTGCATCTCGTAATAGATGGACAAGAGTCCTTGGAGATGATGTTCTGGCTGATGAGGATGAATGTCGGCGATTCCGGGGAGTTGAGCAATGACTTCATTGACGCGCGGATTGTGCTTCATTGTACAGGAGCCGAGCGGATAAAATCCTGTATCAATTCCGAAATTACGCTTTGAGAGCCAAGTGTAATGGCGGACCATTTCTGGCTCAGAGAGGCGAGGCCAGCGAGCTTGTTGTCGACGAACGAGTCCTGCTGGGATGGACGGCTTGACCGCTGTCTCGATGCTTGGAGGTTGACTGTAACCGGTGTTAGGGGCACCGTTGTGATTGAACAAATGACTCAAGCACTCACCCCCTGATGGCTGGTCCACATCGATAATTGGGCGGATAAGGCCTCAATGTCCTGTTCTGTAGTTTGATCGGTTGTTGTGATGAGGATTTGATTGGTGATGGAAGGGTACCAGCGCCCAAGGTCAAACCCTCCGATGATTCCGTTACCGTCAAGGTAGGCAAGACAGGCTTCTGCCGAGCCTTCAATCTCAATCGCAAATTCGTTGAAGTGAGAGGCGTTGTGTACGATTCGGACGCCAGGCGTATCCACCAATATTTCCTTTGCTTTCTGACAGGCAGCAGCGTTGCGATATGCGAGGTCATGCAATCCTTCTGGGCCAAGTAGGGCCATGTGCATTGCACCCATTAACGCAATCAAGGTTTCATTGGTGCAGATGTTTGAAGTTGCGCGGTGACGTCGAATGTGTTGCTCTCGGGTTGAGAGAGTGAGGCAGTATGCTTCATTTCCGTCTACATCAATGGAGCGACCTACGATTCGTCCCGGCATCAACCGCAGGTAGGGTTTGCTGCATGCGAAAATTCCGTAGAGTGGGCCCCCTGCAGTAACGGGGCTACCGAGCGGTTGTCCTTCACCGACAACGATGTCTGCGCCGTAATGGCCCGGTGCTTCAACCATGCCGAGCGAGACCGGCTGGGCTCCTACAATCAGTGCAGTATGCTCGCCGATGATTTCTTTTGTCATCGTTAGGCCTTCGTCGAGAACGCCAAGTGGATTTGGCTGTTCGAGGTAAACTCCGCAAGAACCAGCAGCCTCTTTCAGCGAATCGAGATTGAGAGTTCCGTCAGCGTTGTGTTCCAGCGTTTTGATGGTGATCTCTGCACCCTGGCAGTAGTTTTCCATCACCGACATTTTGTCAGGAGGTGTCAATGCTGACACAAAAACCGTGTTGGGCTGGGTCGCTTTTCTGTTGTGGACTCTGACAGCGCATGTCAGGGCTTCAGCAGCCGCTGTGGAGCCGTCATACAAGGAGAGATTTGCAATCGGAAGACCGACCAATTCGGAAATGAGCGATTGAAACTCCCACATGGCTTGGAGCATCCCTTGGCTCACTTCGGGTTGATATGGGGTGTAGGCGGTTAAGAATTCGCCCCGTGTGACGAGCTGAAAGACCGATGCGGGAATGTAATTCCTGTACAATCCAGCGCCCAAGAAGGACGTCCGACTGCCCATCGCAATATTCGCTCCAAGAAGACGGCGAGCGTCACTAAGAATCTCTTCTTCTGACTGTGGAGGCCGGAGCGGGAGTGGCCCTTTGAACCTGACATCGTCGGGAATGTCGGCAAATAAATCGTCTATGTTTTGAAGACCCATTGCCTTCAGCATCTCTTCTTCTCGGCCAAGGTTTGGAAGTTGGTCCACCATTGGAATCACCACACCCTGCGGGTGTATGATGAAATCCATGCGCGTCCCGCTCATAATGCATTGCTTTGGCCCGCATGAATCAAGGGAACACCTCATGGCGGTGGACGGTCTCGCAAAGTCATGGTCCGAGTGGCGATGGTGGTGACCAATTCGTGCGCCCCTGACCCGAGGGTTTTGCGACATGCCAGTTGGCTCGCACAAGCTGGATATCGAGTCACCGTCCATGCATTTGACCGTGCTGAGTCACATCCATTGAGCGAGAACGTCAACGGCGTCCGAATCATGCGATATCGTGTGGGTAAGGTACCTTACGGAGGACGAATTACAACCCTGATGGGACTCAAGAAATTTAACCGTCAAGTCCGAGATACACTGCTGCGTGACCCGCCAGGATTGGTGTACTGTCACGACGCAGACACCCTCAAAATTGGTATTGCCCTCAAACGTGCGAAGTCAGTTCCGTTTGTTTTTGACATGCATGACCTTCAGCACACTTGGGTTCGCATGGATGCTCCAAATTCTCTTCCAAGAACCCTCGTGAGTCGCAGGTTCAAGCAAAAGATGCTCAGCCGTGCAAAGCACGCTGAATGCATCATCACATCCAGCGGAAGCATAGACGGCGGCAACCAACGGGGATTTGTGGAATGGCTCGCCCATCACGACCTCGTTGGAGTTGTCGTTGAAAACCGACCCATGCCTCCCTTCCCGGAACCTTCCTCTCGTTCTAGCGAGGGATGGACGGTTGGCTATCTTGGCCGAATTCGTGATGTGAAGTCGTTTGAACTGCTCCTCAATAGCGTCAAAGAAATGCCTGTTTTGGAGCGACCTCAACTCCGGATTGCAGGCGATGGTCCGGCTGCACCAAAAGTTCGACGAATGATGATGGAGGCTGTGGAGGCAGGCGAGGTTGAAGCCACTGTCACGGGTGCATTTACGACAAAGGAGTTTGGAGCGATCATCCAAAACGTTGACGTGATGTATGCAATGTATTCACCCTTGCGTGGAAACATACTCCAAGGAGCTATCCCGGTCAAGATGTTTGATGCTGCGGCCCATGGTGTCCCGAGTGTTGTTAATGACGGTTGTTTGATGGGGGAATTAGCCACCGTGGAACGAATGGGAACAACTGCGGCCTGGGACAGCCCTGCTTCGGTAAAGAATGCCTTATTGGAAGCCAAGGACATGAAGGTTGAATTGAATCATACTGGAGAACGAGAAAAGATTCGCTGGATGGCTGCTATGGAACCAGTTCTTAGTCAACTTTAGAAAAACGGTGGCCGGACAACAACGGCTCGAACCGATTTCCGTGGGCTGGCAACGATGAGAACTTCATCGCCTTCCTTGACGCCTTGCAAATATCCGATGCCAATGCCGAGGTTGTTGAGACTGGGCGCAGGTGCACCTGAAGTGAGACGCCCGACGGATTCACCAGAATCACGCACGACTTCTTTTCCGGGCCGAGGTAAAGGTCCCTTCTCGATGTAACGAACACCCCACCATCTGGCATCATCTTCTGAGTGACTTACAACATGTTGACGCCCGATGAATTCATGTTCAATATCGAGGCCAAACGGAACGTTTGTTTCCCAAGAGTCCCTCGCCAAGAACGAAGGGTCTTCTTCTTCGCTAAGCGGCGGCCAACAAAAATCTACACCTGAGAGAAGGAATCCTTTCTCTAATCTCAAAGTATCACGAGCTCCGAGTCCTACCGGTGTTGCCCCTGATGCGATCAAAGCACGCCAAAGAACAGGTGCATCGTCATTTGGAATGAAGATCTCGTATCCAGCCTCACCCGTATATCCGGTACCTTGTATCCATCCAGTGATTCCCAATGCGTTGTCCGTCAACTCTCGCCACTTGAACCGTGCAACATGTTGGTCATCGCCCATCACCGAGGTGAACACTTCCTTGGCTTGGGGGCCTTGAAGTGCTAGAATCGACATCTCGTCCGACAAATTCTCCAACACTACCGAACCGTCTTCAGGCAGGTGCGTTGAGAACCAATTCCACATAACATCAATCATCGAAGCGTTGGGAACCCCGAGAAGTTCCTGATCGCTGACGACGGCAAAGATCATGTCATCAATCAGGTGGCCGTTATCGTCTAGAAAGTGGGTATAAGCACAACGGGAAGGGGAAATCGCCGTCACACGTTGTGTGGCCAAACCTTCGAGCCACTCTCGCACGTGCTCTCCAGTGAACCGGAACGAACCC
>JAQXEX010000066.1 GCA_029250625.1 Candidatus Poseidonia sp. | reverse complement strand
CTCGACCTCCTCAAGGTTAGCGATTGGAGTAAAACGCTTGACGGATACGATGCTGTGTTGATTTGTGCCCGGCCAAAAGGAACAACGTCAAAACAACGGAATTCCGTCGCTCTGGAAACCCAAACGGCCATGAAAGCGATGTTGAAAGCCCATTCGGAGATGAAAAATCCGCCCCATGTTGTTGCCCTTCATGGAACCCTAAGTTACGGAGATTGCGGCCAAAAGTTGGTTGGAATTGGCCAACCTTACAACCCTACAGGTTACGCCACATCCTATGGAGTGGGTGAAGCTCCTCTGCGGCATGCTGCTGAAAAGGGACGGGTCGGCATCATGCGTGCTCCATGGATTTTGGGAGACGGTTCGTGGTTCAACGCCTTGTACTGCTCCAACGAAGTTCCGTTGTTCCCAGGCCAACCGATTTGGATGTCCGTTGTTGAAGTCAACGATTTGGCCAGGGAAATCTGGCAGCACATTGAGCAAAAAACAACGGGAGTTTTGCATCCTCAACTCTTGGTTCGAACCACACAAGAACGGTTCGCAATCGCTGTGGGTCATGCTCGGTCAATCCAACCTGTCAAGATGAGTAAATGGGGTATGTTTCGTCGTTACGATAAACAAACACGTCAATCGGTTCTTGCATCCGTTCGACTGAATTCCGAACAGCAAACGGGTGTTGAAGGCGATGAGGCGCATAAATCTCTGGATGAGGTCCTTCAATCCTTGACCTCGGGCCGCTCGTAAACATAGAGGGAATATTCACCAAGATTCCAGAAAGGAGTCCATTTCAACCATCGGTCAAAACGCATCAAGAAACGACTGCGCAGGCTGCCCAACGGCGCCCAATGGTGACGGTACCAGGCCGGATGCGTGATGCAATATCCACGCTTCATTGTTCGGCGGAGGTGGGGCGAAAAGTGTTGATTGACTTCACGGGACGAGTAACAACGGGATTCGAGTTGACGGGTTGGAGAATAGCCCGTCCACACCTTCTTGAGTCTTGCAAATGCCTTTTTTGGACGAAGGGTTAGCAAGTTCCAAACCACATCAAACATGTACCACTTGTTCACAAAGGTCAACACAGCCCTTCCACCGGGTTTGAGAACACGAGCAATATGTTCTGCTGCCGAATTGAGATTTGCACATGTGTTCAGCGCACCGAAGAACACGTAAACCGTATCGATACTTCCTTCTTCCAGATGGTCAAGGCATTGTTCTGGGCCGCCGAGATACGGATGAATGGTTTTGATGTCCTTTGCTTTTTGTGAGACGATCTCATGAAAATTTGGAGTGATGTCCAAGCCATGAACCGCAGAAACACCGTCCTGGTGGGCAAACCAAACCATGTCAAGTCCTGGCCCGTATCCTATTTCGAGAAGGGTTGATACCTCTCCTTCAAGAACGACATCACGAAACCGTTGGCGTAAATGCCCCAGCAACGGGTTGGTGTGGGCCCGTTCTTCAAACGAATACGCTTCTTCATCGTAGTAATCTGCGACCGTTTTGTGGTATGAAGCATCGTTCATTGCAACCCCTCCATCGCCTGTTCAAGTCGTTGTTCAATGGTGGTACGATGATTGTTTTCGTGCCCTCTGCATATCGAACGTGTGTATATTGCTTCAGAAGAACGACTTGCCCGCTTAAGTTCGCGAATACGCCGACTGGATTCAAACCGTTCAAACAGACGACCCAAGAACGGCATACGGCAGATGGCCCACCACCAAGGTGCGCCTCGTTTGGAGGAGGAATGGGCGATTGTGGTTCTGTACGATGCATTGGGCAACATTGTTTCAACCCAAGGGTTGGCTTCTTGCATTGATGAGACTCCGCCTTCATCCTTTATGGGCTGCATGAGCATCATTTCTCGAGCGCCGTAGAGGCTTTGTTCAATAGCGAGGTGGTCGGAAGCCATCACCATATTGGGACACAATCTTTGTCCGTTTGGATGACGGTGTGCGAGGTAAATCGCCACGGCACGAACACGCCAAACCCACCCGGGCCGAGTGATGATCAGAACGTCTACATCACCATCTTCATCGTTGGTCCCGGCTGCTACTGAACCTGTGATGGCAAGCCCTTCAATTTGAGGAAGACCAACCAATATTTGGAGAACGGGGCGCAGTTCCTCAAGGTGCTGGACGGCTCGTTTTTTCCGCTGTTCAATGGTGATTTCAGCAACTTCATGCTGGGCCAAGCGAAGCAGGCCCCCATGCCGGACTATGCGCTTTGAACCGCCGATTATTTCACGAAGGGTTTCAAGTTCAATCCGTTCGTTCATGAAGGCCTGAGCCGTTGCTTCATCCAAGAGGTGGTCAAACAATTTCGCCCACACAAGAGTTTCCAACAGGGCTTCTTCCGTCATGCTAGAACCCCCCACATCAACCATTGTTCATCGTAATGAGTACTTCGTTCTAACTCGGAACAGGACTCCAATGTACGGCACAGAACATCGGGGTGTTCTTCGCTCAGAAGGGCATTGAACACTCCCGCATTTGGCAACGGCCCGTCATAGCGAACGATCAGGTGGGGAGCGGTATTGTCTGGCCATGAAAAGGTGGCTTCTTCACCCAACCACACCATGTCTGCAGATTGGCCCCCTGTTCCGTTAACTGCACCTGGGTTCTCAAGCCACCATCTGCGTTCATCCAAACGAGAAGGGTCAACTTCCCAAACATAGCCGTTCACGTTCTCCGTTGAAACATCGGCAAGCGGCGTCATCGGTGAACCCAACAAATAGGTCCAATTTAACTCAAATGAAAACCGATTCATAGAGGTATGCGTAAACACATGCGTCCCATCAACAACCAGTATGGAATCGGCCACGGGGTCAGTTGAGGGGCCAAAACGGTAAGCCTCATTGGTTGCATAAAGTCCAACGGTGATGTCATTTCCAGCCAAAAGTATGCTTCCGTCTGGCAACACGTCGCCCACACCGACGAACAGTTCAGCATGATCTTGACTTCGTTTCAGTACATCAACGCCAGAAACTCCGCCGAGGTTTTCATCCGTCATCATGGCTTGGGTCATGGACAACATGCACAGCATAACGACGGCACCAACGGCAACGACCGCTTTGGATTGAAGGCGTTCATGAAACAGGCGATGTGACTGCATCATGGAAGGTATTCCAAGACTCAACAGCGCGAGCCATGGAGTCGAATACCTGACCCAGCCGAAATCTAAAACGAACGCAAAAAGAACGAAGGCTGGAAGCAAAAGGACCCAGGTTTTGAAGAGTATGGGCCGATGTTCTTTTTGGATAAGAATGGTCCCCAGCAATGCGAATATGAACAATGCTACCGGCCACTGAGCGATGAAATCTTCTATGAAGACATCAATGGTGTACAATCCAAATTCGGAAGTTGCGCTTAGGTATGTACCGGTAATTTGGGAATTCATCGGCCCCAACGGGTCTTGTTGATTTATTGTGTTTCGAATCAAGAACAACACGGTTGGAACTGACCACCCTGCAAGAACCAATTTCGTCTCAAGGCGTGTTCGTTCGTAGAGAAGAAGAATTCCCAACCACGGCCCTATGTAAAAATAAGGATACTTAACAAGGCCGCAGCAACCTGCTATCAAACCGATTTTGAACCACGAACGAGGAGTTGAGTCCTCATCTTGTTTGATCCAAAACACCACAACACAAAGAAGGCTACCGACAATCAGTACGTCCAGCAGCATCGTCCGCCCGAATTCAAGGACGATGGGGAATAAAAGGAAGATTGTTGGAGGAAAAAGTGCCCGGGCCTTTGTTGTGATTTGCTCAGAAAGATGTTGCAGCATCCAAGCAGTACCAACAAGCGCAAGGAAGGGGGTTGAACGAACGATGTATGTTTCTCCCGACCAAGCGAGTTCTACGGCAGCAATCCCCGACATCAATTCCGGTCGAAACGAATACGGAATTCCTTGGTGGTACGGCTCCCAAGTCCATCTGTCAAGAATCCGGTTTGATATTTGGAGGTGATAAGCTCGATCGTAATAAGGAGGTACCGAGGGAAACGATGACCAAATATCAATCAAAAGAATGGCTGCTGGAATCATTAAAAAACGAAGATCAAAACGGTTAAAGTTGAACGTTCGGAGATGGTAAAACCATACAACTACTCCAACATGTACAACGAGAATCAATACAAACGGAGGGAGCCAAAAGGTTGCACCAAGTGACATAAAGGCTCCAACAAAGAGCAGAACAACCATGAATTCCAAGGTGAAACGCTCGCCCCACGATGCTGTTGAGGGCTCCATGAAGAGAGCAAGAGAAACGGTCATTTCATCCCTTTGGTCCTTCGTCATTCTGCATTACAAAGCGTCCGCAGATGGAAGCAATGGATGGAACGCTGCGATTATAGATTCAAAATTCAGTGTCAAATCCATGCACCACTTTACTTATATCAACACCAAATCAAGGGTCAAGCATGAAGACTGTTGCCCGTTTGCTGTGTGTTGCCCTCGTCGCCGTGATGATCGCCTCAGTTCCTTCCATCGATGGGAAGATGAACGGCATCCACAATCAAGCCGGTCAAGGATGCACATGTCACTACAGTACAGGAACAAGCATCACAGCGAACCACGACTTCCCAACATCGTACAATGCAGGTCAGGTGTACAACATCAACATCACTCACACCGGTGGAACGCAAGCCTTCGTGGGCGGATTCAACGTTGTTGTTGACAAAGGTACCATTCAAAACGCTGGAACTGGCGTCAAAATCCAAGGCGGAACAAGCGCAACTCACACCGGCTCTGGCCAACTCGGCTGGGCCTTTGACTGGCAGGCGCCGTCCAGCGGAAGCGGAACGGTCAGCGTGGATATCGCCGTCCTTCAAGGGGACGGTAACAATGGAAATTCTGGAGATTCATGGGATTCAGCCAGCGCCTCCATCACTGAAAATGTGGCTCAAAACGCCGCTCCAGTAGCGTCCAACGTCTTCATCAGCATCTCGGGACAATCGGGTGCGGTTACTGAAGCATATTACGACCAAGCCCTCAATGGAAATTACGACTTTGCCGACGCAGATGGCGACTCTGACGCCGGCTCTGAAATCCGCTGGCGCAAGAACGGTGGCGTGGTTTTTGCACACAACAATAACATGGCCGTTCCAAGTTCTGCAACCTCCATCGGAGAAACATGGACCATGTCGGTGACGCCAAACGATGGCTACGATTACGGGTCTGTTGTCACCTCAACAAATACCGTAGAGATTGTTGACTATGACGCTGATAACGACGGTTATGGCGACCAAAGTGACGCGTTCCCCAACGACCCCAACGAACATGCAGATTCCGACTCCGATGGAGTCGGCGATAATGCAGACGCCTTTCCCAATGACCCTGCTGAAACTCTCGATTCTGACAATGACGGTACCGGTGACAACAATGACGCATTCCCTAACGACCCCAGCGAAGATACGGATTCTGACACCGATGGAATCGGCGATAATGCCGATGCATTCCCCAACGATGCTACAGAAACAATGGATTCGGACAGCGACGGTACCGGCGACAACAGTGACTGGGCCCCTAACGATGCCAGTGAATCTGCAGACAGCGATGATGATGGTGTAGGCAACAACGCCGATGCATTCCCTTACGATGCATCTGAAACCCTTGACTCCGATAACGACAACGTTGGCGACAATGCTGACGCGTTCCCTAACGACCCGACCGAAACAATGGATTCGGACAGCGACGGTACCGGAGACAACGGAGACGCGTTCCCTAACGACCCAACCGAAACGGTGGACTCTGACAGCGACGGTACTGGCGATAATTCAGACGAATTCCCCAACGATGCTACCGAACAAACCGACAACGACTCCGACGGCGTGGGCAACAATGCTGATGCCTTCCCCGATGATTCCGCCGAACAAGCGGACAACGACTCTGACGGCGTAGGCAACAACGCTGATGTCTTCCCTGATGATGCGTCCGAGACTCTTGATTCTGACAACGATAACGTCGGCGATAATGCCGACGCATTCCCCAACGACTCAACCGAAACGATGGACTCGGACAACGATAGTGTCGGAGATAATACTGACGCTTTTCCCAACGATGCTACAGAAACCGTCGACACCGATGATGACGGATACGGCGACAACGGAGACGCCTTCCCCAACGACGTCTTTGAGTGGTTGGACAGCGATAACGACAGCGTAGGTGACAACAGCGATGCCTTCCCCAACGATGCTAATGAAACTCTAGATTCTGACGGAGACGGTGTGGGTGATAACGAACAGGCCGAGATCGAGGCGCAGATTGCAGCGGATGAAGATGCAGCTGCTGCTCAACAACGCACGCTCATTGGCGGCGGAATTGGATTGCTTGTCATCGCAGGGGCTGCCGTTGCTTTCCTGCGTCGCCGAGGAGGGGCAGATGTCCCTGAACCCAAGGATTTCACCTCACCCATGTTGGAAATAGAACCTTCTCCAATGGCTGCAGCCGTGATTCCTTCACCTGCTGTTGCTCAGCCAATGGCCGCTGTTGCTCCCGTCCAAGCTGTGGAGCTGACCGTTGAGAATCAATGGACCGATGAGCAAGGGCACACCTGGCGCCTCATGAGCGATGGCTCCAATCTCTGGTGGAACGGCTCAGACTGGCAAAAGGTCTGAATTTAGCCGGGGATGGGCAGCAACACCCTGCCCAAGGTTGAACAACCACAACACGCACCTTGTAGCGAATGCGAGACGCAATTGACGTTGACGATGCTCCGCTTCAAAGCGGCAAAACCGCTGAAGAAGAGGCGGGCGGAACCATGGGGGTCCTCAACCGAGTACTTGGTGCAACGTTTGCCGTAGCTGTAGCCTTCCTCATCCTCGCATCGAGCATCGGTTCAATTCTTGATGGCGACGATGCTGGAGAATCACAAATGCTCACCCCTGGTGACCCAGTAGAATTGTCCTTTGGGGATCCCATCTACATGCCTCGTCATGAAGAATGCATTGACTTGAACAACGGCCAAGATGAAGCCTATGCTGGATACGGGATTGGTTACGAGCCTTCCTTATCCATTGATTCGATGGGCAACATGCAAATCACAGCTCACAAAGACCTGCGTTGGGGTGGAGAAGGAACCCCGTTCGCGCCCCTTCTTGGCGGGCCTCTTGATTCATGGTATGCCTGTGAAGACGGCCAAATGACATCATGGGATTATTGGGCATCATGGTTCTGGGTATCCACGGATAACGGCTCAACTTGGGGCCACGGCGACCAGTTTGACCCGACGCCAGGAAACCTCGCAAACTCGGCCATCGGCTCCGTCACAGGCGGAGCATCAGAATGTCTTGGCGATGAAGGCGATATTGCTGTTGATGGAAACGACGTGGTCTACTACCTTGATACAACGCTGGAAGACAACTGGTGGCACCGATTTACCGAGGGTGGCGATTCCTACGAAATGGGTGTGGTCTGCCAGCGCATGAACACGATGGCCGCAGACGACCGACCTTGGGTCGCTGCTCAAGGTGATGGCATCATTCACTACCTTGGAAACTCCGGTGCAAGCCCGCCGGAATGTACGGCTGACAGTGGCCGATACTGGTACTACCATTCGGAAAACGGTGGGAATTCATTCTCTCAATGCTACGCCATGCCTGGAGGTTGGTCAACCATATCATCAGAGCGCGATGGACCGTATGTCTATGTTGCCCAAGAAGATGCAGACACCGATACGGGTACGGTACAAATCCGAATCAGTGACGATTACGGCCGAGGCACCGGCCCTGGCCCTTCAGACGGCACATGGGCTGAGCCCGTTGAGGTCGGTCCAAGAAACGGGAATTGTCCCGAAGGATATCCCGTCGTGAACAACAATGAAGCAGGTACAGTTGTCGTCGTATGGGCGGATTGTGGAAACGGAAACCTCGGTGCATGGGACATGCAAATGGCCATTTCCTACGACCACGGCACCACTTGGGAAGAGAGTTGGAGCATCGCGCCCGATTGGGGTGACGTCGGAGGTATTACCATGTATCCTTTCGTTTCAATCAGCGAAAACAACATGGTTTCCATATCATGGTACGGTCTCGAATACGGCGAAGACGGCTACACTGAAGGCGATGAATGGTACCTTCTTGCAGGAGCCATCTACGAGCCTCACTCCGGTGATGTCTTTGATTGGGTTGTTGGCGATGAGACCCCCCTCCACATCGTCACTGCATATGAAGAGGCAAATGGAGACGTTCACGCTCTGCACGATTTCTTTGAAACCGTTCACGGACCAAACGGTGAATGGATGGGAATTGCCTATCAGCAGAACATCGGCGTTCATCCGTTTGAAGACTATGAAGAACAACGCTACATCAAATTCGTACGAGCACAAGTTCTCAGCATCGTTCCCGACCCAGCAGAACCCGTTGTTGAAGAGGGCATTCAAAGCCCTGATTGGATCGCAACCGACCCATGAAGAAACGGCCTCCTCCGGAGCAATGAGGGAAAAGCATAGTATTCCCGTGTTGGTCAGCACGCCCTATGACAGAAGATGATGAAGTCCAAGCACCACCAACTTCTATTGAAATCGGTACGCTTTCATTTGATGATAACCACGCGATTCAGGGAGAGCTAGAATTAACATCGGTTCCCGAAGAAAAGACGGAGACTTCACCCCCTGCTGCAGAACCTGATAACGAACCGGTCAACATGCAACCGCTTTCGAAGGAGGCGAATAATGCCTACACGAAGTACATCAAAATCAAAGAAACAAAACCCTCTGATCTGACAGGCTATGCCGGTATTGCTGTGGCTGTAGCCGGATTTCTTTTTGGAATTCCGTATATAATCAATGGCAATGAGGATTTTGGCTTTTTCTGTTGTTTTGGGGGTTGCTTTGCTGGAATTATACTCATCCTCATTTCCTTGACCATTTATGAAAAATGGAACAAAGAAAAGAAACTGACACTGGAAGATGCCCTAGTGAAGGCTGGCATTCCCGACATCCCCAGGCCCAATCAAAAACCACTTGGATATTCATTACTGGCCTTAGGCATCTGTGCCCTATTTATGACCGATTTTTTCTACAACTACTACATCATTCAAGAGGTGATGTGCATCGGTGGGCTCGTGTTAATTTTTGCATCATTGGCCATCCTGACACGAATAGATATACAAGACAAAAACGCAATGAAAAAGCGAATCGCTATCTTGGAGCAAAAACGAAACGGTAAATGAGCGGTTCACTCACCGACTCGCTCGATAACACGAACGTGGTCTCCACGCATGTTGAGCGTCATTGGAATGACTTGTTCGTACAATTCCATGCTGACTTCTTCCTTGGACTCAGCAACACTGGTAATGCGCGCTTTTTCGCCCTTGAATGCTCCAGTAACGATTTCAACGATACAACCGACTTCAATTCCGCTGGTAACAGCCTTTGGAATGAGGTAAGGAAGAATGTCTTGAAGCGGTGCTTCTCCTGGAAGAACGTTCTTGGCGTTCTTGAGAGGACTTTGGTTGAGGCCACGGCGAGCAGAGGGGTCACGTCCTCCAGAGCGCCCAATGAGTTTCTCAACGTGATGTTGAGCACTGGACTCCACGAAGACATAGCCACGCATTGCAGTAGGATGAAGAATTGACATGATTTCACCGTTGAGGGAAGTCATTGAACCGCTACCGTGAAGGCGGGCGTGCATCTCATCAGCGACGCGCTGTTCAGAGTTGATAGCGGTCTTAACGATGTAAAGGAACGCTCCCACGCTACCGTACATCTCGCGGAACAAACCGTCAGCGTTCTCCATATCAATATCGGAGAAAATGCACTTGAATTCCTTGATGTTACCTGGGTCGATCCATTCTGCGTGCGTGTAGATGCCTGCAGGTTCTACTGCGTCAGTATCAGCGACAACGAGGACAGGAATCACATCGACAAGGGAACGTCCCATATCGATTCCACGCTCAGGGCCTGAGCCATGATAATGAAGCGATTCAACAGGGATTCCTGTGGAAGAGGCAACACGCTCGAGAACTTCCTCTGGCGTGGCTCCTACGCCCCAAACTCCGTCCCATAGGCCGGAAAAGTATTCGGATTGCTCCGACCTCTTAAGCAAGAGCAATTTTTCTTCAAAACGAACAAATGCAACGAAAGCTTCTGACATAATTTTCACTCCAAATCAGTTTCCGATGCCGAAGACATCGTGAATCAACCACGGCAGGAAGTTATCCATAACCACAAGAATACCAAAGCCAATGGCTCCCAAAACAAAGAGTCCGATACCGCAGATAATTGAAGTTTGTCGGAATTCTTGCTTCGACGGCTTACGAGCCATGCGGATAATACGAGCCCAAGAGCCACGGGTAATCTTACGGAATTGAGCTTCAATCCTGTCTTGTTGCTCTTGTACCTTCATCTCGAAGGACTTGGACGCGGTTGATTCATCAGACATGGTCTAACCTCAGCCTTCCGACCCACTCACCCCCCCAATATAACGACTCCGCAGCCAAAAGGCGGTGGGCGAGGCCCGAGAATCCCCTAATTACACCAAAAAAGCGGTCTTTGAAACGAACCCATCCATCCATTTTGATGGGAGGGTTGATGTGGGGAAAGCGCTTCAATCGCAGATGATGGCCTCACCTAATCCCTACGATGTATTGGGCGTCAATCGCAACGCCAGTGATGGCGAAATCAAACGCTCATTTCGTAAACTTGCACGGAAACACCACCCTGACCGCAATCAGGGAGATCCCCAATCCGAAGCGAAATTCAAGCAGGTTCAGGCTGCTTACGATTCAATCGGCACGGCGGAAGCCCGCCGTGAACACGACCAACAAGAGCAAATGGCCAACATGTTCGGCGGACGAGGGCGGGGTGGCCCCGGGATGAACTTTGGTGGCGGCGGAATGGGAGGCATGGATGATTTTCTCGGCCAGATGTTCGGTAGCGGCGGAATGGGAGGCATGGGCGGGAGGCCGCGCCAACAACGCCAACAGCCGAAAGCCAAAGCTGCGACCATTAACGTCGGACTTGACTTGACGATAGAACAAGGCTTGGAAGGCGGGCAATTCGAATTCTCATTCAAACGATTCAAGCAACAAGGAACCAGCATGGAGACCAAACGGGTCACGATGAAACTGCGCCTTGATGCAGGTGTTGCTCACGGCACGACCAAGACCGTGAAGGGACAAGGCCACGACCATCCCGAAGGAGAGCGAGGTGATGTTGTCGTCACCGTTCGAATTGATGCCGGAGAAGAATACCGCTGGGAAGAAGGCGTCTTGGTTCAAGATGTCCCCGTCCCTTACTCCGTGTTGATGCTGGGTGGGAAAGTGAACGTACGTCTTCCTTCCGGCAAGGAAGGTCGATTGACCGTTGAACCGTTCACACAAGTAGGTGACCGGCGTCGAATGAGCAAAGCCGGATACAATGGAAGTGACCTTGAACTTGAGTTCACATTGACTGAACTTGATGCGCTCAGCGACCAACAACGAGACGCTCTTGACGGACTGAACAAAATCGGATTGTAACGTCGTTGACTTCATGACGGGTGGGCGCAACCAACCGTCATGGCGGGCGGTCAAAGGCGGAGAGGGAAGGGCTCTTCGCGCCCCAATCGTCAAAACAAAAGCAAAGGGCCAAAGGCACCTGAAGATGAACGCCTGTGGCGCCGTGTCACCCAACACTTTGCAGCCCCAGAGGAGTGGGGGCGAGCATGGTCCAACGCTGATGTCGTGGAATTTCTTACCGTTAAAGAGCGAATGGAAGAACAATTTTCTATGGATGAAAAGGCAGGGCGGGCGTTTCAAAGCAAGATTGAGGAAAGTCTTGCCTTTGCACGTAAACGACAGGAACGAATTGTTTCAGTTGAGGGTAAAACCGTGCGTTTCCGCCGCCCTTCAGAAATTGACACACTCGTAGCCTCGGTACGCAAATGGAAGGACTTCATGAGCCGCCATGCAGGCAAAGGATCGGCCCCTCTCACGGGCTTACCGCATCCATCTGAGAGTGGAAATGAAAGCGACGAAGACCTGGAACTCTATGCTCTTCTGGAAGATGTCTGGCAGGCATTGTTGCTCAAAGAACCGCTTCCAAAAGCCTTCGCTCTGGACGGTTCAGGCGTGAGGACATGGGAGGGTTACGACCTCGTTCGTGAAGCCAAGCGATGCGCTGAACGACGCTCGGGGCTCCGATTTCGAGACAATGAGCCCGCCATGGCTTTGTTGATGCTGACTGGCGGTCGTTGGAACGTACGAGAATTGTTGCAATACCGACTTCTTGCGCGGCGAAGAGACGGCGTTAATCCATTTCCTGAGACGTACGATACAGGTTTGATCGACCATGCTGACCGCCTTCCGGAAGTCGATGGGGACGGCGAAGTCGCCAGAGGACGAACGGACTTACGCCACCTTCCCTTCGTGACGATTGACCCGCCCGATGCGAAGGATTTTGACGATGCAGTGTGTTTGATTGAAGAAGAGAACAAACGAACCCTTTGGGTAGCCATCGCTGACGTTGCCCACTACGTTCGGGTCAACACTGCGCTTGACCGAGCAGCTAGAGCGCGAGCAACTTCTGTCTATCTTCCACACACCGTCCTACCGATGTTACCGCCGCGCCTTGCTGACCACTTATGCTCCCTTCGGGCTGATGTCGACCGCCTCTCCATGGTCGTCAGTATGGAATTGAACGCCAACCATGAGATCGTCAGCACTCAGGCCTATGAAGCGGTGATTCACGTCAAGTCCAACATCGCTTATGGTGATGTGCTGAAAACGGACGAATACGACCAAATGCTGGCCTTAGCGAAACACTGGCAGAATGAAGAAATACGCCTTGACTTGAACAATTCCGAATTGCGACCTCGCCTTCACGGTGACGAAACAATCGCGGTTGAGGTCAAATGGCCGAACGATGCTACGCGCATGATTGAATCATTCATGGTCGCCACCAATGCCGCTGTTGGTCATCTCTTGGGAGCCAAGGGGGCACCGCTCCCCTGGCGCTGTCACTCACCTCCAGACCGCCCAGAAGTTGAAGGTTTGAACGCTAAATTGAGCGCCATGGACATCCCCATTGAATTGCCCATGCCGAGTTCGCGCAAACATGGTGAAAGTGACGCTCATGAATTGTCCAACATATTGGGCGATTGGGCCAACCTTGGTTCAGGAGAAATTGACCTTTCTGGAATTGAAGATACAACAGAAGATGTCCCGGATTATTTGTCCACCGTAATTGACCCTGAAGCAAGAGACAACATTCTCATCTCATTACGCCAAGCACAACAAGCCGCAAGTTCCCTCACGGAATCCACACGGAGAGTGGTCGACCAAGGTCTGTTCCAACTCATGCAGCGAGCCGTTTACAGCGAAGAAAATGGCGGCCATTTTGGTCTGAACTTGGACGCCTATGTTCACTTTACCTCACCGATTCGCCGATATCCGGACCTGATGGCTCACCGTCAACTCAAATCCTTGATTCACGGCCAAGAATGGGTTCATTCCCACGAAGAAACTGCTGAACTCGCCATGCATTGTTCCGAACAAGGCTTGGTCGCCAAACGACTGGAATGGGAACTTGTATCCAATACCTACCACGTTCACCTCATGCGTGGAGGGGCCATCGGAGATTCAAATGAACCCGCACCGACATCATACAATGCTCGGGTTGTCGGTCTGAAAGCGCCATGGGTCTTCCTTGACTTGGGTGACGATGGTGCTGTTTCAGGACGTATGCATCTTGCTCAACTCGGTGGAAAACAACGACTTGTGGTTGATGAATTCGGACTTGAAGTGACAACGGCTGAACCTGACCATTCTGGAAACACTCCCGTCATCTTGCAACTTGGACAACGGTTTGCCTGCCGCTTACGAGGATTGGATGTTTGGTCTGGGTCACTTGACCTTGCGCCGATTTAAGCCTCTTCAAGAATCATGTTGACGTGATGTTCAGCCTTAGAAATCTCGTTGGATTCACCCGCTGCAATCAACTTCTTGGTGCCCATGAAGAGAATGAAAACACCCAAGGGCAAGAACACAAACACTGCATTGTCCTCGAGCCAGTCTGAAATCAAAATCAAGAACCATATGAAGGCCATCACGAAAAATACCCCGCCTGTAAATGAACTGGGTTCAGTGAGGGATGTCCTCAACTTGTCAGCATCGAACTTCCATCCGAACATCTGCAATCCCATTACACCATGAATCATGAAGGCCAACAGCCAAGCCAATTCAAAATCGCCGAACAGGAAATCCACATGATGAACATCCATGTAATCTGAAATGCTAAACGCCAGCGCTAACGGCATTCCCGTGTAAAACACCATGACCGCCGTGACCCCCGGCCAAGCTTTGTTGACCGTTGTTCCAGCGTATGTTTTGGAGCCAAACCGTCGAGGAGCGACTTCCATCCAAATCATCCAAGCCACCAAATGGAAGGAGAAGTATAACATCCATGCTGTTTCATAGAAGAGGGCGAACGCTTCGTCAAAGGATTCAACCAAGATCCAAGCACAAACGGCAGCAGCAAAGGCGTTGAACGTCGCTTGAACGGCCATTGAAGGCTTTCTATTGACATCGTCCCACTCCATGAAAAGTTCTCTCAGAAGAGCACCAAGAACCAAGGTTGCGCACAAGAAAGCGGCGGTATCGTCCTGGGCAGCAAGGGCGTAAATGAAGGGGAATGCGCCCATGATCCATGTCGCAGCATAGGTGACGCGAGCGTCCAACTCACGCGCTTTTCGGGTCGAGTATACGGCAAGTGCGAGCAAAGGAAGCCAAAGGCCGCTGTTAAACGGCCCAAAGTCACTGTCCCAATCGCGTCCACCTGGCCCCTCAACGAACATGATCCACGCCATCAGGGCACTTACGCTGAAGATGATGATTCGCGCTTCATTCAGAAAGATCTCAGCTTTACCGGAATATTGTCTTCGAAACGAAACCCATGAAGCGATAGCGAGAAGACCAAAACCAATGGACATCAACCATTCCTCGGCGTCCACGATAGAGTCGAAGTTCTCGCTGATCAACAATGAAAGAAAGCCCACTCCAAAGAGAATCATGGTGGCCCCAGTCGCAGCAGCACTGCCCAAAGCAATGCGTATCGCATGGTCTGTAAGATTGAAGTTGGATGCCTCTTCATGACCTACTGTTGACGCTTCAGCTACCGGTGCCTGTGATGACTCAACACCGCTTATATTTCCGAAAACTTGTGATATCGGTTGTTGTTCTTCGAAGGATTTGATGCTCTCAAAGGATTTGGAATCCAAACGCCCAGCATCCACGTGAAACGAGAGCCGTTCCACGAATTCTGAAGTATCCATGAACTCACCTCATTCTGCATTCGCTTAACTATTTCCCCGCCAAAATTAACAAAAACAGTATATTTTTGGTTTTGTAGTCAATACCACCCTTTTTTAATGACTACAAAAACCCCAAATCATGGCCCGCATTACTGCCGAACGTTGTGAATGCAATTGCAAGATGAAACGCCTTTACACCCGCGCTGAAGGCGGGAAAGGCTGGGATGGCGTAGGGTGGATGTGTGGCTGCGGTTGTGGCTGCGTCACGTTAGACGAAGGGACATGGCAACTCATGACCTGTTGCAGTACTGGGGGTGAAGTCAATGAGTGAACTGACCCTCCAAGTGACTGGAATGAACTGCGCCTCGTGCGTTGCATCCGTTGAAAGAGCTGTTTCCAACATGGAATTCGTGGCCTCAGTAGCGGTCAATCTTCCTCTCGAAAAAGCACGAATCGTGTTGAAACCATCCGCTGACCTCAACGCCAAAAACCAATGCATTGAGGCCATCAACAATGCCGGCTTCAAAGCGACGGAACCAGCACCAACGCCACTGCTGCGTGAACGCCACAAAACCGACCTAAAAGCCCACTTTTCAAAGGTCACTCTCGCCTTTGCCCTCAGTATTCCCGTATTTGTGCTGTCAATGGTGCTTGACGATTTTGGGACCTCTGATGGCCTGAACGCTCGTCTTGTTCTGGCCTTTTTGGCTGCCCTTCCCGTTTATCTTTGGTCAGGGGCTGAATTTCATCGCAATGCCTGGGCTTCGCTGCGCCGTAGAACTGCAAATATGGACGTACTTGTCCATCTTGGAACGACGGTTGCGATGCTATGGTCCAGTGCAGTGACCTTCGCCCCGTTGTTCTCATGGAGTCCGAAGTTCATCCTCCAATCTACGCATGTCTTCTTTGACGGAGCAGCGTTCATCGTCACCTTCGTCTTGCTGGGAAATTATCTTGAGGCAAGGGCCAAACTCAAGGCAACCGACGCCGTTCACCACCTGATGGAAATGCAACCCAATGAAGCCTGGGTGGTCTTGGAGATCGGAGGTACTGAAGCACGGCGGGTGGAAGACATTGCGATGAACACGCTCATCAAAATCCTCCCCGGTGAAACCGTTCCATTGGACGGCCGGGTAGAAGAACATACGGCCCTTGTTGACGAATCAAGTATGACTGGTGAATCGTATCCTGTTCGTAAAGAAGAGGGAGATGAAGTGGTTGCTGGGACGGTGATTCTCGACGGTACGCTCTATGTGCGCACCACCGCATTGGTTGGAGATACAATGCTTTCCAAAGTGATTCGCTTGGTTGATGAGGCGCAATTGGGCAAGGCCCCCATTCAGCGGTTGGTCGACCGTGTAGCAAGCGTATTTGTTCCCGTAGTCGTCGTTGCTGCGGTTGGAGCCGCGACACTGTGGTGGCTGTTTGCAGAATCGTTGGCCCCAAATTCCGAAATGGAACCGATTGAAATGGCGGTCATGGTACTGGTATCCACACTTGTCATTGCCTGTCCGTGTGCTCTGGGCTTAGCGACGCCAACTGCCCTTGTGGTGGGGACGGGGCGAGGCGCAGCTTACGGATTGCTCATCAAAGGCATTGAAGCATTGGAGCGAGCCCATGCAACCTCAGTGGTCGTTCTTGACAAAACTGGAACCATCACGGCCGGAACGCCAAGGGTCAGTCACATCGAATTGTTGAACAGTGACGTGCGAGAATTGCTTGGTATCGCTTCCGCCTTAGAACTGGAATCAACGCATCCACTCGCTCATGCAGTTCACACCTCTTGGTCCAATGTCACGGACAAGCGACCTGTTGTTAGCGATGTTCGAACCCTGCCTGGCCAAGGTCTGGTTGGGGCAATGGATGGCGTACCTGTGGCCATTGGGACCTACGAATTGATGAGCGCTCTTGTCAATGAATTGCCGGAGGATTTGGAACAGAACGTCATCAAACGAGCCAAACGAGGAGTGACCATCATGTTGGTCTCCAAGGGTCAGGTATTGCTCGGATGGATCGAGGCGAGTGACCGAATCAGAGAAACTTCAGCCCCAGCCATCAAGCGGCTCAAGCAATCTGGAATCTCCGTCGTCATGTTGACTGGAGACCGAGAAGAGACGGCCCTAACCGTCGCCGAATCTGTCGGCATTGACACCGTTGTAGCCGGCGTAAAACCAGACGAAAAAGCCGAGCATATTCGGGAATTGCAACTGCAAAGTGAAGTCGTGGCCATGGTCGGTGACGGCATCAACGATGCTGCGGCGCTCACCCTTGCCGACGTTGGGTTGGCCATGGGTGCGGGAAGCCAAATCGCTTTGGAAAGCGCAGATATTGTCCTTGTTCGTAACGATTTAGCCGATGCAGTAGCGGCGTTGGAACTTGGACGAGCAACGATGACGAGGATTCGAACCAATCTTGCTTGGGCCTTTGCTTACAACATCATAGGAATCCCTCTCGCTATGGGGCTGTTGTATCCATGGACGGGATGGTTGCTCCCTCCAGCATTTGCTGCGGCAGCAATGTCGCTTTCTTCCGTGAGCGTGGTGAGCAATTCATTGCTGTTGCGCTGGTGGCAGCCCTCAAGTGTTCTTCGCTAAACGTTGAAGCCAAAGAAAACGATGTGAAGTCTACATCACGAGAGAAACTACCGTTCACATCGCATCACTGAAGGCGGCGCATTTTCTGTTCATAGCGAATGCCCAGCATGTTGGACGCTCATCCCGGCGTGTCCATGTAAAAATCTCTCGTGGAACAGATGCGGGAACGGTTCTAACCGCCGTTGCAGGCCGCCATTGAAGAACTCGAAGGCATCGTCCAATCAACCGGTTTACGGTGAAAGCCTGAGCGACGGTTTGAAATCCGCGAGGCGCGGCCATCAGTTTGCGCGGGGGTCGCCCAGCTTGGTCAACGGCGGTGGGTTTAGGTCCCATTCCTTATTGGTTCGCAGGTTCGAATCCTGCCCCCCGCACCACGGTTTCTAGGAAATTAACCTCGCAGTATTGGATATCAATTCGCGAGGGGTTATCTATGAACACATGCCCTCATTGTAGCCGGTGTAATTGTTCTCCGATTGTTTGGTGGTAGTTCTGTAGAAGCCCGATAATAGCCTTTAGCACAATACTTCACCGTCAGTATTGAGAACTGAATCCCGCAGTCCATACCATGCCTTCGCCTCTATCTAAGCACTGGAGTCTGGAACCTACTCGAATATTTTTGAATCATGGTTCGTTTGGAGCATGTCCGGACTTTGTTATTGCTGAACAACGAAAGTGGCAAGAACAGATGGAATCAGAACCCGTTCGGTTTTTTGAAGATGAAATGCCAATGCTACTGAAGAAGGCTCGAGAAGTTCTTGCTGATTTCTTATCATGTTCTTCCGAAGATTTGGCTCTTGTTCCAAACGCAACGACAGGTGTAAACACCGTTCTTCGATCGCTCGTGTTCAGTGAAGACGATGAAATTCTCGTTCCCGACCATGCGTACCAGGCATGCAGAAATGCCATTGACTTCGTTGCAAAACGTTGGGGCGCTACTGTCGTAACCGTCCCTATTCCGTTTCCGATTGATGGGCCTCAAACTGTTATTGATTTGATGTTAAATGCAGCTACAGAGAAGACAAAACTTGTGATGATTGATACCGTTACCAGCCCTACTGGTCTACGAATGCCGTTTGAAGAATTAACACAACTCTTCGAGGCAAGGGGAATTGAAGTACTTCTCGATGCAGCTCACGGGATTGGAATGATTCCCCTCAACCTGGATGAACTTGGAGCATCGTACGTTACGAGTAACTGCCACAAATGGTTGTGTGCACCAAAAGGAACTGCTTTTCTTCATGTACGACAAGATAAGCAGCACAAGATTCAGCCACTAACAATTAGCCACGGGCATACATTCCCTCTCGGTACAACGACTCGATTCCGTCATGAATTCGATTGGACTGGGACTCAGGATATCTCTGGATGGTGTGCTCTTCCAAAGGTCATTAGCGGAATGGAGGATATGATTGAGGGTGGCTGGGACACGATAATACAGCATAATCATCATCTTGCAATCGAAGGTCGTAATCTCATCTGCAAAACCTTAGGAATCGAAGCACCGTGTCCTGATTCGATGATTGCATGCATCTCAACACTCCAGTTACCAGGTGAGCAACTTCCTTTCGAAATTATGCATGAACCTGACCCATTGCATGAGATCCTCTCGAGCAAATACAACATCCAAGTTCCTGTCTGGTCATGGCCTTCTCCAGCAGGACGGTATCTACGAATTTCTGCACAATTGTACAACACTATCGAGCAGTATCAGGTCTTAGCTGACGCCCTGAAATATGAACTGAATCTTGAATAGAAGAGATTCTAATTGTATAGGCCATGCTATGAACAGATTGAATAAAGGCGAATGTGAGGGTGAACTATGGCCAAAGACATTCGGAGAATACAAACTTCTTTTGTGCTTTGTCTGCTTCTATGCACTGCTTTTTCAGGTTGCTTTGGAGAAGAAAGTGAAGAAGTCCAAGAGCCAGAAATCTCCGTTTTTGAAGACTCAAATGTCACTTCTCTTCCACGTGGGCAACCCTTCTCTCTTGAAGTAAAATCAAACGTTGAATTTACCATTCAACGTCCTGCAGGCACCTTCTTTATCGATGAATTTGGCGTATTTAGAGATGCCATGAACATGACGTTTGATCCATCTGTGGAAAGCGTTGAATTTATGGTCCTAGATACAGAACAAACATCTCTTGAATTCATCATCATGGCAGGCGACGTTATCGAAAACAAAACGTTTGATTTGGTTGAAAGTGATGAATTAATGCTCGTTGATGGACGAAGAGCGTACGAGACAATCGATATGCTCACCTCACAACACAACAACAGATGGTGTGGAAGCGCATCTGTCCATGAAGGTGGCTCTGCTTACGAAGCGGCGGCTGAAGCAATGGCTGTTGAAATGTGGGATATGGGCTTTGATCATGTCGAAGTAACTCGCTATGATGATGCTCCTGACCAACTCAATGTTGTTGGATACAACTGGGGACGGGTGAATCCTGACGAATACATCGTCATTGGAGGGCACTTCGACATCGCCTATGTGTTTACACCACCAGGAGGAGGCACAAACGAGGGGGCGAACGATGATACTTCTGGGTCAACCGTTTCTCTTGAGATGGCACAGGCACTCGCTCAGATGGAATTTGACCACACTGTTGTTGCTGGCCTTTGGGCTTGTGAGGAAGAAGGGTTGTTGGGTTCTGCGGCTTACGTTAATCATCTGCCAGAAAATGTTTCAGTACGCGCATACATGAATTTCGATATGGTCTCATTGAACTATCCGATTGTTCCACTGAGTGAGCCTTTGGTAGGTCCAGGTGGAGAAATCTTTTCGGCAACCAAATATGATTGGACAATCAGCATTGCAGGTGCAAATGAAGAGAATATGAATCGAATGTATGATTGGGTTGGAACCACAATTGACGAGGATTTAGCCTACGAACCAGTCGATGCAAATCCAATCACTTGGCAAGTAGCTGAATCTTGTGCATCAGATCATTGTTCCTTCTTCTCAGCAGGCTTTCCCACATTCAATTTCTTCAGTCCAGGTGGCGACATTTCCTTTTGGCAAGAATGGCATTCTCCTTCGGACACACTGGAGTTCATGACGGCCAAGGCAGGAGGACAGGAAGGAATGGAAAGTGGATTCAATAGTCTTGTTTGGTCATCACTTGAC
>JAQXEX010000065.1 GCA_029250625.1 Candidatus Poseidonia sp. | reverse complement strand
ACCTCCGATTTGTCCTTCATCACCAACTCTGATGTCTCCGGATTGAACCAATGTTCCGTTGACGATGAGGAAGACGTCCACAGGTACGACGAGTCGCTGACCTTCGCCAATCAGTATGAAATCATGATATTCTCCAGCATTTAAGCTGATTTCTGCGGGATTTTTAGCATCGATAAGGAATACGTCTGAGACTTTTACCTCTTCAGTATCAGCCTCCCCAAAGCAACCAGCAAGGGGGGCGACGAGCATCAACAGAACGAGGCCAAAAGCCCGTAGTGAGGCTTGATTGTTCCTTCTCATGTCTTGCCGTCCCCCTCGTGCTTCATAGGTATTGGCCTTTCATGTGGTGAGGTTCCAATCAATATGGGACGTCTTTCCAACCTATTTTGTATCCGATGAGGTTGAAACTTCGGTGCAAGATCGGCGTGATGAGGATGAGGACGATCATTGGAAGGCGCAATTCCGATGCAGCGAGGACCGACGAACCAAGGAACAATTGCCCGAAAAGGAATACCATGACTGCAAAGGGCAATGTGTCAAGCAAGGGTGCTTTGGACGATACATCGCCTTCACGCTTTAGGCCACGGCGACGTTTCACAAACGAGCCTGTGCTGTCTCCCAAGAGGCAAGCAAAACCAAGGAAGGAGCCGAGAATGAATGCGGTAAGGTTTGTTCCACCCACCTCAAACCACGCTCCTGATGAGCCTGTTAGCGGAGATGCAAAGACCGTCGAGCCGTCGTTAAACACCGTCGTCATGCCGCCATTGTCTACAGCAGCCACCATGATCATGCAAAGGAGGCCGGAGGTCATTGAGCCACCGATGAGCCCGTTCCAAGTCTTACCGTCTCCAAGGATACGATTTCCATCGCTCCAAACTTTTCCGCCGTCAATGGGCCAGGGGCCATATCCAGTCTTAGGCAACCACTTGCCCCACATCATCGCAAATGTGTTCGCCAAGAAACCTGGAAGGTAAAGCCACAACGTAAGCAAGCAAAGAAAAAACAGATTCATGATGACAACCTACGCAACCACTTAGGATACAGTCACTTGGCGCACCGGTTAGCCTTTGATTGTTGCGAGGTATGTCAACTGTATGGAGTCAAATCCCAACGAGTAGGCTGGAATGGAGCCATGAGGTGCGGATAGCGGGAGTTGAACCCACGACAAAAGGTTGGAAACCTCCTATGATACCACTTCACCATATCCGCAGTGTAGCGTCCCTCCGAGCAACCTCTCCTCTTTGAGGGAATCGGTTCCGTTTTCAGCCGTTCACTTACGTCGGTAGTCCTCAAACATCGAACTGCCGCGCTCTCTTCTTACAGGTGGCTGAGGGGTTCGAACCCGGCGTTCAGAGGTCGAACGTGAGGGCGGTAAGGATTCAATGCCACGAGCGAGCATCATCTCTTCAGCAGCCTCTCTCCGTCGCAAGTCAGACCGTGCATTCTTTCCACGACCTCTGAGGATCAATGCTCCCATGAGGACAAACAACACCAATATTCCACCGGCTGCTTGAACCATTGGTTGTTCCATGAGCTGTGCTAGTGAAGAGGCTTCATCGTCCAGAAGAATCACATCTGGAGCATTGGAATCCATTGTCTTGAGGGTTACCGTGACGGTATCCATGGGATTATCCACGCCTGGTTCTCTTAGCATCAAAAGGATCTGATGCGACCCAGTGGCTTGCACGTCTCCGGAGAACATCACAGTTTGACTGTTGCCGGATGTTGGGGTGAACGTAAGGTATTGAGTCGTTGAGTCGCCGATGACATCGTTCGTTCCTTGCCATTCCACGCGGGCAGCGAAGGAGGTGGTCATGGTGGTGCTCGCCGTACACGTAAACGTAAAGCGTGAACTTTCGGCAAGGTCGATTGAGATACTGGTTGGTGTACATGTCATGATTCCTTCTGCTTGGTTGCGTTGGGCATCGTTTGGCCAGTGGTCGGGTTTGTATGCTCCAAGCGACGCATTGTCTCCCCAGCCATCGCCATCGCTATCGAAATGCTGGCTCGCTTGGAGTGGGTACCAATCATCTACATCGGCCCATCCATCTCCGTCGGAGTCAAGGCAACCACTCTTTCCGCCTTCTGTTGACGTTCCGCTTTCCATTGGACACGTGTCGCTGTTGGTTCCATCTGCTTGGTCTCCATATCCGTCACCATCGGTGTCAAACCATTGGGTTGGGTCGGCTGGCCAAACATCGTTTTCATCGCTTACTCCATCGGAGTCAGCGTCTGGGCATCCATAGCGGTCGACCGTTGAAGTTCCAGCAGTGGCGGTACAATTATCTCCAGTCGTTCCCATTTCATTGTCACCAAATCCATCTCCATCTGCATCGTACCATTGGGTTGCATCAGTGAGGAACAAGTCGTTTGCGTCTGATGCTCCGTCACCGTCTTCATCAATACAGCCGTAGCGGTCAATGGTTGATGTTCCAGGTGTCGTTGGGCATGCATCCGGGTTCAATCCTGAAGCATTCTCTCCGTAACCATCACCATCTGAATCCACACTTTGAGTGACTTCATACGGCAATGCGTCAGCACCATCACTTGCATTCCAGGCTGAGGTATTCCCTACAGCCTCTGTTGGGTCAGAAACGCCGTCAGTATCACTGTCAAGGCATCCAATTCGGTCAATGTGTGATGAGCCATATACGGTGGGGCAAACGTCGGCTTGCACACCTGTTGGATTGTCTCCAAAGCCATCGCCGTCGATATCGTACCATTGTGATGCTTCGTTAGGGAACGCATCGGTGAGATTAGAGACCCCATCTCCATCATCGTCATTGCATCCAAAACGGTCAATGGTTGAGGTTCCACTTTCACCAGGGCAAGCATCAGGCTGTATTCCACTTGCGTTGTCCCCGTATCCATCTCCGTCCTGGTCAAGCCATTGAGTGGCGAGGTCGGGCAAGGCGTCCAGCGTGTTGTCCCACCCATCTCCATCGTTATCGATGCATCCATATCGATTGCCAAGTGTTGAGTTTCCGGCAGAGTTCACACACGCGTCAGCAAATACGCCGCCGGGATTGTCTCCGTATCCGTCACCGTCAACATCGGACCATTGGGATGGTTCGTTTGGATGACTGTCTTCGGTATCAGACCAACCGTCTTCGTCTCCGTCAAGGCATCCATACGTTGAGTTCTGCCAGGATGTTCCGTAAATGGATGGGCAAGCGTCAGGAAGGTTTCCGAGGGGCTCGTCACCGTACCCATCGACATCTGTGTCGTTCCATTGGGTGGAGTCACTCATGAAGGCATCAGCACCGTTTGAAACGGTCCATGAAGAATCTGGGTCAGAGTAGCCGTCGCCGTCTTGGTCAGGACATCCCTTTCGGTCATGGACCGATGTTCCTGCGAAACTCGGACAATCGTCGTCGACTCCATCATCGTATCCATCACCGTCGGAGTCGCCCCAACGAGTAGGGTCGTTTGGATAGACATCAGCGCCGTCGTCTTCAGTCCATCCTGAATCTGGATTGGAATATCCGTCACCATCGGTATCAGGACATCCAAACCGGTCTTGATTTGATGTGCCTGCCACACTTGGGCAGTCGTCGCCATTCGTCCCGCTTGGGTTGTCTCCGAAGGTATCTCCATCGGTGTCGGCCCATTGTGTAGAATCGTTGGGGTCAAGGTCAGCCCCGTTCATTATTGTCCATCCGGAGTCTGCATCGGATGAGCCATCGCCATCGGTGTCCAAGCATCCAAATCGGTCCCGGGTCGATGCACCAGCAGCTGAAGGGCAATCGTCTCCTTGGAATCCACTTGCCTCATCTCCGTATCCGTCAGCATCTGAATCGCTCCATTGAGTCGCTTCGGTTGGGAATGCATCGTCAAGATCAGCATAACCATCGCCGTCCGTGTCTGTACAACCCAAGCGTCCTGCTTCGGTTGAAGTTCCGGCTTGTACTGGGCACGCATCGGGATTGGTTCCTGTGGAGTTGTCGCCGTATCCGTCAGCATCACCATCCGCCCATTGCGAGGCATCGGAGGGGAAGGCGTCTGCACCGTTTCCAGTTGTCCATCCCGAATCTGGGTCGGAGTACCCGTCACCGTCGGTATCGGTACAGCCAAATCGGTCGTTGGTTGATGTTCCACTCACGGTTGGGCATCGGTCGCCGCTGGTTGCCGGTGGTGGATTGTCACCGTACCCGTCTCCATCGGTGTCTACCCATTGTGTGGAATCGGATGAGAATGCATCCGCACCGTTTCCGATGGTCCACCCCGAATCAGGGTCTGAATAGCCATCTGAATCGGAATCGGCACATCCATTTCTGTCTTGAGTTGACGTTCCTGATACGGACGCGCATGAATCCGCTCCGTTGGATGTAGTCCACCCTGAATCAGGATTTGAGTACCCGTCGCCATCAGCATCGGTGCATCCGTATCGGTCTGCGGTCGAATTGCCGGCAAGTGATGGGCATCCATCAGCCTCTGTTCCGGCGGAGTTGTCTCCATATCCGTCGTAATCTGCATCCGCCCATTGCGTGGAATCCGATGAGAACGCATCGGCTCCATTGTTCACTGTCCATCCGGAATCAGGGTTTGAGTATCCATCTCCGTCAGTATCAGGGCAACCAACACGATCTTCTGTTGATGTTCCGGCAACGTTTTCACAGTCATCATCATCATCAATGGTGCCGTCAAGATCAGCATCTTGAGTGAGGTTCGTTAGGGAGTAATCTCCAGTCATAGCCACTGCAAAGAATTGGGGGCCAGTGGGGACGCTCGTCCCAAGAATATGGACCTCCCACGTGCCTTGTGCGGGTGAATTGAACCGTTCGGCAAGGAGATTGTCTGCGCTGTTGCTGACGTTGGTCCACGTGCCACTCGGGTCTTTGACAGCCAAGTCAAGATTGTTGACAAGATTGGTTGACGCAGTAGGTGTTGAGGCGGGGTCGGTCCATGAAAGAGAGATGGTGATGTCATCTGCGCTTGCTGGTACAACAAACGACCAGCCGCTGTCCGCATTTGTGGTTACGGATTCATCTTGAATCCAAGAGGTATTGATGGCTGCACTCATGTTAACTCGGCCCCAACCCTCGTGGTTGTTTGGAGCAGCCTCTCCGGCGCCGTTCGTTGAGGAACTGTATTGCCCGGTCATGTCGTGAGCGCTGGCGGTGTAGATGGCTTTGATGAGGGCAGAGGTTGGATTCGCTTCACCAACGTTTTCGATCAGGTGTTCAAGGAGCAGGGCAGTTGCTCCAGCAGTGAGTGGAGTTGCCATACTTGTCCCACCCATGTAGGTGTAAGAGGCGTTGTATGCGAGCCATCCTGTGTCGGATGTGCTGCGAGATTTAGTGGACAGAATGAAGGTGCCAGGAGCGGATATGTCGGGCTTGATTCGGCTGTCATCCGTAGGGCCCCGCGATGAAAATGCAGCCATTCCGTCTGGATTGTCGGCAAGTTTGTCGGTGGAAATTGGCGAGCCGTAGTCTGTACTTCCCCACAGATAATTGAGGTTCGAGCGGTCGTTTTCTGATGCTCCAACAGTGATCACGTTCTTTGCAGAGGCAGGTGATCCGAGGGAATCAAGGTCGATTTCACCGTCGCTGTTTGCGTCAACGCCTTCATTTGCTGCGGCGAAAAGAATCACCAACTCATCGTAGGTTCGTGCACTGCTGTCCGCTTGCATGGACGAGGTCGTGTATGCGCCGTTTTCTGCTGAGCCCCAGGAGTTCGTGTGGATTCGACTGCCGTTGTCCCAAGCAAGGCTGAACATGTCGTCCAGATCGTTCGGGATTCCGAGAAGTTTTTCCTCTCCTCCTTGAGTTGTAGCAATGGCATGGAACAGCAACTGTGATTCGCTGGCGGCCCCTTCAATTGCACCGTTGCTGTGTGTTCCGTCTCCAAGAACTGAACCGGCGACGTGCGTTCCGTGACCGTGGAAGTCTTCTGCGCTGTCTCCACACGGGCTAAGCCCGTAGTAGGTGCACGTTGATGCGGGAGGCGCAAAGGAGAGAATACCTTTGATGTGGTCCTTAAAGTCGGGATGCATAGCAGAATTGTTGACTCCGTTATCCAATCCTGTATCTGCAACAGTGACGATGATTCCACTTCCATCAAGGCCACTCCAACCGCTGTCAATGTTGCTCATGATGGCTCCATCCCAGAGGTCATCAACGTGCATGACTTCAATGCCTTCGGAATTGAGAATTTCAAAGACAGGCTTTGCTTCAATCCACTCAATTTCATGATGTTGAGCCAACCAAGCTAAGCCAGTTGTATCAACGGCCATGGTGGAGAATCGTCCACTGTGCGTGTCCACGCTGATACCGTCTTGCTGGCCTATGTTTTCCGGAAGGCTTGTCCCAGATAGAACCACGTTGACGATGGCACCTGCCTGATTCACAAACGGGTTCTCATAGAAGGTGTCGAGGCCAAGAAGTCCCAATACCAAGTTGGTTTGGACCTTGTCGGTAGCATCCATGACAGCGATTCCTTGAACATCCAAGGCCTCAAGTTGTTGCGGAGTTTTACCGTCGACATCGCAATGGAATGCTGCTGGTGGTAGGAATGAATGGCAGGATATGCCCGCAGCGTCCAACGCTCCGAACCAAGACGATGGGACGGGGTAGGTATGGCTCAAGATGTGGAAACCGTTGAGGGTCTGGCCACCGGTTGTATCGGTCCAATCGTCCGGAGCGATCATGGTCACATCTCTGTAGAGAAGATGAGTTGACGAAACGCCGTTTTGTGGCGCTAGCCAACCGTGCTCAGCGTCTGCTGCGGGAGCAATCCCCAGTTGCTGGAGCGATTCCACTTCGGCGTCTGTCGCCGTGTCTAATGAAGTCGTGGTCCCCGCTGATGCCCATGCGAGTGGGGCTAAAACCTGTAAAAACATGAGGGCCATGAGCAGGGTTGAGAGCCGTTGAGTTCGGGTCAGCATACCAGGTCTAAGCGGGGGTACCACATCAAAGATTCCATCCCAAGACAACAATGGCTTGTTGTGGTATCTCACCCAAGACCGAGGGTTCAAGAACGGCAAGCATGGGGGAAGAACATGTCGCGAGGGAAGTCAACGAAAAACCAACCGAGCGGTAGCGACGATGTGATGGCGCCTGAAGACATCAATGAGGACACACAGGTCCTCGGAAAACAAGTTTGGAGGGTTGTTCCTTACGCAAAGAAATATCCAAAGCGTGTCCTGACCGGCATTTTTGCAAATGCCGCCGCTCGCTTTTTTGATTTGATGCCCTTTGTCGCCATCGGGTTTGCAGTTGACTACTTCACCACTGATGCCTTGGCTGGCCCTCAAATTGTTCAGGATGCTGTCACACTGTTCCCTAGCAGTCCTGCTGTGGGCTACGGATTTCTCGTCTTCTTCGGCTTCTTGTGCCTCGCTTTATTTCAAGGAATTTCCGAATACGCGTGGCAGACTCTTGGCTACAACATTCAACACGACCTGCGAATGGACGCCACCCGCTCCCTCATCAACATGGAAGCGTCGTATTACGACCTTCGACAAACCGGACAAATCATGTCGGTTCTTTCCAGCGATGTTAACCAGCTTGAAGACGTAGTTTCCGACTCATCAACCTCAATCATTCGTATTACCGTGACCTTTTTGACAGCCTTCATCATTCTTGTGCTGATGTCGTGGAAACTCGCTGCGGTGCTGTTTGCTCCGCTGTTTCTCATCGTTCCTGGAGTGTATTGGTTTTCAACACGAGTCCAGCGCAAATACCGCAAGCAGCGTGAATCTACTGGAGACATTAACGCCGTTCTGGAAAATCTCATTTCAGGCATCTCCGTTGTACAAGCCTACAATGCCCAAGAATGGGAGGCCGACCGGGTCTCTCGTGACTCGGGAACTTATCGTGACCAAGCCATGGGTGCGAGCAAGGACAGAAACCGCTTTGTTCCGATGATCTATGCTGTTGCAGGGATTGCGTTTGGGCTTCTCGTCACAGCAGGAGGTTATCTTGCTGGACAAAATGAAATCACCACCGGGCAACTTGTTACCTTCCTTCTCATCAGTACACGAATGACCATGCCTATGTTCATTTTTGGTATCTTAGTGAATCAACTGCAACGCGGCGAAGCAGCCGCACGACGTGTCTTCGCAGCGATTGACCTCGAGCCGAAAATTATCGATGTGGAAGGCGCAGAAGAACTTGATGAGCCGATTCGCACCATTGAATTCAAAGACGTATTCTTCACCTACCCTAACACCACCATCAAAGTATTGAATGGAATCTCATTCAAGGTCTCTGGCGGTGAGTTTTTGGGTGTCATGGGGCACACAGGGGCAGGAAAAACAACCATCCTCAAACTTTTCATGCGCTACTACACTCCTGACAGCGGGCAAGTGTTGGTAAACGGGCGCCCGATCACCGATTTCACCCTTGATTCCGTCCGTGAAGCAATGGGCTTCGTAAGCCAAGACCCGTTCCTCTTCTATGGAACAGTAAGTGACAACGTGATCTACAATCAAAAGGCGAGCGATGAGGAATTGAAGAATGCGCTCTCCTTGGCTGGTGCCTGGGAGTTTGTCCAAGGCCTTGAGAACGGACTTGACACTATGGTTGGAGACCGTGGAGCCAAACTCAGCGGCGGCCAACGCGCTCGTATTTCTCTCGCAAGGGCTCTTCTCAAGAATCCGAGCCTCTTGATTTTGGATGAGGCAAGCAGTGCTCTTGACGCTGAAACGGAACGCCGCATTCAGGAAAATCTGTTGTCCTCGGGAACCGAGCGTGCAACCATTGCGGTCGCCCATCGCCTCAGTACCATCCGCAATGCAAACGAGATTCTGTCAATGGTTGACGGAGCAGTTGTTGAGCGCGGACAACACGACGAACTTGTTGAATCCGGAGGAGTCTACGCCAGCCAATGGACGATTCAAACCGGCGATATGGCCGGTCTTTGAACGGGTTTGAATCAAAGAGCGACGTTACGGGTCGGCTGAACGCCCTGCTCATATGGTTGCGAGGTCCCGTTGCATCATGCTTTTTGCAAAGCAGTACGAAGGTTTGCAAGGGCAATAACAAGGACCATTCCTGACATCCACAGCGGCATGAGGGGGACCGTATCGTACGGTAAATGGAAGATGTCCAGAAGCGATTCTCCTCTTGAATATGTCCCGCCAATTGAAGCGGTGAGGAGAATGAGTCCAGAAGAGGCCATGCCGCCAAGCGCCTGTATGTCTCGTGTGTAGGCCTGCTCCCATACCCCCATCCCAATGCGACGACGGGTCACAAGTACGCCGAGAGCGAGCCCTAGCGAGGTGGTGGAGAGGAGCATTTTGTTCACCAACAGAGGATGGTCGATATCACCCTGTGGCCCCGATTGAATTCCGCTGAAGATGGCGAATGGCATGGCGATAAGGCCGAACAAAAGAACGGCATGAGCCACCGTGTCAAGCGATGATAGTTTTGACTTGAGTCCGAAAACATCCCGGCTTGCGAGTCCAGCCAGCATGAAACTGAGGCCAGCCATTGCAAAAGCGCCAACCGTGAGTTCAGTGGTCACCACGTGGAAGGTATTGGATGAGACCATCAAAATTCACCTCCGGGAGGGATGAGAAGTTCAGGACGTTCCTTCTCTGCCGTTGTTCGGCTCAAGGTGGTTTGCAAGGCCATGAATCCAGCCATGATGGCGAAGAGCATTGCAATCGATTGCCCGTACACCAGGGTATTGTCAACTGCCCAGGACGGTTCATCGCTACGAAGTTGGAACCACGGGCTGGTCTGGTTGGGTCCATCTCCTGCTAAAATCACGCGCCATTCAATCATGCTTGGTTGAATTGATGTCGGCAGTTCAAAGCTCCATATGCCGTCCTGTATTTGCGTAGCATTGAGGGCGGTCGCCTCTCCACCGTTCATCCGCCATTCTGCCCCAAGGTCGGTGACAAATTCTGTAGGCGCCGTAATGGTCGTAATTTCGCCGAGTTCCCGTTGGGTTGGAGGGCTAAACGAATCAGCAAGGCGCGGCAAGTTCTCCGGAACTTCGAGAACGCTGATGGATAGCGGTGTTTCGCTGACTCCGAAATACGGCGCTTCATCTCCATTGTCATTTCCATGGTGAATGGCTCCATAGAGCGTGTATGTCCCAACAGGAGGGGCTTTCAGCGTCCAAGTGATGTCAATTGAAGTGGTTCCTGCTGTAACTGTTGTCTCAAGATAATTGAACGCCTCACCTTCGCTGTTGGATACGATGTCCCACCCCGCATCTGCAGGGGTGTCTTGAGCTCCGGTAAGGTCACTGAGCAAAAAGACGCCAAGAAGGCCGGTTTGAGTGGTCTGGATGGATTCTATGTGGACGGTAACACTGGTGAGCAATCCTTCGTAAACCGCATCAGGTGCAGATATGGAAATGACTGCATTTGAACTTCGATTCATATCGGCGTCACCGTGGCATGCACCACCACACTGTGCATCAAATTCCCCGCCTCCAACACCGCTGGGGTTGGCAGAGCCAATACCTGGTGCGAGCAACAGAACGATGAGGAGGAGGGTCAATGCGAACCGGTTCACTGGGCTTCACCTCTTTTCAGATAACGTGGGACGAAAACAGCAATGCTGGCAAAAAGGACGAGAATGCCCAGCGCAGTGCCTGCAGATTGTGAGGCCTGAGGCGCTTCAATAATCGGAACTTCAATTTCAACAGAACCCATGGATGAACCTGCGATGAAGGTGCGCTCTTCGCTGAATGGCTCTATGTGATAGGTATTGGTTCCGGTCAGTGGCGGTAAATCTGTAAATTGTGTATCGTTTACAGTCGCGATGCGTTCTCCGTTTCTCCACACATTGTATTGGACTGTGTCTCCGTTCCAATCCCATGCCAGAGTGACCTTGCGTCCATCAAGGGTCATCTCGAGGTCACTTACTTGAGGTCCGGCCAAAGGAATGATGTTGATTTCCGTCGTGTTTTCTCCGCCGTGTTCATCGTAAACCGTAAGGGTCACTTGGGTGGTTTGTTCAAGGACAAACGACAGTGACTCTCCATTTGCTGTGCCTTCAGTCCACGACCACAGGAACGCTGTGATTTGACTGTCAGCGTCAAAGGATTCGTCCGCACTGAGTTGTACGTTCTCTCCCATCCATGTGTGAGTTGATACCAATCGTATATCGGCGCGTGGAGTGGTATTCTTGATGATTATTGAACGCTCTACCGGTGTGCTGTTGGTTGTTCCATCGTGAGCAGTGACGATAAGTTTCCATTCTTGGCCGGGTTCCATACGCTGCTGAGACAACACCGACATCCCGTCCATGCTGCTGTCTCGGAAACCGTTCTTGAACCATGAATAGGAGAGGCTTGTTTCATCTTGGTCTCCGTCAGTTGCAATGACAATGGGCGTCAATGGAACCAGTGAATTCACTTCGTCCGGCCACGTGACGTTCACTTTCGGTGCGGCGTTGACGATCTCAATTTCCGTAAGTTCAAATGCTGTCTCGTTCGCTGAATCTGAAACAAAAAGTTCTGCTGAAACGAGGTCGCCACGGGTGAAGAGAGATGAATCGAGTGTTAATTGGTCTGCGCCTTCAAGAGGAACTCCATTGCGCATCCAAATGACCTCATGGACGGCAACGATGTCTCCGTCATCGTCACTTGCTTCATAGGTCAATTCCAGCGAATCGTCAACAGAAAAGGAGGGTGATGTGAGCATTGCGCTCGTAATGACCGGAGGGGTGTTGACAATGGTTACCGATGGTGAAGCCGACCAAGACGACCAGGCCGTCCCGTCAAATATGCGAACTTCTCCAATCCATGATTCACCTTTCTGTGTCATGTTGCTTGGAAGGGTAATCAGTTCATCTGCCGGGGCATGAGCCAGACCGTTGCGCAACCAGCGAACCGATCGTTGAGTGATGGTATCTCCGTTTTCATCGGATTCATCCCAAGAGATGGACAGGGTATCCGTTGTGAAATACGGACCTGTACCTGCGATGTGTACGTTGCTTGAGACAGGCGGTGCATTCGTCCCTGTTCCAACGACGATATCCTCTGAATTCACCCATTGGGAAGTTCCTTCTCCATCATTCGCACGAACACGAACCTGCCAGACATCACCGTCACGTGTGGCGAGCGCCGGGAGTGTTGTTGCATTGTTCAGTCCTGAGACCGTTGCGCCGTTGAGCAACCATTGATTTTCAATGGACATCGGGTCGCCATCGTCATCGTTGATTTCGGAGGTATAGGTGACGTCCATGTTTTCAGTGGGTGATGAAGTAGAGGCGACTGGCATTGAGGCCGATGGAAGCGAATTGAGGACGGTTGTCGCAGGTGAGGTGACGCTTTGCCCTGCGTCGGTTCCATCGGAAGGGGTCACTTCAACGGTCCAAGATTGATGCTTGGTGGTCAATGAAGTCGAAACTTCAGACCCAGTGATCGAGGGCATGATGGTTCCATTAAGCCTCCATGAATAGGTTGAGCCGCTTTCAGCATCTCCTTCTGC
>JAQXEX010000064.1 GCA_029250625.1 Candidatus Poseidonia sp. | reverse complement strand
CGGTTGTAGATAATACCGTATCCACTACAACAATCATGATGGACAATGATCATATTTGGGTTGCAGGAAACGACGGTACACATACCTACGACCTACCGTTCCACGACCTTGCTGATACGACCGATGCTTGCATCACCGTCGTGTTCACAGCAGGAACAACCGAATTGGCAACCGATTCCACCGTGTGCTGGATTTCAGCATCTACCGCCGACGCCGATGGTGATGGCGTTTACGACAAGAATGACCTGTGTGAAAACACACCTGCAAGTGCAACCGTCCAAAGTGATGGATGCTCGGATTCCGACGGAGACGGCGTTGACAGTACGATTGAGACCGAATGTGGCTCTGACCCGAACGATATCAACAGTGTACCAACCGACCTGGATAACGATGGAACTTGCGACCTGCTCGACACCGATGCTGACGGTGATGGAGCGCTCAACGTGGACGAAATCGCGGCTGGAACGGACCCGATGGATGCAAATTCCTTCCCAGCGAACATGCTACCAACCTGTGCGGTCTACTATTCCTTGGAAGTTGATGGTATTCCAACCACCTTTGACGGCGATGCTGCTATCCCAGCGCTTTCAGGAGCAACAGCACAAGCTGGCGTGAATTCCTTAACACCACCAGTCATCACCGTCCCTGCAGGAAGTTACTACATCACTGCACACTGCATTGATACCGACGGCGACGTTATCACGGTTACCGTGAACGACATCTCCGTGGGACCTGTTGCTGGTGAAGTCAGCGCTGGAGCAATTATCGTGATCGGAGAAGATGTGGACGAAACCCTTGACGTCACCATTTCTTGGACGGATGGAACGGACACACTCACTGCAATTATCACCGTTAATATGGACGGAGATTCGGGGCCGACAACCATTCCTGGATTTGGTTTCATGCTCGGTATGATGTCCATCATGCTCGCAGGATTTGTGGCACTTCGCCGTAAAGAATGACTGACCCATACCCAATGTGAAGAGCATTGATGGGTTAGGAACTGCTGCGATAGCCATGAACCGTCCTGCACGAAGTGAACTCGGCAGCCATTGGAACTTGGACCCAAACTGTGTGTTTCTAAATCACGGCTCATTTGGAGCAACACCGACCGTCATTCGTGAAGAACAACGTCGCTGGCAGGACCTCTTGGAACACGAGCCTGTTCACTTCTACGAGGACTTGGCGGAGAAGTTCATGGAAGACGCTCGCCGTGCGTTAGCGGCCATGCTCAAATGCGATGCGGACGACCTTGCGCTGATTGAAAACGCAACATCTGGCGTCAATACCGTGATGCGCTCTCTTCGCTTTGAGAAGGGCGATGAAATCCTCGTTCCCGACCATGCATACCAAGCCTGCCGTAACACGCTTGACTACGTTGCTCAGCGATGGGGAGCAACGGTTGTCACCGTCAACATCCCGTTTCCAATCAGTGGGCCTGAAGTCGTTGTTGAACGCATGATGGCAGGAGTCACATCACGAACAGTCCTCGCAATGGTCGATACCGTCACCAGCCCCACAGGTCTATTGATGCCCTTTGAAGAACTCACGGCAAAACTTGAGGGCGCTGGCGTAAGTGTTCTTTTGGACGCTGCTCACGGCATCGGAATGGTTCCTCTATCGCTTGACTCCTTAGGCGCATCCTATACCACAAGCAACTGCCACAAGTGGCTTTGCGCCCCCAAAGGCTCCGCATTTCTTCATGTGCGAAAGGACAAACAAGAGAACATTCACCCGCTGACCATCAGCCACGGGATGACGTTTCCTCTTGGAGACACGACTCGGTTTCGTCACGAATTTGATTGGACTGGGACACGAGATATCTCAGCACATTGCACCCTGCCAGCTACAATTGATTTCATGGCTGGTCTTGCCAGAGGCGGTTGGAATGAAATCATGGAGCAAAACCATCAACTCGCCATCAAAGGGCGTAACATCTTGTGTGAAGCGCTGAGCATAGATGCCCCGTGTCCAGACGAGATGATCACGTGCATCGCCACACTGATTCTCCCCGCTGATGGGGCATCAAACGGAATCCCACTTCATGAACCCGACCCACTTCATGAAATTCTCCAAAAGAAATACGGTATCCAAGTACCGGTTTGGTCGTGGCCAAGCCCAGAGGGTCGATATGTCCGGATTTCAGCGCAACTCTACAACTCTGAAGAAGAGTATCGATACCTTGCACATGCTCTCAGACAGGAATTAAATCCTTAAATTAAAGAAATACCTTGAGAAAAAAAGGTGTCTAATTCATAACATAATTCATTGTGACTTTATCATGGAGCATGAGCAGCAACATGAGCAACGCTGGCTAATTTTGGGCATAATGAGCCTCAGCCTCATCATCGTGATGCTCAATAACGTCACGCTCAATGTTGCTTTACCCGAACTGACCAAAGCTTTGGGAACGACCAACACTGAAATGCAGTGGATTATGGATGCTTACGCCCTCGTTTTTGGAGGTACTCTGCTGACCATGGGTGCTTTAGGTGACCGTTTTGGGCGTAGAAAAGCCCTCCAGACCGGATTGGTGATGGTGGCTGGTGCTTCTCTGTGGGCCGCATTGTACGCAAGTTCTTCACAAGAACTCATTGCTGTGAGAGCCATTATGGGGCTTGGTGCTGCTTTGGTAATGCCCGCAACCCTTTCGACGGTCATTGTTGTATTCTCGAGCGAAGAGCGAGGAAAAGCGATTGGAATCTGGGCGGCCATGGCCGGCATCGGAGCCCCGCTGGGACTGTTGGTTGGTGGATGGGCCGTACAAAACTACGACTGGCAGATGGTGTTCTTCATCAACATCCCCGTCATCTCTATTGCCTTGGTTTTAGGACTCATCTATGTGCCGGAATCAAAAGATGAGAAGGAAGAGAAGTTGGACTTCCTTGGTGCAATCCTTTCCATTGCTGCACTCGGCTCACTTCTCTATGCCATCATTGAGGCACCTTCGCATGGTTGGAACAGTTTCGAAACACTGGGTACCTTCGCCCTCTCTGCCCTCTTGTTGGTCTCATTTGTAGTCGTAGAGCGCAAATCAAGCCATCCAATGCTGCCCATGGAGTTTTTCAAAAATCCTGGTTTTTCAACAGGTTTGGTTGCTATTATGCTGGCTTTCTTCGTCATGTTTTCATTCATGTTCACACAGATGTTCCATTTTCAATTGATTCGTGGAGAAAGCCCACTGGGTGCAGCAATCCGATTCTTTCCACTTCCTTTCGGACTGATGCCCGCAGCAGCAAACAGCGACAAACTGGTTCGGAAATTTGGACGCAACAGAGTGGTCGGAACTGGATTGTTATTGGTCACTTTGGGGATGCTTCTTTTCACTACCGTTGAGATTGAGACGCCGTATTGGCGCCTTGCGTTAACCTTCTTCCTTCTCGGCCTAGGGATGGGCCTAACGATGGCTCCATCAACCGAACTTGTCATGGAAGCAATTCCCCAAGACAAGGCTGGTGTTGGAAGTGCAACCAACGATGCGAGTCGGGAAATCGGCGGAGCATTGGGCATCGCCATTGGTGGCAGTGTTCTCAACGAATTCTATCAACGGGAATTTGTACTGCCTCCGGGTCTTGAGGGCACTCCGGGTGCTTCAGGGTTTGATACTTCATTCGCTGCTGCGATCCAAACAGGACAGGCTACAGGAAACGATGCACTGCTTTCCGCAGCCCGAGAAGCGTTCATGGTGGGAATGATCAACTCTGCAAGAGTCGCTGCGATCATCGCTGCACTGGCATCAATTTACATTTTTACGCAAATGCCTAAAGTCAATATACCGACCAATGACACTACCAAAACTAGTGAGGAAGAATAGATTTCAACCCAAAATATCGGTCCCCTTATTATACATGCTCCGGAAGGAAGACAGTTGTGGATACCGTCGCATTAGTGGAATTATTGACGATATTGGGGGTTGGTGTCCTCACCCCGGGTCCCAACTCATTGACCTGTTTCGCCCACAGTGGAATCTACGGACCAAAGAGCAACATCAAGCTCATTGCCGGCATGTGCGTTGGTTTTGTTCTCATTGAATTATCAGTAGGGCTGGCTGTCAATGTTCTGAAGGAAAATACCCTCGCAATGACTGTATTGCATTACATCGGCATGGCCTTTCTAGCAGTGATGGTTATCGCCATGTTCCGTATTGACCCAAAGGGCCTCCAATCCGAAAACATTGAAGGTGCCTTGGGAGTTAAAACTGGCATTTGCATGCAATTTGCCAATGGAAAGGAATGGGCCTTCGTTGTCATTATTATGAGCAGTTTCATCGAGCCTCTCGGAGGAGGCATCAGTGGAATTATGACCATTATATCGATAACACTGTCTGTATGTCTTGCCGCCATGATTGGTTGGACATTCCTTGGGTCACGCCTCCACGGAGTATTCACGGATGAAAGGAAAGGTCCAATGGTCTTCAAAGTCTGTGGAAGCTTGCTGTTCTTGCTCTGGGCTGTACTGCTTATGCGCGGTCCAATAACCGGTTGAACCGTCGAGCAACCGAGATACCGAGGGAACTGACGCCTATTGCATCGTGGCGTCCGCTACCATCGTCTGTTCACTTCTTAGCCTTGTGAAGGTCCCTTGCTTGCTTTGCCCATTCGTCTCGCTTGACTCGTCCAGGGAAGAACTCAATAGCGACGTTTACTTGTTCCTCGATTTCAGAAGTCATGTTTCCAACTTGCTCGAAGGTAAAGATACCGAGAGCATTCAACTTTTCAGCAATAAAGGGTCCAACGCCTTTGATCACGAGGAGGTCGTCCTTTTCGCCAACGGTTGCAACACCAAGAGTTGCGAAATCAATGCTTTCAGCCCGCTTTGCAATGCGCTCTAATTCTTCTGCCCTTTCGGCAACCTTCTTTGCATCAGCCTCGACCTTTTCTCTTGCTTTTTCGACGGTCTTGGCTTTTTCATCGGCTTCTGCTTTGATATCTCTGGCAGCCTTAATTTCAGCATCAGCTTGTGCTCTGAGAGCCATAGCAGCCTTCGCTTCTTCTTCGACCTGTGCCTTGACTTCTCTCGCTGCCTTTGCGTCAGCATCGGCTTTTGCCTTGGTTTTCTTGGCGGCCTTAGCATCAGCATCAGCTTGTGCTTTGAGGGCCTTAGCAGCCTTAGCATCAGCATTGGCTTCTGCCTTGGCTTTCTTGACATCCTTCGCATCTTGATCGGTTTGTGCCTTGACCGTTACCGTCCATGAAAAGTAAACGCTCGACTTTCCGATTTTCAGCAGAGCATTAAATTCGCCGCCTTGGAGGGTTGGTTCGCCTTCACGGTCATTGAACAGCATCGTAATCGTCGTTTCTTCATTTTCGTCAATGGCGAGTTTTCGAGCACCTATTTCGTTCCCTTCTGGGACCAGCATTGAGAACTTGCGTCCATTCGTTTCTTGATTGAAGTCAACCAATTCAATGCTTTCAACGGTCAGGCCAGTGAATGTGATTGTTTCATGACTTTTTCTGAACGAACCGGGATGAACTCCATCAATTGACTTCAATATCAACGGGTCTTCTTGGGTACCAACGCCCACACCGGACCAAGACTTTACCAGCGTGTTGGATGGTTCAGCATCAATGAGGACTTCCCTCTCCTTTATGAAGACCAGTAAAAACAAAGACAGCAATACCAAGAGAATCAATGGCAGGCAGCAGATGTATCCCCAAATGGAGTCATCCTCATCATCGCCTGAAACCACGAGCTTCTCAAGAACAGAAATCGTCAGTTCAAACGATTGACTGTGGGCAGAATTGTTCGCCCAGATGGTGAACACGGTCGCAGGCATTGCTGCAGTTGGTGTTCCTCGTATGCTTCCATCAAGAGCAGCATCTCGGGCCGGACTCCAGCCAAAGGTCAATCCGTCTGGCAATTCACCGACGATTTCCCACGAAGACACTTCACCCAAACCGGTGAGGTTTGGAAGCAGGATTGAAATTTCTTCATCCAATGATAGCGTCAACGTATCGGCCGGGTATGTGAGGTTGAACGGCAGGTCAAGGTTCGTGTCAAGGCTGTCACAGATACCGTCGCTGTCTTCATCGCCAGGAACACTGCTTGAATCGGTGCTGTCCGTTCCACATGCTGCTTCCATCTCGTCAGACCAAGCGTCGTTGTCG
>JAQXEX010000063.1 GCA_029250625.1 Candidatus Poseidonia sp. | reverse complement strand
AACATAAAGGCAGTATTTGTTCCTAGAAGAGCCGCCATGATGGTCCAACGCTTATCTTGAGAAGAGGTACGTGCTTCAACATTTACTGAACCATCATCCATGGGTTGGGTGCAGCACTACAGGGTTTGATGTTATCCCTTGATAGCGGGGACTTCCACCGTTCTCTGATGGTCTCATAGATTACGGAGCAATCTGAGTATGGTGCCAGTAATAGCGGCGACGATTAACAACAGGACCATCATTGCAACGGGCCCGTATTGGTTTTTGTCACCGAGTGCAGTTCCAATGAAACCATCTCGCTGCAATGCTTCAGCAAAACTTGCGGCTTCTTCAAACTCCGGAAGTGGTCTTCGGGGAATTCGCTCACCGTCTCGGACATCACCGGCCATGGTCTTCGCTCACCCGCATAGGTCATAGCCCTTGCTGAGGCGTGTTAACATTGCGCAAGACTCATTCACCATTGGCGCGTGTCTACCACCATGGAGCGCTATATATTCGAGGAGGGGGGGAAAAACATCCACTTTGCAGTTGAGGGCAGCACGGGTGGGACGAGTTTTGGCCTTCATCTGGCTGCAGACACAATTGCACGCAATGGGCGCGTACTCTGGGCGTCCAGTGACCTTCCGGACGGTACGAGATTCTCTCAATTGTTTTCCCATCTTTCGTTAGTGGAATCCTCCCGTTTCCACGCCATGAATTTTGGAGGGAAGTTCGAACGTGCCATAGACGCAATGGTTGAGGCAATACACGGGCTACCAAGCGTTAAGTTGGTTGTTCTCGATGATTGGTGCGATAACACAGGGAGAATTCCTGCCCAACTCGTTTCTCAGGTCGCTCGGCTGGCTCAAGAAACAGGAAGTGAAATCACCCTTCTTTTGATATCTAAAGGGAGCGCTGACGCAAGCGGTAAGAGCGAGCACCCAATTATTGCAAGAGGGGAGAACGCCATGACTGAGGCAGGATTCGAGACATGGAAGATGTGGAGAAGGAAAGAAGGGGCAATGAGGACAATTGTGGTTGGGGACGAAATCCTTGAGGTTGAAATAAAAGACTCAGGATTCCATAGTTGACTCATCGTCATCGCCCAAGAGGTCAGCCATTTCATTCAAGGCGTCTTCATCGGGTTCATCGAACTGTTGCGGATTGCGAGCACCACCAGCAAGCTCGTCTTCACCCGCCACTTTAGGCGCATTGCTTTCAAGCATTTCCGTGCGGTTATCCATGGCCCTTTGAGTGATGAAGTACACCATCACGGCCAGGGTTAAGACGCCCAGTATTAGTGCAATATTACGGCTCGTATCTGGGTCCATAAAAAGTTGGAGTCGTTTGCGTCTTTTCATCCTTCCGAAGAAAATCTTCCCAAAATATTACTTTTTAGGCCCCCAAGCCAATGGACGGGCGAGATGCCTTCTGGCTGACGCTGGAGGCTCCACCCAATCTTTGAACGGGGGTTCGGAAGGGACATCTACCCAACTGTCATCCAAACGCTGTTTGCATGTTGGACACCGAACGCCTTGGTTTCGCCCCATACTTTTCATGCGAACGTTGCAATTTGAACAAAGGGGCCGCAACTGTGTCCTCGCATTCCAAGACACGACGCGCAGTTGCTCCATATGGAAGGTGCCGTCTTCTGATTCAAGCCCGTTGAGTTCAACGATGTCTCCTTTCTTCAACCACCGAGCCAATTGATTGACCGGCCCGCCTTCACCAAATGAAATCCAAATCCCCTGTGTGGTCTCAACCTTCGCATGCTTTCGCTGGGCATCAACAACCACGTCTTCAACCATTGCCCGAACAACAGCTTGTAAATGGTCCCCTGAAGCCTGGTTGGTTTTGAACGTCCGGTGGCCGGCCGATGGCTCGGTATTTGGGGATGAAAGAAGATGAGTCAATGCTTGTTCGGCCTGCTCCTCCGTCGTTGCACGGACTCCACATAGGACCGGAGAGTGACCACGTGGAGCGATGAGCGATGTCCCGCTTCGTGGATCTCGGGACATGAAGGTGCCAGGCCAGTTGTCAATTTCAGCAAGCGATTTCGTGCAAACACTTCGCGGTGCATCTGTATTGGAAGTCTGCCTCCATGCAATGGATTCCCATGTTGAATTGACACCAGGCCATGCGGCGGCAGCAGTTGCACCGATGATACCGGCTCCACCCCAAGATTTGGTCGCTTGTGGAAGGTCAATAGCCTCAACATGATGCTGCACTGCTGACCAATAATGCATCGGGTCCGGTTGAGAATCAAACCAAACCATTCCCGGATCGGAAGGAACTTGAGGTCGGTCCGAATGATGAGAGGGAGAAATCAGCCCCTTGAGATAGGAAAGTTCCTCTGCCCACCACCGGTCAAGGTGGGAGAGAAGCGCTTCCTCATCATCGCACAGGAGTTCAACAGACAACGCTGCATTTCCTCTTGTTCGCCCCGAAGCAAAGGGCCAAAGTCGAACCAAACGAACCGTTCCAACCCGGACATCATCCGGTAAGTTTTGAAGCAAATCCTCCATGGATTTGGTCGTACAACCACCAGCGAGGGAGTCTGTATCGTCTAAACCAAGCCATCCCATAGTTTCACCTCAAGGTTGGAATGCGTCCCCATTTTCAGCCTCGTCTAAGAATCGGGAACCTGCACCACGAATGCCCTCATGTGCACTGACTCGAAACAGTCGGGCACCGTACGCCCAACCAGCACCCATGTCGGAACGACGATCACCAACCATGAGGTCCAACGGATGAAACGGTACCGGTTTTTCACCCCACCAATTGACGGAGTCTTCAGTAATTGCATGAACTTCAGAAGAAAACCTCATCTTTTCTGAGCGGTCGTTAACCCTAAGCAAACGGTGACCTAAATGCAACATTTCTGGAGATGGTTTTCTACATCCACATGCATCTTCGTAACGGTGCGGGCATGTGAGAAACAAATCCACCACAGCATTCTCATCTTCTGTGTAAAGTTGATTTTGAAGTTCTTGATGAATGGTCTCAAGTCGCTCAATGCCCCAGAGCCCACGGCTTATGGCCGACTGGTTCGTGACAACGCAAATCAAATAATCCATGCCCCTTAATTCAGCAACCGATTTTGCGGCACCCGGAAGCAACTCTACCTCTGAAGGATGATTCACGTAGCCTTGACGCCCGACGTTGAGCACTCCATCCCGGTCAAGAAATGCAATTGGGCGAGCGGTGTCCATCTCGGCCAAGAGATGGACTCCCCAATGAGCAATCATCCCCGACATGAACCTTGCACCGCATGGCGCCTCATTGCCTTTACCAATTCTTGGAGACCTTCATAGGAAACCACTCCTTGGGTCTACTTGTGCTGATGGAATCGTCCACTGCGACATTGATTGGCGCTACGGGGATGCTTGCCCTTGCCATTTCGTGGTTCTTACGAAAGAAACAGGGGGTTCGACTCGCACAATTCGGATGGATTGCAGTCGGGATGTTCTTTTTCAACCAGTCTTGGACCTACTTTGACCACAATGACATGGTCCTTACCGTGATGTGCGCCCTCACCCTACCTTTGTGCGTTGGAATCGCAATTTGGGAACAGAACTGTACGGAGCCACAACGGGAAGCCTTGGATTGGGCAAGGGGTACGGTTGCGTTTGCTGGGGGGCCCTATCTTCTCATTGCATACGTCCCATACCTTAGCGTTCTCGCCATTGTGTTTGTAGCCACACAATCTGCTTGGTTTCTTGGATTTGCAGGTGGACAAAATATCGAAGTTGGAACCACTTGGGTCAATGCATCGGGAGGTAGGGTCTCCTGGGAACAATGGGACGGCAATCGCTGGTTTTCTACTGATTTCACCGGAGAATATGCGTTCCAATCCGAACTAATGCTCGCAGATGGAGGTTCAATAGGCATCAATTTCGTGCTCGCATGTACTGCATTGCAGTCAATGGTTCTCTTTATCGGAGCCATATCGGTCCTCAACCTGCATTGGAAACAACGGGCGCGTGCCCTTCTCCTCATCGTACCCCTCATTCACTTGCTCAATGTGTTTCGTAACGCTGGCCTCATCTGGATGCACATGACCTATACGCAATGGGACCTTTGGGGCATATCTGTTTTTGAGTTCGGCCACACCTATATCGCTCGGATTGTCAGTTTATTCGCCATGTTCCTCATGGCGCTCATCATGTTTGAAATTCTTCCTTCAATGCACCGCAACATCCTTTCACTGTCGGAACCCTTTGCCCGATCGAAACCACAAGCTAAACGAGACGATTGACTGGTGGCGATTCAATGGCCGATGCATTGTCTGAATTCTCCTTCCCGAGAACCGGTTTAACGGTTCGAAACCGGACTGTTCTCGCTGCATTGACCAACAAACAAAGTCATGAAGATGGCGTGTTATCACAAGAAGAGCATCATTGGCTCACGATGCGAGGTGAAGGAGGATTTGGTATTGTCACCACTGCGGCCGCCAATGTTACCGAACACGGCCGCGGTTGGGAAGGTGAACTTGGAGTGTGGTCAGACCATCATGTCCCCGGACTTTCTCATCTTGCATCCAAATTGTCAGAGCAGGGGGCTGTGAGTCTAGCGCAATTGTTCCACGGTGGAATGAGATCCCCTTCTAACCTCACAGGAGTCCAACCCGTATCAGCCTCAGAAAACACAGAACCAAGCATGAAGGGCATTGTTGCGAGAGAACTCACACATGTCGAAATTGAATCCATCATTTTAGCGTTCGGCAGTGCAGCAGCCCGTTGCGAAGCTGCTGGTTTCTCCGGAGTTGAATTGCATGGGGCCCACAGCTACCTCATTTCCCAATTCCTTGGTCCAAAAACCAACAGGCGTAGCGACCAATGGGGAGGTAACCTCCAAGGTCGCACCATGTTTTTACAACGTATCATTCAAGAAGTTCGCGCTCAAACCTCTCATGAATTTATCGTTGGAGTACGACTTTCACCGACCATTCAAGATTTAGGAATTGAATTACAGGAAACCCTAGAAGTAGCAAAATGGTGTACTGATTGGGGTCTTGACTTCATTCATGTCTCCTGCTGGGATGTATTCCAAACCCTACCGGATACAAACGGGGAAGAAACTTCCCTCACAAAGTGGTTTAGCAATCATCTTGATGGTAAAATCCCGATCATCACCACCGGAAAAATTTGGGATGGAGATGATGTTAGATTCGCCATGGACCAAGGCGCTGATTTGGTCGGAGTTGGGAGGGCTGGAATTGCCCACTATGATTGGCCTCAACAATTATCCGAGGCTGACGCATCACCAGAGAAACCACCGTTTACGGTCGAGCACTTGAAACAAGCAGGACTCAGCGATACCTTCGTGACCTACATGTCAAGATGGAATGGATTTGTCATCCCTCAAGATTGAGATCACAACTTTTGTTCCCATGCGTGCTCGGGTTCATCACGAATCCAAAGGACGCCACTTCCGGATGGAAACTCAATCGTTTCCTGTCCGTCAAGAACCATGCCCATGAGCGTCGCATCGGGTGCATCAGCCGAAGGATTTGCTGGAAGGTCCAGTGAAGAGGGGAGTTCAAGTGATTCAGTCATAGCGGGCAAGTCAAGCGGTGGTATTGATTCAAGAGATTCGACTGCAGGGTCGATGAAGGAGGTACCTTCATCTTGATTCATGTCAAATATTGCAGCATCCATGCGTTGTTCATCGCCCCAATCCTTGACATCGGATGGATCACGGTTCGTTCTCATGAAAGCAAAAAGCAACCCAGCAAGGATGATGAACACCAAGGCTGCAGATGAATAAATCAAATCGTTGGCTACACTTGGTGCAAGGTCAGCATTATCTCCAACGCCGTCTCCATCCGTGTCAACCGATTCGTCCGGGTCCTCAGGGAACGCATCATCGTCATCAGGAACCCCGTCTCCATCCGTATCAAACGGAGAGAAAGTCGTCTCACACAGTACCATGAGAATTTCTAATTCTTCTGCGTTGATGAAGCCATCCTCATTGGCATCAACGGATTCAAAGTCATATTCATTTTGCGCCTCATGTTTTTCAAGAACCTCTATTGACACCTTTCCACCGTATGGTGAGAGTTCGCTGTATACTGTCGAAATTTCATTATCACACGAGCACATCACTTGGAGGTGTTCTCTGTATTCAATGACGCCGTCATCATTCAAATCAAACATCATGAGGATTCGGGGTCCAGCTGATGTGATCATATCGCCATCGCCCATGCCGATTTCATCGGGTTCAAGAACGCCTGAATCGTCCGTATCTGAAGATGCAAAGTCTTCTTTCGCACGGTCAACACAAGATGTGGCTTCAGTGGGTTGTGAGGGTTCCACAGGATCTACAGGGTCAATTGGGAAATCAGATTCGTCCCAGTAAGCAACCAGTGAGACTTCTTCAGCATTACTGACTCCAATCACTTCAACTTCCATTATTCCGTTCATAGGGAAATCAAGCGTAACCATATGATTTGTCCCTGATTTACCGCTCTTGATGGTGACATCATCTGTTTCGGTCTCCAGTTCAAAATCACCAGGACGACCGCCCCCACCACCAAAAATGAGTTCATATTGAACACCATCAATGATGATTTGAATGTCCCCACTACCACCGAACGATTCGATGACGAATATGTTCCCAGGCTCTTCTAGAACGGCATACAGTTCAATCGATTCACCTTTTGGAATACTGATTCCTTCCAGAGGCTCGTCATTGTAGAGTTGTATGGGTGTGCCATCGTAATCCCAAACATAGCGTTCAGCGAAATCCGCAAGGATGTTGACACCGGTAAATGCTGATTCGGAATTGAGAAGAATGTACCAGGTCCCAGGCGTAGGGTCGTTGAATGCAATTCTGTCACCTGCTCCTTCGTTGGTTGAGTGGTAATCATAGGTTGACGACGTCGGAGCCTGGTCAAGACGCATGTAGAGGCTTGCTTCACCCTCACCGTCGGACAAATCCACAATGAGCCGCTCAGTTCCTTGAGGTACATCCACTTTGAAATATTGCGATAGACCGTCATATCCGCTGAGCAAACCATACTCGACACCGGGTGTCAAGGTAATTGCATCAGCAGGGTCGACGTTCTCAGGTGGATAAACAAAGTCGGCTACGATGGTAAATCCTCTGGCATTGCGTGTGGTATATGCCGTAATGTAATACAATCCAGGTTCAACATCAAAGAGGTGGACTTCTTCATCGTTTCCAGGTTCCATTGACCATGTTTCCTTCACTTCGGTAGAATCGCTGTCTTCCATCAATTCTATGTCAAAGGATTCCTCCCATCCCCACCAATAGTCAGGTTCAGGTGGGCTGTAATACGACATCCCCAAGTCCACATCGCCGCGTCCACCGTAGGTTCGAACACGCAAATCTGCTAGTGGTTCTGTGACGTTGATGTAGTAATAATTCATACCGATTTCATCAAAATTACCAGATGTGCTGATTTCTTGATTGGTCACTGCGATGCTTTGTTTGAGTTCAGTCATGTCGTCAAGCGTTGGTGGTGGATCGGCCACAACAGCTTCCAGCGAAATGGCTAAGTCTTCAAGTTCATCATCGGGAATGAGAACGAACCAAACCACTCCTTCGGTTGGCCAGGACCATTCTTCATACCCCCAACCAAAGTCGGATGTGAACGAACCATCGTTGTTCCATTCATTAGGAATTGAGCCAAATCCAACGTAAACCTCGTAGTTCACAAGGTCATCGAAATAATAGTCAAATTTGAACGTTGAAGAAAACCAAGTTAATGAACGGGTGTATGCCTCTACTTCCGTGAAGAATAGAAGGGTATCTCCTGCATTTGCTTCATCAATTACATATTCATCTCCAATGAAGAGTTCAACCGCCTGTGCTACGATGCTTCCGTCAGGCATGACCCAGTCCGCACCGACAATACTGCCTTGTCGAGTTGAAGTCACGGCATCTGCTGTTTGATTGCCTTCGCCTTCGGGGAAGGTCCATTCCGACTGGATGGCCGAGTCGTTTGAGCCGTTCACACCGGTTGATATCGAGATATTGTCCATCATTCCTCCGAAATAGTTGCAGTCGCATCCTGCACCCATTCGGCCAATGTAAAATTCATCACAATCTTCACCGGAGGTAAAACAATCATTTGAGCCGAAATCCCCGATGGGTATCTTGGCATTTTCAGAATCAATCAGTCCTGCTGACTCATCGTTAACGAAAAACTCTCCACCTACATCAAGTTCAATGTCAACGCGAACATGTGTCCATTCGTTGACTTCAATGGATTGATTCGAAACAGGGTGCTGAGAGAGGCTGTATTGCGAGGAATAGGCCAGAGAATCACCGTTGAGGTAAAGCCCCCAACCGTAATCTCCCTTCATCATAATGAATTGCAGTCCTTCGTCATCGTAAGGGTAAATCCATGCTTCAAGAGAAAGACGTGTGGAATTTGAAACATCCATTCCGGAATCGTGGTCAACGACAACATGGTCGCCGTCTCCGTTGAATCGTAGGGAGTAATCCGCTCCTGGGCCGAGTTCTACAACCCCGTACACTGGGAAGTATTGGGGATCGTTCTCCAAATCATTCCATGTTCCTGGCATGATGTTCCCCATGTTCGTACTTGCGATGTGAACGTAGTCTTCATCGCCACCGGCCGATGGTTGGGCGTCACCCCAATCACGGTACAGGAACGGTGTGCCATCGTGCCATCGGTAATTCCCTTCAGCGTTGGAATCGGACAATCCTGTCCACAAATGTCGAGATTGGTTGTCCCAAGAGGCGAAGGTATCGAACAGCCATGTGTTTTCTGCCTCATCATCAACCGTCGTGAGGAAGCCCCCCAAGGAAAGAGCATAGGAAGCAGAATCTTCCCAGGATGCCGCAGAAAGGAGGTGATACGTGTTGTTGTTTGCAGGATTCACAACCGTGGTTAATACTTCGATTGAATCAGTCGTTTCTGATTGAGAGGTTCCAACCATAGGAGTCGCAAGGCTGACCAGAAACAGGACAACGAGCGCAAAGGATTTCTTCATGTTTATACTCACACCTTCTTCCCTTATCAAAAAATTGGTATGTTGTTTTGACAGAAAGGTTACACAATGAGTATTTACCGTGCTAAAAGAGACACTCAGCCGAGGTAAGATTTTGTTAATTGAGAGATTACATTTCCGAAACGGCATGTAAATCTAGGGGTTGTATGCCACATCGACGTTCAAATTTCATTGCAATTTCTTACCACCAATTCTCAAATCGGTCTGCAGCGGCATTTGATGCTCCCAAGCGAATTCCTTGACGATGCGCCACGCTTTTTCTGAACCCTCGTAGTCTTTGACATCAATAATTTTGTTGCGTGTATTTGCCTTAAAAGCAGCCACAGGCTCAGCATTTCGGAACACCAAATATGCAGATCCAAAGCCAAATCGTTCTTTCATGATATCAGCGAAGTACGGTGCAATTGGGTCGGAAGGTGGGAGGACAAAGTCTCGTATGGAAGGAATTGACCGGGCCTCTTCCAACAATTCTTTTCGTCCCCAACAGACTTGGTGGAAATCTTCTACGAGGAACCCTTTGATCAGTGTCTCGTCTTCTTCAAAGACGTTTAAGACTGCTTTCAATTCCTCTGGCTTAAACGATGTACCGGCGAGTTGGGTGAGTTGCCGCAACGTTATGACCGGGTATTGTTCAACGAGTTTGCGAATGTGTTCCCGACGCAACTCAACGCGGTCAACGTTGGGCCGAAGTTGAACGGTTCGAAAACCTCCACGGAAATCTTGAACGATGTGCCCGCTTCGGATGAGAGGTTGAACCAACTTTCTAAATTCAGCTTGGCTGAGTGCGTGGCGTTCTTTGAACAAATTCGGGTCAGAATTGGTGCTGAAGAATTCAACGATGTCCCATAACTCATCATCTGCCGGCTCGTTGCGAATGGCCAAGATGTCTTGGAAGTGTTCGTAAGATGCCCAGACTTGATGCCCACGGAGATTGATTCCTTGATGGAGTCGATGAGCGCTGGCCATGCTCTTGAGGTTGACACGGTACAATTCACACCGACCCCGGAGGGCAAAGTCGTCTCGGATTTCAGTGACTTTCTTGAGGGCTTGGATTTCATTTTCATGACGAGTTGCCTGATGCAGATGGTGCTTGTGGAACAAGGCACGTTCGGCGATTTCTCTTGGCTGGGGGTCAACGATCGCACCCCGAATCATGCGCTCACCGGTGGCTTTGAAGCCAATGGACTCCAAGGCGCTCCGAGTCGTTTCATCAAGGGCCGTGATGGGTTCGCTGTTGAAGTTTGACAATACAGCAACATCCACCAACTGCGCCGCGTGATTATCAAGGAGAATCTCGAACGCCTGGCAGAATTCATCCAAGTAGGCAGTGGGCACATGGAGGTCCTTTATTTCGAGATAATCGTTAACCTTGAACATGAGTACCTTACCGATAGGGTCAACGCCTTTGAAGATTGGAAGGTACCATCCACGGTCCAACACACTTCGGACTTCCCAGATGAACCGAGAGACATAGGGGTCAGACTGAGTCAAGATTCGCACCGTACGGTCCTCTCTACGGGGGCGGAGTAGCAATTCAACCTCGTTAGGCGCACAGAAGAAGGATTCGGGTTCCGGAACCAAAGCGACGACTCGGGAGATTCGTCCTTCTTTCTCAAGATTCATCAAGGCGATGGTGAGGTCTTCGTAACTGCGTGAGACATAGAACCGCAGTGTGTTTGCTTTGACTGGACCCATACGTCGTATGATTTCTTCCAATGCATCTTCAAAACTCAACGGTTCGTAGACGCCGTGTACTCGGTGAAACAATGAGAGACGGCGCCTTCTACCCGTGACATCTTCAAACTGCTTAACCACCAACATTTGGCGTTCCAAATTGGAAAGGGCATTCTTGAGATCACGCTGCAAGGCTTTGTGTTCATCACCTTTAGGATAATTGGCCATGATTTCCTGACGAGTGACGTTTTCACCTGGTGGGATTTTACTTAGGATTTCATCTTCCATTGGACCAATCCACGGCTCAGGCTTGAGACCAAGGAGGACACCAATGTTGCGTTTGGTGGTGTAGCCTATGCGATTGTGGAGCAATCGTCCCATGATGACATCGGAATCCAGCTGAACGTCCTTCCAATCACTGAATTTGAATTCATTGATTCGGTAGAGGAGTTCTTGTTGTTTCTGGAACAAGACATGCTCATTGAATGCAGAGAATCCATCATCGTATTGTTTGAATGACTTCTCTAACACCATGTTTTGGATCCATCGGTATTCCACAACTTCTTCCTTACCACCGGTTAAACGGTGCTCATCCACTTTGAGGATGTATTCTGCATCGTCGGTTTGGCGGAAGAACCCAACTGAAATCACGTTGCGTGTTTCTAAGTTGTGCAACACCCGTTCAATGAGCGCAAGAGGGAAGGGAAGACGAAGGTCAAGTTCATCGGAGGTCTTCGGACCTTCGGAACCCAACATTTCAATGATTTTGACTCGCATTGCTTCCTGAGGGTCACTGAGAATTTGTTCCTCCCAAACCTTGGGCGTGGTCCCATCAAATGCGGTTGCAATGTTGTATGTAATTCCACGAGTGTGAAGTTCCCGAAGGTCCTCAACCTCTTTACCTCCATTCACTGCAAGGCAACCGAGAGTACCGTGAATCTCAGCCATGTATGGGGAGAACCATTTGCCGTCGAGTTCTTCTTGCCCGGTTCCGTCAACCTTGGTGATGTCACCGGATTGAATCAGTTCTTCAACCCACCCAGCAATGGTTGGAATGGGGATGTTAGCAAGTTTTTCCTTGTACAGTGGGTTTTGGAATTCCCGGTCCAAGCCACCGCCGTGACTCATAAGGCGGAACAATTCCTTTGAATTTGTTGGAATCGGAGCTTTATTTGCATAGAAATCGGTCAGTTGCTCTGCTGTCAACTCCGTAGCCAATGAGCGTGTTCCAAGCAATCGTTGGAGGATCGCAGGGTCGATATCTTTGACCAAGAACGCCCGAGTTTTCATCGACATCAAGTCCTCAAAGGCGGACATGAAGAGGGACATGCCCAGTCGGGAGGGAACGACAACCTTGGTGTGGACAATCCGTGCATCCCCGCTCATGCAGGCTTCCAAAAATGTCTCAAGGCCGATCATGTCAATATCACCAAACATGATTTCGTTCTTTGCTTCACGCATCAACAAACTGGCGTCAATCGTCCGATGCTTGTTCAGGAGAGCCTCAGCTCGCTGCTGGAACTGCTGTGGGCTGATTTCCTCTGCACCCATTCGCTTTGGAATAATCAGCGAACGGCCAGAAACTTCTCTAAACCTCTTTGCGAAGATTTGAGTGTTGATGATGTACCGTTCAATCACTTCAATGTGGTTGTTATTTCGAAATGCCGTATACATCTCTCCAGGGTCAACCTCTTGGGAAGTGCGCAACAACAATCCGTTTTCGTCAAAGGACATCTCAATGACAGAGATGTTGTTCGCTTCAGCCAATCCTGCCATGAAATATCCAAGTGCTGTGTTGAACCCTCGGCCACGGCACGTTGTGATCATGTAAGTAGGGTGGGCGCCAGTAATGACCTGTTCCACGAGAATTCGGTCTGGGTCAGGCACCTGGAAGGAATCGATTGAATGCTCTTCCAAATGGCGCGCAATGGCGCTGGCGACTTCCTTGGAAAGCCCGTATGCGTCGCGCAACAGGATGCGCGGGTCTTGTTCCCGACGGAGTGCAACGATGCAATGACCGATGAGGTCAAGGAGGGCTTTGGACAATTCACGACTTCGGGAACGTGCCTCTCCAGACCATGAAGGAATGGTTGGCCGATGGCCAGTTACTGAAGTGACATTGACACGTGTGCCTTGTATGTTGGTCACTCTATAGGTTGAACCGCCGAGGAGAATGACGTCGCCTCCTCGGAGGTTTGAAACGAAGGAACCTGACAATTGTCCAAGAATCGACCCTTCTGCATTGAACACAAGATAGGAGTTATCAGGTGCAATCGTCCCGATGTTGGTGTAGTAAATCATTCGGGAATATCCACGCTTTCCGTAGATATTTTCTTCCCAGTCAACCCAAACTCGCCGTTCTTCCTCAAGCATGTCAAGAACTTCAATGAAATCGTCATATTCGAAATTTCGATAGGACCAAGAATTCACGATGATCTCGTAAGCCTCGTCAATATCTAGTTGGTTGATGATGACAAGACCGATCATAAATTGGGCTACGACGTCAAGACAATTTTGTGGGAAATCTAGGCGGTCCATATCTCCCGTTTGAATGGCCGCTTGAAGGGCTGCAAGTTCAATCAAATCGTCAACACTTGATGGTAGAAAACGTGCACGTGGAATGCCACCCACATGGTGACCTGCCCGTCCAATGCGTTGGAGTGCAGTTGCGATATCTCCAGGACTACCAACTTGCAACACCAAGTCAACTGAACCAATGTCAATACCCATCTCGAGAGATGAAGAGGTTACTACTGCTCGCAGATGGCCCAATTTGAGTTTACGCTCAACATCCAATCGTATGTTCTTGTCCATAGAACCGTGATGTCCGGCGACCAGATCACCCAAGAACGGGCGTAAGCGTTGAACGATTGTTTCAGTCATTTTTCTCGTGTTTGCAAAGACAAGCGTTGTAGTGTGGGCACTGATAAGGTCTGCAATGGCTTCAATGTTGTACTCCAGAATCTTCATCACCGGCAAGTCGCTGAACTTAGGATGGGTGATGAGAATGTCCAGATCAAGTTCTCGTGAACCTGAAATTTTAGCAATAGATACCTTCGTCATTTGACCTCTCGCTTCTCGGTCATCACTGCTGACGAGGTACTCTGCAACGGTTTCCAAGGGCTCCATTGTTGCAGAAATACCTATTCTTTGAACTGGGTTTTTCAAAAGGGTATCGAGCAGGGAAAGGGTAAGCGAGAGATGAACACCTCGCTTGGTTGAGACCATTGAGTGCAATTCGTCGATGATCATGTATTCGACTTCAGACACAATCGGCTGGAACCGTGGCGACGTGATGGCGATGGCCAAACTTTCGGGTGTAGTAATGAGAATATGAGGTGGCTTACGAAGCATTTTTTGTCGGTCAGATTGGGAAGTGTCACCGGTACGCAGACCCACGCGAATTTCTTGGGCTCTGTCTGGAAGGTAGTTTTCGGTAATTTCCTTGAGCGGACCAATGAGGTTTCTTTGGATGTCGTTTGCAAGAGCCTTGATTGGAGAAATGTAAATTGCATGAACCTTTTTCTCCAATTTTTGTTCCAAGGAAAGTCGAACTAAATTATCAATGATTGAAAGAAATGCAGTCAGTGTTTTACCCGAGCCCGTAGGCGAACAGAGCAGAAGATGTTCCTTGTTCATAATTGAAGGAATTGCAAGTTTTTGAGGCTCAGTAAAATCAGGAAATTTGTCCCTAAACCAATTACGAACAGGCGGGCAGAGCTGTTCGTAAAGTGGTTCGGATTCCATGGGGGAATCCAAGTAGACTATTTCTGCCATTTTATTTTTCCACACCTGTGTGTCGCGAAGCGTGTGCAAGGATGTTAAAGAACTATCGCATTAAACCACAAAATTAGGCCCAGCGAGTCTCACGTTTCTTCCAGCGGTTGAAGGGTTCTGTTTCTGGGGGTTTGGTGGGGTCCAAAAGAGGCGACTCAAGGGAAATTGGTGGTAATGAAATTTCATGGAGAGCGTCCGTCGGACACGACCCAATGCAAGAGAGGCAACCAACGCAATTCTGTTCGATTACTACAACGGGACGCTTTGGCCGCTTCCGTCCTTCTGGATTGATTTTCAGGGGCAATAACGCCTCAAATGGACAATGAGTAATGCAAAGGTCACAACCTGTACAATCGTCTTGTACAATGGCGACCATTGCCTGTCCCATATTTATTGCAACGGACCGCCCGATTTAACGATGTGTATGTTGGAATCATTTTCAACGACCTGTTAAACTCGGTGAAGTTCATAGGCAGTCCACCTTAGCATGGAACGGGTGAACTCGTGACTGAGGAAGGAGATGGCCGTTTAGAACGCTTGAACGAGATGCTCAAGCGGAGAGGGTTCCTTTTACCTGCGTTTGGAATCTATGGAGGTGCAAAAGGCCTCTATGATTTTGGCCCTGTTGGAGGACGCCTCCGTTCTCGTGTGAATCAAGCCTGGCTAGACCACTGGCTGCAACTCGGTAACATCGTTGAATTGTCTTGCCCGACGGTCACGCCGTACGAAGTATTGGAAGCAAGCGGCCATGTGGGCGAGTTCTCAGACTTTATGACCACGTGCAAAGCTTGCGAAGAAGCAAGCCGAGCAGACACGCTTCTAGAGCCCCACCATCCGAATCCAGATGCACTCAAGCGGGACGAGTTGCAGGAATTATTGCACTCCATTAACCCGGAGTGCCCATCCTGCAAAGCAAGCGATTGGAGCGACGTTGTCGCTCAGAACTTGATGTTCAACACAACGATTGGCTCAGGCTCGTCGGGCCGTGCTGGCTTCATTCGTCCAGAAACTGCACAAGGAATGTTTACCTCATTCCCTTCGATCTATCGGCACTTTAGAGAACGGCTTCCTTTCGGAGCCGTTCAGGTTGGAAAGGGTTACAGGAACGAAATCGCTCCTCGGCAAGGCATGATTCGATTAAGAGAATTTAACATGGCGGAGTTGGAATACTTCATTGATCCAGAAGCACCCGTCGATGTGGACTTGTCAGCATGGGAGAACCAAATCATTACGTTCATTGCACAAGACTCCCCAGAATTCACTTCAACGCTGGCCAAGGCACATGAAGATGGATTGATTCATCACCCAACCGTTGCCCAATTCCTCGGAATGACCCATGATTTCTTGGTCAACATGGGAATCATACCTTCCAAAATACGATTCAGGCAGCATGAGAAAGATGAGATGGCTCACTATGCTAAAGATTGCTGGGATATTGAAATCTTGGGCTCGTACGGCTGGATTGAATGCGTTGGTGTCGCCCATCGTGGATGTTATGACCTCGAATCCCATCACAAAGCAACAGGGAAATCCTTGCATGCTCGTCGTGAATATGCAGAGCCCAAAACAACGATCATTGATGCGTGGACCATCAACGGGGCAACCGTTGGCCCGACGTTCAAAGCTCTCGCCGGAGCCGTCAAAGTTGCGGTTGAAGAACTTCCTAAATCGACCCAATTTCCCGCTCAAGTCACCTTATCGACTGGAGATACTGTGACCCTGGAAGAACAACACGTCAAGCCAAATCAATTGACCATCAAGGAAACCGGCGAGTGGTATATCCCCCACGTCATTGAGCCTGCATTTGGAATCGACCGAATCATCTGGCACATGATTGACCACGCATATCATGAAAGTGACAAAGACGGAGAGGTGTACACGATCATGAAACTCAAAGACACCATTGTGCCCGTAGATTATGCGGTATTCCCATTGTTTGAGAAGGATGGAATGGATCAGATGGCCATGGAACTTCACCGGACATTTTGTGCCAGCACTGGAATCGTATCCATGTACGACGGAAGCGGTTCTATAGGGAGAAGATATGCTCGTGCCGATGAGATCGGGGTGCCACAATGCATCACCGTTGACCATCAATCCTTAGAGGACCGGACGGTGACGGTGCGCAACAGGGACAACGGAGAGCAAACCCGGGTTAGCATTGAAAGTTTAACTCAATGAGTGTTCTTCACTCAACCTGAACGTGCTGAACACGAATGGAACGACGTGTGAAGATTGATGAACCCTCGCCTCCTTGTTCCAATCATGGGTGGTGCAAGCGATTGGACCGAGCGCTACCGACCCAAAAGTGAGCAACAATTGGAAGGAAATGAAGTTCAGCGAAGGAAAATCAGAACTTGGCTGGACGACTGGAAAGCAGGCACACCCAAAAAGAAAGCATTGCTTCTCGTCGGGCCACCAGGAGTTGGCAAAACTACTGTTGCGAGAGCCATCGCCGAAGATATGGGGTGGAACGTCATTGAACTCAATGCAAGCGATGCGAGGAATGCTGCTGCCATTCGAAAGGCAGCAACCAATGGGGCAACACACCGTTCCCTCTTCCATGACCCCACAGCACCTCCCTCCCGGACACTGATTCTTCTTGATGAAGTGGATCACCTGTCGGGTGGGTTGCGTGAAGTAAGTCAATCAAGGATCGCAAAGGCCATGGAATCCAATGACATCAACGAAAACAAAGTGGTTCTCTCTGGGGATTCGGGTGGAAAAGCTGAGTTGCTAAATCTGCTCTCGCAAACCAAACAGCCCGTTATTCTGGCTTGCAACGAAGAAATGGGACTTTGGGGTAAGAATTCATCATGGCGTTCAACACGAGACAGGTTTGGGAAGCACCTTCAAAAAATCATCTTCGACCGAGCCAATAACGAGGCCTTGAGAAGAATTGCAAGACGGGTCCTCAGAGAAGAAGAAATTCCGTTTGATGATTCGGCCATCACGGCACTTGTTGATTCCAACCATGGGGACCTGCGCGCTCTTGTTCGTGATTTACAAGTGATGTCAAGCGGACTTGATGGGCCGCTAACGGCAAAGATCGTCAAACAGCACTCCGAATCCAGTCAACGTGATGTTTCAATAGAAATCTTTCCAGGCCTGGACTCACTTTATCGTTCACGTTCGGCAGAGGAAGCCCTCACGATTGCACGTACCATCGATAAAGACCCAAGCGAATTTTTGAATTGGATTCATTGGAATAACGCTTCGCTATTTGCCAACAATGGAGGAATACAGCGTGGCGCAAAAAGCATGAAACAAGCAGACAAGATGTTGATGGGTCGTTACCTGAATACCGCACATCGCTCAACGTATTGGACTCAACATCTCACATCGCTTGCCGCTTCGATCGCCAATCCCGAGAGCATTCAAGGACGAATATTCCCGTCCTACCCCAATTTTTTACGACGAGGTGGATCTTTGAGCCGTCCTGCAATCATTGAAAAATTGAGTGCATTGAGCGGAACCAGTAAAGCAACCACTCGGGATGAGTTCCTCCCTGCGCTTATGCTGCTTGGTCGAGAAGATTCACCGCTTGGTGAACCTGAAAACTTTGACACTTCGCTAAACATTGGATTTTCACCCGAAGAACATGCAGCCTTGTGTGGATTGGCTGCATCCAGGAGGTCAACTAAAGAGTTGGTGAAAACTTACAAAGCAAGCCAAGAGGCGTATCAGGCTCAAAAGGCAGAAGAATTGGCTTCGAAACCTAGCCCCCAACCTGAAGCCGTTCTACCACCTGCACCGACCCAAGAAGCCGTTCAAGAACCCACTCATGATGATGAAGACAATACACCTGCTCCAGGGCAGATGAAGTTATTTTGAATTCAGTTCTTCTTTATCCTGAAGCATTCGCTTGACGACAGCGACGCCTTGAACTTCACCATCGGACTTGTCTTCCCTTCGCCATGTGTGCGGGTGAAGGACAATTACAGCAGTGAGCAATTCAAGTCGGCCAAACCACATCAAGATTGATGTTAGAATCAATCCACTGTTTTCCATACCTACCCAAGTATTCGAAGGGCCATATTCACCAAGTGCTGGTCCAGTATTTCCGAGTGATGAAGCCACAAGACTGACAATCGATTCAAACGAGGCATCCGGCATCATGATGGCCAATAGAATGCTTGCCCCTCCGAAAAGAATGACCCAAACAAAGAGCATACCTACAATGAGGCCGATTTGGCGGTCCTCAACCACTTCATTATTCATGCGAATCCGGTCAACTTTACGTGGTTGAGCAATTCTTCGCAATTCACTCATTGCAATCTTGAACGCCAAGCTTACACGAAGCAATTTCAATCCACCGCCGGTTGAACCTGCCGAAGCACCAATGATCATGAGAATAAAGAAAGCAACGTGCGTCACTACAGGCCAAGGCATGTAATCCGCAGAAGCATAACCCGTTGATGTTGCAATTGAGACGACTTGAAAAATTCCATCCCGTAGGGATTCACCGTAGCCATGACCGGTGTTGATTAAGGTCAAAGAAATGAGCAAAAATGCAATCAGAATATAGAATGAATAATACCGAAATTCTTCATCTTTCCAAAGAAGAGAAATGCTTCCTTTCCGAGAGAGCCACAACAAAGTGAAGTTGACTCCAGCCAAGAACATAAACACCGTAACAATTGCTTCAACAGTAACGGAGTCGTAAAATCCTATACTTGCATCGTGAGTTGAAAAACCACCAGTGGGCAAGGTTGTCAGTGCGTGGTTAACTGCATCAAACCAACCCATTTGACCCACGAAGAACAACAGGAGAAATTCCAGAACCGTTAACGTGACGTATAGACCCCAAAGAGCAGTGGCTGTTTGTCGAAGCTTCGGCTTCAAACGGGATAGAGAGGGGCCCGTTAGTTCAGCACGAGCCAAAGCCATTCCACCGCCGAGAACACGAGAAAGAATCATCATTCCGAGCATGATAATTCCCATACCTCCGAACCACTGCGTGAGCGATCGCCAAAGGAGAAGGCCACGATGTTGGGAGTTAATGCAGTCCAATGTAGTGCTGTCACACATTGGACTTGATGAAGCATGAATCACGGTGGCTCCCGTTGTCGTGAAACCCGACATTGATTCAAACCAAGAATGGACAAACCCGGTCATGATGTCTGAAAGTTCTGCACCCGAGGTGAACGGCCCAACAAAAACACCCCCTAACCAAAACGGTAGAGCTCCAATCAACACAGAAATTGGCCAGACCAAACCAACTCCCACAAAGGCTTCAACGTCTCGTAAGCGCTCTCCGGAATCCGTGCGTGTGAAGAAGAAAACCATTGCCCCGCCGAGACTCAAACTGATAAGAGCGGCTGGACCAAAAGCCCGTAAACCGATTGAGACATCATCAAGAATGCACGTAATGACACCACAAATAACCAGCGGAACGGTGAACGCAATTAACGTCCAACCAAGAATCAGGTTGAGTACATCCCCTCGCATGATTACACCCTAAAGCGCTTCTCGGCGTCTGAGATCTTATCTTGGTGACAAAATAGAATCACAAGGTCGTTTTCTAAGAGGAGGTGGTCATCTGTTGGTTTTGTTGTATCCCACGTACCAGAGAGGTTCTGACGTTTGATGAATGCTAATTTTAAGAACTCAGGGAATTGCGCTTCTGCAACCGTTTTCCCGGCAAACTTAGCTTTCTCAGTCACCTCAAAGGTCATCCCAACAATGTTTGGAATTCCCGATAACAGAGCAAAATGGCCGGATAATTTTTGGTGGATATGGGTCAAAATGTTGTCAACTGCTACTCTTCGACGGTCAACAGCAAATGAAATCCCCATTCGTTGGGTGACTTTTACCAAATCGGCATCGTACAGCATCAAACCTGTTCGAGAGACGCCCATATCGCTCGCCAGAAGGACTGCAGCGATGTTTTCATGGTCGTTATCCAAAGCACTGACGGCTACATCATGGGTTTCAATCCCGACCTCGGTAAGAATCTCTCTGTCGAGGTGGTCACCATGGATTATTTCCAACATCGGATGGGCTCCAATTCGCGAACCGGCAATTTTGTTGGCCAAATTCAAATCTCGTTCCAACACCGTCACTCGTCCACCGGAGTTCAGCCACTCTTCAGCCATCTGTGTTCCAATCGTTGTTGCACCGATAACCGCTACCTTTGGAACCTCTGGGAAATATGTGATCTCATGACCGAACATGATTAAGGCTGGATTGAAACTCTCAAGACCGTTGGTAGCAACCGCAATTTTATCTCCTTTTTCAAGCGTGGTTTCGCCCGTCGGGATGATACTTCGTAGCGTGTTTCGTTTCAAACCAACAACTTCCGGCATTCCATGAACCATATCCTCTGCGAGTTCAGCCAACGTCCTGTTGGTAACGGTGTGAGCGGTTTCACCAATTTCCAATTCGATGACATAGGCTTCATCCCCAAAAGGAATCACCTCTTCAATATCAGTTGAGCGCAAACCCGCATTTAATCGTTGAATCGCTCCTGCGAGGGGGTTAACGACATAATCCACCTTAGCCCAATTCTTGAGGTTTCCATTTTTGTACTCCATGATGTAATCCTGGTTTCGAAGCCGACAAATGCTGGTCATGGGGTGCTTTGATTCCCCGGAAGAATGCGCATGTGCTGCAAGAGAACAGGCGATGAGATTGTGTTCATCCGAAGGTGTTGCTGCGACGAAAACTGATGCTTCAACAATACCTGCCTCGATAAGTTTCTCCCGAGAGGTCATGTCCCCATGGATCACGAGACAATCAAGCCCTTGGGCATTTGATACTGCACGGGAATCTTGGTCCATAATGACAACATCGTATTCCTCATCCCTGAGGGCCCGAGCGAGTTCAATACCAACCCGACCTGCTCCACCAATGACAATTCGCATAGTATCAACACCTCAACTGAAGGATTCAGCGTATTTCTTAACTTGATATGAACCGCCGGCAATGTCCACTTCTCCGGTTGTAAGGAAACTTCGTGTCCGATCAATCTTTCCTCCGAGGCCCTCGTGTAGGGTGTTGACTTGATGATAATAATCGTAAACAAGTTGCCCAGAAGGATCTGCTGTTTCAATCCAGTCAATGTATGCTGTCGGCGTAGAAATAAGCCACTTGTTGTTCACTACATCGACCGGAGCTTCCACAAAGCATGTCGCAAGGGTGATGGAACGGTCTTCACACCAGGATTCAGAAAGCGGCAATTGAATGTATCCCCATGCGTGTGCTTCCCATCCATCATCAGTAAAGTGAGGATTACCAAGAATACCAAAAGTGTACCATCCAGGTACGCCCTTCGTCCGTAGGATGCTGAAGTAGGCATTGGTCTGTTCATCGCAATCACCCAAATTCCCAGCTAAGCATGCTGGTCCACTACGAGCGGTAACGGGAGCCTCCTTGTCGTACTCAACAAATGCATGAAGGTAGTCAAACGACGCCCTGGCGAAGGCATAGACATTGTCAGATTTGCCCTCAGGGAGAGAGGATGAGATTTGGTCAGCTGCACTCTTAACGATGGCGTCTTGTCCGTTGATAGCGTAACTTGCAGAGCCGCCACGATCGTACCAAAGTTTGGTTCCAAACTCAGTTGCCTTCTGACTGTTCCTTAACTGGTAATCATCAAAAGTTCCAGAATTATCAACATTGATACCCGTAGATTTTCCAGGAACAATTGCTTTTACTCGAGCGTCATTCCACCAGGAATAGGAGTAAGAAGTCACTTGGACGTTAAATGCATACGAAGACGCTTCATTTGGACCGAGGTTCATTTTTACTTTGACACACTTAGCCACAGGGCACTCATTATCGTCTTGACCAACGCTTGGCCACCATATTTCATGGCCTTCTGACGTTGTGATACGGTTAGCATGCTCTTTGGACGGCATTCCATCAATCGGAACGTTAACGGATTGCGAGCCAAGGATTACGGTAATTAATTCTGTTTTTTGAATGGTCGCCGGCTCCAATGATGATTCGCCGTTTGAATAATCAAACTGACTCGCACGACCCATCGCGGAAGTCACGACGGGAGGGATGAGAATGGATTCAACAATGTACCCTTCAACCTCGTTATTTTGTACATCGGCCACCTTCGAAAGGGTGTAGGATGCTTCAACGGGGTAGATATGATATGGAGCCATCGCCGCCTGAATGTACTCATCAATTCCACTGAATTCACCCAAAACGTGTTCCCTTGCCTGTGGCGAGAGCATCACAAATGCGACCAGAAATAGCATGACGACGCTTCTAAATCGGTTCTTACGGCGCTTCATGATGTTGCGTTTCCGTCCGGAATGAGTTTGAACAAGACCTCGCTTGGATGGCTTCTTAGCCATCTTGTACGTTGTGTCTTTCGAACCACGGGAAAATTGCTGCTCAAGGCGATAAGAAGAGCGGTCACCTTTCGGCAGGACTCTTCCACACGAATAGCAAATCGTGTCGCTGGGCAGCGTTGTGCTGCGGCAATAAGGGCAACTACCCATGTTTGTTTGGCTCCGCTGACGCCGTATAACAATTCCTCCTAAGGACCCAAACCCACATATGGAGGAATACTGTTTGAAAAATAGGATCGAATTAGAACCTTATGCAGCGAGTAAGTAAATTATTACTCTTCGCCATTTGCAATGGAAGCCCCTAATCCGGCGGAGTCGACCACTCGTTCAGAAATTGAATTCTTTTCACGCGCTTGGTCTGCCCAAATCCGTCTCAAACGACGCCGTCCCTCCCTCGGTACTGATTCCCAAATCCATGTTTCCGAAGCTGGTGTCGCAAGAAGTATGAACGGGAGAATAAATACCCAAACCAGAGGTATGAATACAGCAGAATACACGGATACAAGCAGGGCTGAACGCCAGAATGTCGACCTTAGGATAGCACCCCATCGCTTGTCCTGAAGCATCATGTATCCATGCTTAGCAGTGATCAGTGCTTCTGCCCGTGGGGTGAACACAGAAATTAAGGCAATATTAAGAAGACCATCCGGCGAAAAAGTGTCTGGAAACGCAAACATCCGATACATGAGGACCATGCCAACCATCCCACCCACGGCGAGACCTAGAGCCCAACCGCTCGTTGGCTGTGAACCACCCTTGCGTACCCGTTTCCGCCTCAACAAAAAGTGAGTCCCAATGGAAGCCAATAGAGTAACAAGGAGCAACGAAATGATGTTGAGTCCAGTATAGGCATTGTCATCCATTACTTGAATGTAATACGGCTCAAACAGAGCCCCGTCGGCTGCAACAGCGTAAAGCCCTCCAAGTACAATCCCCCAGAACACTTGGCTCCAAGCGGTTGGAAGGTCGTAAAAACCAGAATAGCGAGTCATGACACCCCTCCACCCCAAGGTCATGCCCATCAGAGCACAAAAACTGGACAACTGAAACAAGATGAGTTCAGAAACCATGCACAGCGGTTCACCTTCCCCTTCATCAAAGCGTTGTTCCTTCAAGGGCGAGGCGAGGCATTCAAACACCCCGAGCGTCTCAGCGGACTATGGCCAGACTTCTTTTGTTCGGTGGAAAAGGTGGAGTTGGAAAAACAACCACTTCTGCAGCCACAGCAATATGGTTAGCAGATGCTGGTTTGCGAGTCCTTCTCGTATCAAGTGACCCCGCGCACTCAACATCAGATTCTCTCGGCGTACCGCTCGGACCGGTTCCCACTGAGGTTGACGGAGTCCCCGGCCTCTTCGGGTTGGAGATGGACCCAGAAGCCAAACTATCAACGCTTTTGCCGAAATTTGGTGAGGCCATGAACAACATGGGTGGCTCAGGACTTGGTGGAATGAGCATGATGTTTGAGGCCGGCGCAAAAGATGAGTTCGACGACATCAAATCTGACGTCAAAACCTCCGACATGATTCTACCCGGCTTGGATGAAGCTCTGGCCTTTGATGAATTGTTGAAACATATGGAAAACCCGACATGGGACGTTGTGGTATTTGATACGGCACCAACAGGCCATACGCTCCGCTTTTTGTCTCTGCCTGAATTGATTGAATCATGGTCAGGCCGACTTCTCCGCCTCATGCGTGTTTCAGGAGGCATACGCTCAATGCTTTTTGGCAGAAAAGAAAGCGAATCAATGAAAGAAGAATTGGAACGCTTCCGCCGTCGAGTACTCCATGTGCGTAGAGTCATGAGCGACCCTGCTACAACGGCTTTCACACTTGTGACCATCCCCGAACGCATGGGCGTTAACGAGACCGTTAGGGCTTACGACTCACTGGTTGAATTCAATTTGCCGATTGGCGGATGTTTGGTCAACAGAGTAACCCCCGAATTTGACCATCCATTCTTGGCCAAGCGAAGGACACAAGAACTTGAGCGAATCGAGGAACTAAAATCGACCCTGAAAGATGTCAATATTGGTTCAATTGAACTCGCCGAGCAAGAAGTTGTCGGGATTGAAGCCCTTCGTGCAATTGGTACCTTGTTGTATGGAGCGACCCATTCGCTCCCGGAAACCATTGGCCCTCATCAAATCGGCTCGGTCCTCAAGCATGAGGTCCACCGAGGAATGATCTCAGAACTTCAAGAGGACCTTGAGAAAGTTCACCTCCACTTCCCAGGGCTGAACCGTGAAGAGATGAGTTTGCGAAGTGAGCAGGGTATATTGTTCGTGGGACTCAACGGCAGGGAGCAAGAAATTCCTACACACAGTTATGTGAAGTCAAGCCAGGTCAAAGCGTCCCTCAACGATGATGTACTGTCTCTGGACATTCCACGTTCCGATTCACCTGCTTGAAGCAGTGGGTTCAAAGGGGGTAGCCTCAACGCCTAATCATGGCTCTTGAAGGCTTATCCCGAGGCATCTTCCGTTCCTTAGGCTTCCTCAAGAACAAAAGGAAACTTGACGAGGAAGAATTGCGAGAAATGACCCGCAGTTTGCGAAGAGCTCTGCAAGAAGCAGATTTCAACATTCGGCAGACAAAGGAGATTGTTGACCGGCTTGAGTCACGACTTCGAGAAGAAGAACCTCGTGTTGGATTGACCATGCAGACCCATGCCATGAACATCCTCTACACGGAACTCGTACGAATCCTCGGCCCTTCGCCTGAATTTCAGCCAAGAGGGGCTACTCTTCTCTTGGTTGGCCTCTACGGGCAAGGGAAAACCACAACGACTGCAAAACTCGCTGAATGGTACCGCAAGAAGCACGGCCTGCGAGTGGCTGTCATTGAAGCCGACGTACACCGCCCCGGAGCATACGCTCAACTGTCCCAACTTCTGGAGGACTCGACGGTTCAAGTGTACGGCGAACCCGACACCAAGGACGCCGTCACCATTGTCAGAAATGGATTGAAGGAATGTGCTGCTGCCGACCTCGTCATCGTTGACACCGCTGGACGTCACCAACTCGACGATGAATTGGTTGTTGAATTGGAAAACATCGCCTCACTCACCAGGGCAACCGATCGGTGGTTGGTCATTGATGCCCAAGTTGGTCAAGCAGCAGGTCCCGTTGCTGCTTCATTCCACAATCTCGCTGGTGTCACTGGCATTGTCATTACCAAACTCGACGGTACTGCTCGTGGCGGTGGCGCACTCTCTGCAGTCGCAGCAACTGGGGCGCCCATTGTCCACATCGGTGTTGGTGAACGGATTCAAGATTTGGAGAAATTTGAGTCGGACCGTTTCATCTCAAGATTGCTCGGTATGGGTGACATTCAGGGACTGATTGACCTTGCTCCAGAAGACATGGACCAAGAAGAAGCCATGCGTCTTACTCAACGGTTGATGAGCGGACGATTCACACTCAATGACATGTACAAGCAGATGGAAATGATGTCGAAAGTTGGAACCATTGACAAATTGATGTCGTTTTTGCCAGGGAGCATGCTCGGAGGAATGGGCGCTATGTCAAAAGGACAAAAAGAAGCCATGCAAGGGAACCTTGACCGCTATAGAACCATCATGGACTCGATGACAGCTTGGGAAAAGAACGAACCGGCTAAGATCAAATCCGACCGCATCCGACGAATTGCCCGTGGCTCAGGAGTTCGAGAAAAAGACGTCAGAGAATTGATCGGTCAGTGGAACCGTTCTCGAAAGATGATGAAGGGCATGGGCGGCAACAGAAAGTTGAACAAACAAATGCGCAAGATGATGAAAGACGGTGAGATGGACATTGACCCGTCTTCATTCGGCATGTGACGACCAATAGGAATTCAGAACCAGCACGATTATCGACGGTCGTATTGATTCGGGTGAGGTTCTGAAGGCAAAATTGCAAACACAAACATTGCAAAATATCCGATGTATGGGACCAGCAAAAGGAGAACCCACCATCCTGAATTTCCTGTATCCTGTATCCGACGGATCATGAGGCTAAGAAGCGGGATGATGAGGAGAAGGATGCCGCAAGCTCCGACATAAAATATTGACCCGAACTCGGAGCCATCCGACGAGTATGCTTGTGAGGACCCGATAAAGATCAGGCCAGCCATCACCATAATCACCAGATTTGCTGCGATGGAACCGAACCAAAATTCACTTCGTTGCGCTCTTCCATTTCCAGACCAATTCGATATGGTGTTGATGAATGCCTGAACCGGGTTGACCATCGTCTGATGGAGGTATGGATTGTAAGACTGGCCCGAATGCATCTGCATGCCTGCCATAGGATTTTGTGGATCGACAAAAACTTGGGGACCTGTGTGCATGGGTACGTATTGATTGACCGTGCCCACGATCTGGGCTTGAGGAGGTGGGGTGGCCGTTGAAGGTGAGTTCGTATCACGAAGAACAGCGCCAACAATAGCACTTACTGAAGGAGGAGGAGGGATGTTTTCTGCCGTGGACGCCTCACCAATGTGTTCTGCGCAGTAGGGTTTCTCACCGGGTTTGCGAGATTCACGGAAAAAGGATTCACAATTGTTGCAAAATAATTTCTCACAACCTTCCTTGAAACAGAACAAACCCGGATTGTTCACTGCATCAATAGGAGTTTTACACATGCTGCATATTTCGTTGTTAGCACCGGAATTGATGATGATGTCCCCGGTTGTTGGACCGATGGCGTTGTGACCGACCTGTACGGAATCCGTGAGATTTACCCCCGTCCCGTCGCTCGGTGTCATATTTATCCCAATACCATGTTCTTTATGAAACTCTCACCGTAGAATCAACTTGCGGTGCATTTTACTCTTCTGAATGTGTTGACCTATCTTTCCTTTGAAATCGTTTGGGTATGATCTTGTTACGAAATCGCTCCATCATGCTTCGGCCGGCCATCAACCCGCCTGCAGCAAACAGTGTTTCACCGGTCACAACCAACACGGTTGCTGTAACAGCGCTTTCAGATGCACTCAACGACGTAAACGGTATCGCAAAAAGAGCAATGTAAGGAATGCATGACAAAATCATGAAAAGAATACCCAACCGCTTTCGTTCCATACTCAAGCCCCACAAATGTTCCAACCCATGGCCCGAATCTACCGATTGTGTTCAGTAGGTTTTTGCGAGCAGAACACGACGAACCGTGAGTTCCCCCGTCATGTGACAAGGTCGGGGTTCTTCGTAGGGCTCTGTAGCATCGCCAAGGAAAGCAAATCCAGTGGTTCGCTCAATGGCTTCAGCATGGGCATCGGTACCGTCAAAAGCCAATTCGTAGATGTGGCCGTCCTTGACCTCGCCGTTCATGACCCATTCGCCATCTTGGTGTTCAAATTCTGGAAGAGGTTGAACGACATCACCCATATGTTGGGAAGCTCGTGAACGAAGTTCATCGCTGATTTCACCGAGAACTCGATAACATTCATCGACGATGGAATCCATTGCAAGTGGTTCCTTACCTCCGGTCCTGCGGGCCGCAAATGCCGTTCCTTGGGCAATATCCCTTGGACCAATATCAAGACGCAAAGGCACTCCTTTGATTTCCCAATCGTAGTACTTCTGTCCGGGATGAATATCTCTGTCATCGACCTTGACTCGCAGACCGCGAGAACGCAGTGTTCCTGCAAGTTCGTGGGCGACAGCGACCGTATCGACTTCTGCATTTTTTCGGATCATCGGGCAGATGACGACTTGGAACGGAGCGACTGCGGGCGGCATAATGAGGCCATTTTCGTCACCGTGCATTCCAACCACTGCACCAAGCAATCGCTCAGACATTCCGTATGTGGTTTGGTGGCAGTACGATTGTTTCGCTTCTTTATTCTCATACTTGAGGTCAAACGCCTTTGCCCATTGGTCCTGATAGTGGTGGCATGAAGCAACTTGTAAGGTTCGACCGTTGGGCATTACCGCATCAATTCCAATGGTATACCAAGCACCAGGGAAGGTATCCCAAAGTGGACGCTTCGCTTTGATGATTGGGAGGCAAAGGTCATGCATGATTTTGTCAACTATTTCCAAATCTTGCTTGATTTGGTTGGAAGCATCTTCCTCATCAGCATGCGCAGTATGAGCCTCGAAAAAGTGGATTTCACGAACACGAATGAACGAACGTGTTTGTTTGGTTTCGTATCGGAACGTGTTCACCATCTGATAGACCTTGAGTGGTAAGTCCTTGTGAGAGCGAATCCAAAGCGGGAACATGGTGTACATGGCCGTTTCAGAGGTAGGACGCAGAAACATCGGAATATCAAGTTCGTTTTCACCAGCATGCTTTACCCAATAGACTTCTTTCTTGAACCCACCTTCTTCGTCTTCGTCACGCAGGTCGTCGGGGTCAACGCCTTCTTCACGGGCACGCTTGAGGCGAGCGACCAATGCATTCTCTTTTTCCAGTAGGACTTCAGGAATCAGCAATGGGAAATTCACTTCTTCGTGGCCAGTACGTTCCATCTCAGCATGTGTCAAGGAATCAATGAGTTTCATGGTTTTCCAGCCATAAGGCCTCCAAACGTCCATTCCTTTGATTGGATATCGTTTATCGACCAGTTCAGCCGCTTCAACAATGAACGGATACCATTCGTTGAAATTTTCGCTTTTCGAAGGAATACCTCGCTTCGCTTTACCGTGGCCCATGGTTTGTGGGCTGGCTTAACTCACATCAAGATGACGGCTCGGTAAGGTTCTGAGATGAAGACTTTTGACCACCAAGAAGAACCGCAAGAGCAGCGCCGCACCATACAATTTCAAGAACCAAAAACGCCCACTCACTGATGAGAAATGCTCGGACGGCGAGCAGACCGGAACCAAAAGCCATCAGCCACAGATACACCGGTTGTTTGCTGTGGAGTACATTACGGGTTTCCAACAGAAAGGCAAGCAGAATACTGGCCATACCAAGGTATGCGATGAATTCACTCAGCAGCGTAAACAAACGGTCACTTCCGACCGCTAAAATACACAACGAGAATGACTGAACAGATGACGGCGACCAAATCGGGTATTCCAAAACTACCATCAAGAATCGTGAGGCTCCAGGCGTTTCCGTTTGTGATCTCGTGGAGAGAAGCCCAATTGAGGCGGTTGTATCCGTCGCTAGGACAAAGGTCGTTGGGGTCGCACAAGCTTCCAAGAAGGTAGCCAAATGCACCAAAAAGATTCAAAATACTTGCCCCCAAAAGTGTCAGGGGCAGCCAGGGACGACGGGTTGAGGAAACTTGAGCAACTGGAGGCATGTCAAGAACAGGCAATGGGGCTTGGATTGCTGGGGCTTCCGATTCAATGACTTCAATCAGCATATCTGTTGGCGGGGCAACCTCAGTGATACCAGAACTCGATGAGGGTTTGACATCGCGTGCCTTAACGGGTTGAACCGGTGCAATTTTGATACCGTAAATACGGTCTGCAAGACTCACAAGCGTCGGGTCGTCCGAGATATCAGCGGGGTCCAGTTCTCCATCCAGGAGTTGTTGAAGCCGTTCACTCGTCGTTGCCATTCTACCGCCTCCGTTGTAACTGCGTGAACGCTTACCTTCAAGAAGCCTCCTTAGAAGAAATTCAGCCGCTTCGGGGTGAACTCTCATTCTTGTTCATCTTGATACTTGCCGTACAATCGCTCGTTAACGAGCAGACTTGAACAGTGTGGGCATCGGTCATTGTTCCCAAGCATCAGCGGGCGAATCGCAAGAACAGCGAGGCATGAGGGGCATGCAGCAAGCATTTCCCCCTCCTCGAGGTCAGCCAGAGGGTTGAACGAATCGTTGCTGTATCCAGAACGGTAGACAGGATGCCAGTGAAACAATGCCCTCCGACCCGAACCAAAGGCAGCCCAACCCATGAGAAAAACAAACAAAAGTCCGCCAAGACTTTCACCAGTGAGAACAAAAATGAGGTTGAGGAATGCTAAGAACCCAAACATCAAACTCGCCGTCATCAAGAGACCAACGGCGGGCCAATACGCCCATTGACGACGTTGACGATAACTTGTGTAGACACTCAGTGCTACGATGGATGCTGCAATGATGATGATGGTTGATGTGGATTGAGAAATAAAACCCGTTGCAAGCAGCATCGTTGCAAGCAAATAGACCACGATTCCTGCGTCAACCAATACAATGAACGAAGTCCCTCGGTGAACATGAGCGATGGGGTCACGAGCCGTTGAAGCAGAAGGAGCCGACCCCGCCAAAACGAAATCATCCGCTCTGGTGTTGGTCATGTCTTCCCCTGGAGCGGGACCTTCTTGAAACATGTGGCCTCCGCAGAAGTAGCCAAGAAGCGAAGAAGTCATGATAGACCGCTCTGTGGGATGACTATGGCCACCCGTGATACCGATGTCATAGCGTCGGGAAATTCACTTCATGGCATACGTATTGTTTTGGGCGTCACCGGTGGAATTGCTGCGGTTGAAACCGTCAAACTCGCCAGAGAATTGAGGCGGCACGGAGCAGAACTTATCGTCATCATGACACCATCAGCTCAGCGTATTATCACTCCACTTGCCGTTCGTTGGGCCTCACAGGCTGATGTGATTACCGACTGGGATGGCGACCTCAGCGCTTTAGATGAAGTCGATGCTGTATTGGTAGCACCGGCTACCCGAGACGTGATGGCAAGCCATCTTCATGGATTGCAGCACGGCCCGTTGATGATGGCGCTCTCCGTTGCAAGAAGCAGAGGAACACCCATCATGATGGTTCCAAGCATGCATGAGGACCTGGCTAAGGACCCCGTGACGGAAGACATCGTCATAGAACTGCGCAACAAAGGAGTAGCCGTTGAATGGGGTCCGAATGAAGAGGGTAAGCAGAAAACGCCCACTCCAACTGCAATTTGTGCAACACTTGGTCATCTCATCAACCAAAAAAAGGCGAAGCGTCGTTCGATTGTCATCACACTCGGCGCCACATCCTCTCCTATTGATGATATTCGTCACGTGCAAAACATGAGTTCCGGGGCGACGGGCTGGGCCCTCGCAGACCATCTCTACCGGCACGGCCACGATGTGACTTGTGTAGCAGGGTTGACAACATCTCCATCACCCGGTTGGTTGCCGCTCATCATCCATACGCCAACGCCCGGTGAAATGCTCAAAGAATGCAAAGCGCTTTCTAACGATGGAATCGATGCTTGGATTCATGCCGCAGCCGTATTGGATTACGTCGTTGACTCACCGGCAGAGGGTAAAATTGCAAGCCAACAAGGCAGCCTATCCCTTGACCTTGTTGAAAGTCCAAAACACATCCAGGAGCTCAAGGATGATTGCAACGGCAGTGTACGCATTGGTTTCAAACTGGAATCAGGAATTAAACAAAAAGACCTGATCTACCGGGCCATTGCTCAGATTGAATCTTCAGGCATGACTGCGGTGATTGCGAACCGTTTGGAGGACCTTGGCGATGCAAGCAAGCCCAGAGGCTACCTCGTTGATTCACTCGGTGCCCATTTTGTATTGCAGAATTCTGCCGACCTCCATGAGGCCATAATGACTCTTGTTGAACGTGGCCCGGGGGCATAAGCATGCGAAGGTTCGCCATCATCGGCCATCGTGCAATGTCAAAGGGAAAACTGCCTCTCAATGATTTAGCAGGAGGGGCAGGTCGAATGGACGTCCTCGTACGAGCGATGATGGCAGCTTTATTGACCAGTCACGGCCTGAGAAAGGATACTGAAATCATCCTTCATCTCGGAGGTGGACCAGGACCGCCAAGAAGGATACGTTTTGATGGAAGTGAACTCGTCGGAGTTCATGCAGAAGAGCGTTCTATAGCGGGACAAATAGGTAAAGTCATTGCAACCCCTCTCCCACCGATTGGACACTGGCAACCCATTACCAGAGGGATTGAACACAGTGGTGGAAATCTCAAAACGACCTTAAGTCAATGGGGTGAACTTCCCATCGTAGCCCTTGATGCAAACGCTCCACGTCTTTGGATTCCTGGCGCATCCTTACCCGAACAAAGCAACCAAGGTGATGTTGACATCGGTTTTGTCCTCAGTGATGACCAACCCCTCGATGAAGAGAGCCTCAATGGAGTGATGAAGCGTTCATTAGGCGAACAGTGGCTTCAAGGTCACATGGCCATTGGTGTCGTCCATTTCCTTCTTGATGAAGGGGTAACACTCAATTTGGATTGAGCCAATGAGGCCATCCGTCTGCTGAGTTCATCAACACACTTGCTAGCAGATCCTCATCCATTGCGAACGGATGGCTCTGAGGCCAAACGGCAAGGCATGAAAGACTGGCCTTATCTTCCTCGACAGCATCACAATCACCGTACAACACTTCACTGTGGTCGACCGAAGCCGCTCCGATGGTGAATGTCGCTACTTCATCGTCACCTGCGCCTTCAAACCGTACGGCATTTCTGTACCAGCGAACACCCAATCGAGTGCAAGCCCATTTGCCATTCCATGTCGGTGGAACGTTCAAATTGAGCATGAGGTCCCCGTTTCTAAAGGCCGTTAGTAAAGCATTGTTTGGGTCTTGAACCCAACCCTCATCGTTACCCGGGGTGGGCCAAGACGTGAAGTAATTGGTATCCATTGCATCATGGGGGCGACCTGCGTTAGCAGCAACCTTGGGTAAGACTTTCATCGCTCGCTCAACCAAAATAACGGTGGCTTCAATTGAACGAGCCATACCTTCGGGGTCAAACGATGTGAATGAAGATGCGATAGCAGGCATCCCGTAGAGGCCCGCTTCTCGTGCTGCGCCCATCGTTCCACTGTGATACGAGTCTTGGGACAGGTTCGGGCCAAGATTGACACCCGACACGACGAGTTGCGGTTTGAGCGAGGGGACCAGATGTTCCAATCCACCATCCATGGCCACAATAACGGTGTCACAAGGCGTTCCATCAAGTTCAAACAAATGGACAGGAGCGTGTTCTGGATTGAGACTCCATGCATCAACAAGGTCTGAGCGTTCACGCAAACCCATGGGTTTCATGAGATTGATGCGCATGCCTGCTGCTGAGTGATTTTCGCTGGGAGCGAGAACAACGATATTGTGTCCTTCACGATGCAGAGCCTGTACCAGAAGGCGAAAGCCCTCAGCCTCTATACCGTCATCGTTGGTAAGCAATAACCATCCTCTGTTCTCAGACATTCTTCCACCTATTCTGTTGCCGCAGCAGCAGCGTTTTGATTGTTCGCTTTTTCCAAAGCAACACGTTCCGATGTATAGACCACTAAAATCAAACCGGCCATGAGAATGAATCCTCCAATCCACGTCCAAGTACCCGGAATTCCTGTATCAAAGAAGAGCCATCCAATCAAAGAACCAAGAACCGGTTCAAACGTCACTGCAGTGGATACAACCAACGGAGAGATGTAGCGAAGACATGTATTCAATCCCGTATGGCCGAGTAAACCTGCGATTAACGCCAGCAACAAAAACCAGATGAAATATTCTGAATCCACCCACCCCACAGCTCCAAAATCCGCAATACCGCTTTCAAATGCGTATGAAAACGGAAGGAGGATGATGGATCCGATCAGCGTCACAGGAAAAGCATAGAGAAAAATCGGCATCCATGTTCGTAGAATCCGTCCAACCACAATGTAACCTACTACAAACACGGCTCCGAGGAACGCCAGGCTATCTCCGAACACAGTGACCGTTTGGTCGCCTTGAGACGCTCCGTTGTCAAGCAGAGTGATTCCAGCCCCGAGAAAGCAAATCAACGCTCCGTAAATCTCAGTTCTGTGAGGCGTTCGCACACTGGGATGGAAACTCGCTAACACGAGCATGCCTACCACGATCACAAGCGGATGGGCGGTCACAAACAACAGCGAATGGGTGAGGGATGTTTCGTCTAAACTCGCCACCCACGCACCAAAATGTGCTGCAAGCGCAAGACCGCTTGCGAAAAGCAGGAACCAACTTTCTTTGGTCCAAAACCTTGACTTGACTTCATCGGGGGTTGAACTCCATTGAAACAAGGCAAGAGGTGCAAGAACAATGGATGTCAATTGAAGGCGCCAAGATGCTCGAAGCAATGGAGGTATGACCTCAACGTGCTGAAAAAGAGCACCAGCACTTGAAACACCGCACACAGCAGCGATCAATAAGCCCCATACCCAGGCCGGCACAGCACCTTCATGGGCCATGATGTCACGCTCATGAATTCTGTAGGACTGCATCTTCGCTGTCGCCACCGATGACTCCAGCTCTCTTGAACAGCAGGTAAATACCCGCACCTACAATGACGTTGATCATAATCAATCCAAACATACGAATAGCATACCAGGCGCCGGAATCAGGGAAGTTCTCAACGCCCATGACCGTGCGCGGGTCCCCTGCTCCATCGTACCAAATTGAGTCAATGAAAGAGAGAATACTTGATTCCGTTCCAAAGAACGCTTCGCCAGTGAGCAAACCAGCAGCCACCATGAACGTACTCAGTAGGATGAGAGCACGTTGCTTTTCAGCAGCAGTCGTACCTTCGGTTTCTTTGAGGGCGTCGATCCTTGGGGCCAATTTCTTGTCTTCCCAATTGTCACGAGCAACACCACCGATGAGCATTGGTAGGGTGTGAGGGACATCGAGGTACATTCCCAATCCGAACGAGGTACCCATACCTGTAGCCCATTCAACGAACATACCGAGAAGGAAGCCAAGTCCGAGGAGAACCAAGTCACCTTGTCCTTCGGCGAAGATGACCGAGAAGGTTGCAAAAGCATTGGCTTGTGGAGCGATGAGGTCGATGCGGCCTTCGGCGAGTTGGATGGAAAGGAAGATCGCCACACCTGCTCCGATAATGGCTCCAGGGACAACTCCCATGATGTTTCCTTTTGAGATGTGGTACGGTCGGTTACCGATGTAGAGGCTGTTCTTGTAATCTCCAATGACCGTACCCGACATGGAGATTGCAGAACCAAAGACCGTGGTTCCTACCAGCCCCAAAAGTACGGCATCCTGTGTGTTGAGATTCAACATTTCCTGGGCGTTCAAGAACACTCCAAGAAGCATCAAGAGAACAATAAACGAAGTTCCAGAAACAGGTTCAATTCCTGTCTCACCCATAACACGGACTGCGATTGCTCCAAGCATGAAGGTCGTGAGAATGAGAACGAGGGCGAAGACAAGAGAGGCGAGTGGAGAAAATCCACCGATGGTGAAAATCAAAATCATAGCAAAGAAGGTCACACCCATGAAGATTGGAATGTGCTTCAAAGGCCACTCGTACCAGCCTTTTCCTTCCATGTACTCCTGACTGCCTTCACCGGTGAAGGCTGCTCCGATATCGGTGAAGATGTTAGCAAAGGTTCGCCACATCTTGGCCAAACCAAACATACCACCGCCGACAATGGAACCGATGGCTATCGTCCGTACGGTTTTGCCGAAGGCAATCATCTGAAGGGCTTCGGAACCACCGTCAGCATAGGATTGAATCGGGATGTTTGCTTGTTGTGCTGCATCGTAAATGGGTACATTCATGAAGACTGCAAGAGGGACGAGGAAAAACCATCCGACAATTGTACCGAGGTTGACAAGGAAAGCTACTCTAGTTTTCATAAACCATCCAATGGCGAACATCGAAGGCGTCAAAGCAACGCCTACGTAGGTGTACGCAAACGGGTTCCAAGCCGTCTCGGCAGACCAGTGAGTTTGTCCCAGAGAGATGCCGTCTTCTGTCCCTGATGGTTGATGGATTTTACCATGTGAGTAAAAACTCGCTAAGCCAATGTCACCGTAATGTATGCTTTCTGCGATGAAATCCATCAAGGCAATTTTTCGGTCGTTCATCCATATCAACGGGTATTCGATCAAGAAGAGTCCAATCATGGTCAGTACGGTCCAAACTCCAATGGTTTTCAACGAATCACGGGCATGTTCAACAGCACCGGTACTTACGTCCGAGGAGATGTCAAGCATCTTGAGTGTGGCTTCAAATCCAGGCAGAGGGAGCGGGTCCTCAACCAGCCAAACCCTTCTGAAAATAATGAAATACATCACGCCAAGGAAACCTGCGAACATTGATGCTACAATTCCTACAAAAGCCAGTCGGAATGTGTCTCCTTCGCCCAAAGTCACCAACGGGCCCGATGCTAATGCATAATCGGGCTGACTGGCCAGAAGGAAAATTGCAGGGAAGGTAAAGATGAACCCTGTCGAGGCGTGGGTTGCCCCGGTGGTAGCGGAAGTTGCAATGTTGACTTCAGATGGTGACCACTTGAGCGCCATTCCAAGAAGATAAGCGATGTACCATGCCGCAGAGATGGCGAGACCAAGTTTGAGCCCAATGTAGGCAGTAACACCAGAGAAAATAGCACCGATTCCAATCCCAATCATGACCTTTGGAGTGCTCCAGTGAGACACTTCAAACGATTCCTGAAGGTTCTTTTCTTCCAAGTATTGTTCGAGGACACCGGTGTTGAGATTGTTGTACATCTCGTCGTCAAGCCATGTTAACGTCCCAGCTTCGATGGCCTTGAGACCCTCCGCCGTCACCGGCTGCCTGTAGGCTGATTTGGTTACTGTTTTGGTGGACGGAACTTTCTTTTCTGTCATGACATTCACCGCCCAAAGCCTCAGCGCTTATGCCGAACGGTGCGAAGCCACTTCAAGACGCTTACGCTATGAAGTTCTGGACGAAGGCCCAAATTGATGCCTCAAGCGGATGCACGGTTGCGTTCATCTTCAGCCTTGGCGACTGCGATACCGTCTTCAACATCGACGTTACGAAGGATGATCGCACCAGCCACAATCAGCAGGGAAATCGCAAAGATTCCAACACGGGAATCAAACCAAACGGTCATCAGCGAATAGATGAGAGGTCCCAACAGAGCTGCGACCTTACCGAAGAACCCGAAGAAGCCAAAGAATTCAGCCGAACGTGTTTCGGGAACCATTTGACCGAACATGGAGCGAGCGAGTCCCTGTGAACCACCGAGAAGGGCTCCACCAAAGACTCCCAAGAGAAGGAACTGGAAGAACACCGACAAGCCCAAAGGTTCCCAAACGAGGGAGCGTGCGGTCTTGGGAATGAAATCCAATTTACCGTCTCCAAGACTGGTAGGGTGCTCTACACCAAGACCGGTCGAGTTTGCAAACTCGCCACCGGAGATACTGTATGAGAATCGTGACTCATCCATCGTCCCTTCAAGCGCTGCAAGGGAGGTTGCGTTGAGACTTACAGCGACCTGTGTTGGGGTTCCGTCCTTTTCATATGCCCACTTCACTGCATATCCGCCATCATAATCTTCATTTTCAGCGACTGGAAGGATGTCCTCGTATTCAAGTGCCCATTGTTGTTCACCGTCGTCAGGAAGGGCTGCTATGTTGTTCACACCTTCTCGGGCTGTTGCAACATAGGTGTTGTTGCCTTCGTCCCAGGTATACTGAATGTCGTATTCGTCATGGTTTTCAAGTTCAAGAGGAGCAAACGAAAGTGCGCCTACAATAACGAAGCACCAACAGACCAAAGAGAACTGGAGTGCTTTCTTCGTGCCCCACTTTTCTGCTAACTTGGTGAATCCAATGGCTGCGGGTGCAGCAACGAATTGAATGATGAGGATGGTTGCAATGAGACCCGAAACGGTCAATCCAAGGACCACAATACCGAACACACCACTGAGTGCTGTGACTGAATTGATTCCATCAATGAAGCAAAAGTAAGCGATCATGTAGATGAAAAGTGTTCTGAATTCCTTGATGCCCATTAATGTCTTTTTGACTTCGCCAAGGGCCATCTTTGTCGAAGCAATGAGACCCATGGGTTCCATTTCATTCTCAATGTGAGGCTCGGGAACCATCTTGAAGGTCATTTGAGCAAATCCAAGCCACCAGATACCTGAACTGGCCATAGCGAAGGGAATCACCCAGCTCTGGACTGAACCGCTCTCGTCAACAATAAACGTCACCATGAGGAGGTGAACGAGAAGAAGAAGGCCACCACCGAGGTAACCTGATGCGAAGGCTTTGTTGGAGATGGCATCCATTTCAGACTCGTCACCCATGTGAGGCAACAAAGCATTGTAGAATACACCAGCACCGTTCAATCCGACGTTGGCTGCCATGAACATAATCATGGCCCATATCCAACCAACGGATACTCCGAGATACGGAGACAAGGCGAGAAGAATACATGATACTGAACCCAGGATGGTGAGAACTCTCAACCACCACATCTTGATCATTCGACGGTCAGCAATGACACCAAGAGAAGGTGCACAGATGGCAACAAACAATGCTCCAATCATAACCGCCGCTGAAAACATGGCGTCTGCAGTCCATTCAGAACCGAGCACTTTCATGGAGATGCCGTTTGCTTCCATGAACAGGTAAGCAAACCATGCTGGGAAGATGGCGGTTGTAACGGATGTCTCAAAGGCACTTTTACCCCAGTCATAGGCACAGTAGCCACGCACGCGTTGGTCATTATCGGTTGATGCGATATTGTTCTCCATAACACGGGAGCAACGACATAGCATATGAACTCATTTCCGACGGATTCGGAAATTGAGTCATTTGAGTTGATGTTTGTTTTGACCATCAATGGTCTCGGATGATGATGTAGCGACCAAGTGCTTCCTGCCACATAATCTTGTTACCCGATTCCACATTCATGCCTTCATCAGCGTCGGGCATGGGGAGAATCATCATGGAGTAATCTCGGTCATTCATTGCATGGACTTCAGCACCTTCGATGTGAGTCACGGTAGCGGTACCTTTTTCGATCATTGGTACATTGATGCTGTCGGTAACTGTTCCGACGTGAGAGATCTTTTTCTTGGTGAAAATGCTTTCAAGCGAGAGCCGAGCCTTAGCAGACCCGTGCTTGCCTGGCTTTGATTTTGAGATGCTCAAAATTTTGTATGCTTCATCGTCAACGACACAAAATCGTCCAACTTTTAGCGTGCGAATTTCTACTCGGTCTGTTCCTGGCATGGTTCACCCTCATCCCTTCTGTCAAGGTTTGGGCTTATGACTATTGGGGCGACAGGGCTTGAAAGTTCACAAATCTCGGACATCAAATCGCTGTCCTGATTGCTCCATAGTGTGCTCTGTGATGAGTGGATAAAGAAGAGAAGCGACATCATCAGGTTCAGCAAGATGGCCATCGGTGTGATAGGAAACGAAGGCTTCGTGAGAAGGGAAGTCGGCTGGGTCTGCAGCACGAATGTCCTCTTGCATACCCGTGTTTACGATTCCCGGTGCCACCGAAATGGCACTGATGTTGTGAACCTTGCCTTCTTCGGCCATGCAACGAGCCCACATGTCAAGACCTGCCTTTGCTGTGCAGTAAGCTGACCAAGAGCCCACCGGTCGCAACGAGGCACCGCTGGAGATGGTTGTAACCCGGCTGTGTTGAGGGCCCTTAAGCAAGGGAAACAACCGTTGAGTCAAATCTTGAACTCCGATGAGGTTGACTTGAATGCTGCGAGCCCATTGGGAAACGTTTGCATCCATCATTGGCTGTACTGGATGAATGGAACCTGCGTTGTGAACCAGTCCGTCCAAGCCTTCAATGGAGTTGACCAAATTCTGAGCAGATTCTGAAATCTCAGAGGGTGAGGCAAGGTCACAAGGAAGAGAAAAGGAGTCTTCTGAACTCTTTTTCACCAGAGCAAGCGTAGCACCGAGTTCTTTCGAATCACGGGCAAGAAGGATCACTTGATGGCCATGCTCAGCGAGCAACAGTGCCACTGACCTCCCAATTCCCTTTGATGCACCGGTCACTAAGTATACGCCCATGGCCCTTTGAAATCGCCGTATCATTTGAGGATGCCTTCTCATTGAGGCGACCAATTGGCTGAGGTTGAAGCCATGCGAACGGTACCGACGCGTGAACTGTATGTACGGAGGGTATCGCGTGGATATACAGAGGGATGTTCTTCTGAGCAAAATAGAAGAGACTAACTTTCGAACTGTTGCCATTCATCAACGCTGTCCTTTACTCGATACCAGTCAACATTGTTTTCATCTTT
>JAQXEX010000062.1 GCA_029250625.1 Candidatus Poseidonia sp. | reverse complement strand
TGAAATAAAGCGGGTGCTGCGCTTTAGTTTTGAGTAGGATGCTCGTGCCGGGATTCGAACCCGGGTCGGCGGGATGAAAACCCACTATGATGGACCTGGCTACACCACACGAGCGCCATTTGCGTCCACCGACCACCTCTTCATAACCGTTCCCGTTGTGACGCATGCCCTAGAGAGGGATTCACTGCGATGGTACTGAGGCTTCTGAATCCAAGTTTGTCCACCACATCCAAGCGTACCAGGTCAGTGCTAAACCGGCCAAAAGTAGGATTGCAAGCATTATTTCATTATCAAGGAACCAATTCATGACGTCCAAGGCTTGGCTTCCATAAATGCCGATGAGAACAGCTTCCATACCGAATCGAAGGCCCCGTCCTAGAAATCCAGCAGCGATGAACGGTTTGCGTTCCATGTGACCCATTCCAGCCATCCATCCGAGGACTTTGTACGGGATTGGCGAAAATGCTGCAATGAATATTCCCCAAGAGCCGTAACGCTTTGTCAAGTGCTCCAATTTGGATAAATGCCGCTCTTGTCCAAAACGAATCATGAGCGGTGTCCCCCATTTTTTGCCGATGAAATAACCTACGAGGGAGCCCAATACTGAGCTGACTGTGACGACAAGCCAGAGCCAAACAACCAACGGTGTGTCCCCCATAGCATTCGCCAACATCGGCAGATAGAGCAAGTCAGGAGGAACGGGTTGGATGATCGCTTCAGTAAATGAAACAACGCCAAGGGTGGCGGGTCCAAAGATTTCGAACGCTTCAAGCGTCTGTTCTTTCCAACCCATGATGTACGCAGTACGGTTTCTTTGATGAAGATAGGGGTGAACGGTGTCTTCATCATGGTGATTCTCGTGACCGATGCATGAACCGGGTGCTTGACACAGCAGCATTGCTCCACTGGCCGGTTCCAGAGTTGACCGGTGGCATCTGCGCATACTCTCAATTGGATGAACTTGCGTCTGTCAGTGAGACTCGCTCTCTTCTGTTGGAATCCGCACCGATTGAGTGGAGGGCAGTTCCTCCACAATGGCTAGAGGATGCAAAAGCAGTTGCATCAGCAAGCGGAGATCTACCACGGCTTTCAGATGTTGACATGGATGTTCTGGCTCTTGCAGTCGGCCTCTCTCTTGAATTGGTGACCGATGATTATCGGCTCCAAAACGCGTTTAAACACCACGGGGGAACAGTCCGTTCCGTCAATACAAAAGGAGCCAAGCAGGTATGGAAATGGGAATTGAGATGTACGGGTTGCCGAGCAACATTTCCTGTTCCAAAAGACGCTAAGCGGGCAAAACGGGGCGCTGTTGGCGAATGCGAACGCTGCGGCTCACCAACGGAAATCAAGCGAATGAAGAAGCGGTGAAGGAATTCACTCGTTGCCTTCAAGGGCTTCAAGGGCGGAGACTTTCTTTTCGAGCTCTTCAATGGCCATGCCGGCAGGGTCAATTCCGACTGCTTTAGCACGGTCCATCAGGACTTGTTCTGGTGTTCGGCCACCTGCTTCAAGGTCAGTGACCGTCTTTACAGGGTCGCCAATTTGGGTTGTTTCCGCCAATCCTTTTTGGAATTCGCCTTTTGAACGGCCCAGAGCATTTGCAACTTCGGGGAGGCGTTGAGCGCCAAACAAAAGGAAAAACAAGCCCAGAAGGATGACGAGTTCAAGAGGTCCTGGTGTGAATGCCATGTTGCTTCCTCATACTAACGGTGGTGCTCCCCGTTGTTGAAGGCTTTCCTTCAAAACTCACTCTTGAGGGTTTATCCTCCGCTCACCGGCGGTAGTAAAGCGACTTCATCACCGTCGCTTAACACTGTGTTGACATCACAACGTTCGCCGTTGATGGCAACGGTAAGGCCAAATGAAATCCATTCGGACAATTCAACTTGGTCAATCAGTTCCCTTACGGTGGTTGCGTCTGGAAGTTCGTATGTATGCTCCCTTCCACCCAACCGTTCGGAGAGTGGTCCGAATGCAAGCACGCTCACCTCAATGCGTTGCGTCGGACCAGTCATGCTTACGCCTATGGGCAGGACTTTATCAACGCAGTTCTCTTTGGAGCAGTTATGACCCATGCACTTGAGGCCACTGCGCTGTGGAAACTCTACCAAGCAGGTGAATCAACGGTCCAAGCCGTTCGAGGCGTGGAGTTGACCGTGCGCAACGGAGATATGGTGGCTGTCATGGGTCCTTCTGGCTGCGGGAAAACCACGCTGCTCAACATTCTTTCTGGAATTGATGAGCCTTCGTCGGGTAACGTTTCCGTGAATGGCTCCCCGCTTTACGGCATCAGCGACAATGCACGTACCGATTTGCGGGCTGAGCATTTTGGATTTATCTTTCAAGATTTCAATCTTCTACCTGTTCTTTCAGCGGTGGAAAATGTTGAACTCCCGCTGCTTCTCTTGGGACAGCAACCCTCAGATGCACGCAAGGAAGCCCTTGAGGCCCTTGACCGGGTTGGTTTGTCAGACCGAGCCGAGCACAGACCTGCAGAACTTTCCGGAGGTCAGCAGCAACGGGTAGCGGTTGCTCGTGCAATCGTGCACAAGCCTTCCATCATTCTCTGTGATGAACCTACTGGAAACTTGGATACTTCAACCTCAAACGAAGTTATGACGCTTCTCAAGGCCATGAACAGCGAACTCAACACCACGTTTCTGATTGTAACTCACGACCGAGAAATCGCCAAGCAATGTCAACGAATCATCACAATGAGCGATGGTTTGGTCGTTCAAGACCAGCGTAAACCCGGTGGCGAGGAGGAATAATCCTGCTTTTGACAGCCGTACTTCTCATCGTGTTGGTCACAGCATTGAGTGCGGTTGCTTTGCTTGCAGCGGGACGTATTTCTTCCATCTCATGGCCTTCAAAAATTGCATTGCTTTTCGGCCCATCAGTGGATGCTTTTCTGATTCTATGGTTTCTTCTCTGGCTGGGTTTGTCCACTGTTAATGCCTTCATGGGGGGCTTGCTTGCTGGAATCATATCGCTCACCTTGCTCCAGCCCTTGCTAATTCCTCAGCGACTCGTTGTCTGGCGTTTGGCATGGGAAAACATCCGGCGCCGTCGCAGGCAATCAGTTCTGATGGTTGCGGGGCTCGTGATTGCCTCATCGATCATCACCTCTTCGTTGGTGGTTGGGGATTCCTTGGATGCTACTGTGGGCTATGAGGTTGAAGCGGCCTGGGGGGAGACCGATGTGCTTCTTTCAGGTCTCAATCCTCAAACCGGCGTCCCAGTTCTCTTTGACGAACAAACAGCAGAACTTGCGTGGAACAGCATGGAACGCGATGCTTCTCTCAGCCCTTTGCTTAAGGGACGGCAATACGGTTGGGCTACCTCGGTAAGTTTGAGCGGTTCTGATGGCGTATCGGAGCCCTCTGTTTCTTGGTTTGCTCGTAATTCATCCGTTGATGCTCTCGGAGTTTGGTCGCCGCTTGGAGGGGACGAAGGGTTGCGCTTTTCCGAACTTACGGCGGCTAATGATGGAGCCACTCAACCTCATATTGCCATCAATTTAGCGGCAAGTGAAGAGCTTGGTCTTGATGTTGGTGACCGTACGGATATGGGCTGGTACATTACCGACGAAGACCAACAGCGTGTTCGTCGGGTGAGAGAGGTTGTCATTGCCGCCGTTGTAGCCAATGAAGGACAGGGGGCCATGGCTGGCTCACAATCACCTGCTGTCTTCACTGACCTTGCTACTGCGCAATCTTTGGCAGAACTTGGAAGCAGTATCAGTCGTCTTTCAATCGCACTTGATGATGAATTGAGTGATGAAGGAGTGGAGGATGTGAGTCAACAGATTCAGGACCACCTCGACACAGCATTCACAGCCTCAGATGCAGGGCTTAACATCTCACTTGATTCGGGAACCGGGGCCGTGACGATTTCCTCAACTTCTAACTTAGGCAGGCTCAACGGAGATGATGTTCGGGGCCTTCGGGAAAATCAGTCTACACTTTACCCAAACGGAGTCATGATGGAAGTCTTGCAAGCCCCTCTCATTGATGCAGTCGTTGCCGGTGAGCCTCTTCTTACGCTTGCAGACAGTGATGTTACGTTGCTCAAGGACAGCAACACTGCACTATGGCACTCCAGTTCTTCGGGGGCTGGTTTTCAGCTCCATGACACCAATGAGGCTTGGATCTGGCAGGCTGACACGGGTGACACGCTCAACGACATCGCCTTCACAGACGCTGGTACATCTGCATCAATAGCGCATGGGGAAGGAATTGTTTTGGCGGACGAGCTTGAGTTGGATGAGCCATCAGTGGCGAGTTATGATACAGAATCTCCCGTTGAGGCAGTGGCGTACGGCGCAGACAAATGGTGGGCCCTCGAAGCAGGAGGTGATTCGCTGTACCTTCACGTGCTGTCCGTGGATTACAACGATTCTGAAATGCATCCTCTCAACATCACCACTCCGTCCTCTGTCCTCTCGTACGACCTATCAGTTGATGAAAATGTCCACCTTCGTATTGAGGGCCTCCTCTCTACATCGTATTATGTCAGCAACGGATTGGAGGATTTGTCCTTTGTCGCCTCCAACGCATCAACCTGGGCCGATGAAGAACCTCCCGAATCCATTGACCTCCATGCGCAATGCGACGGTGTTGCTTGGGTTTCCGTGGAAGGTAACGGTGCTTGGTGCACACAAGAGCATGGATTGTTGCGATGGAATACCACAACGGGAGGTATTGAATCAGTAAGATTGCCGGTCATGTCCGATGCCCCGGGTTTTGGACGGTTCCCTCAGATGTTCCTGGCATTTGGGGGGGAGAATTCAACCCTTGATGTTCCAGTTGGTCATGTTGCAGTTTCCAATCGTCTTCAAGGCCTCCCGCTCAACGATACCAATTTGACCGTTTCAGTCAAAGGAGTCATTCCGTATGCATACGGTAATGATACGGCCGTATTTTTGCAAAACGACGGTGTGTATGCCTCACTTCCAGGCTTTGAACAACTCACCGACTTGGAAGCCGTTGTTCTCGGCCTGATTCATCTCGAAGATGCTGAGCGTTTATCGCTTGCTGATGACGATGAACGCTCATTGCTGCTTATTTCGGGCGGTTCATTTGCTGGAAACAGTTCTGCAACCGCAGTAGAGAATCTTACATTTTGGTTTGACGAGCAAAGTACAATCGACGATGTATATCTTGGCGTTCGGGCCGTCAAAGTCGATGCGGCACGACAAGCAGCGGAATCATCCGGATTGCTATCGGCTATGTTCCTCGTGTTTGGAACGTTCACGATTGCAGCAGGTGTTTTGCTCGTCCTTACGATTATCATGCTCCTTGCTGACGTTCGAAGAAGTGAATTGGCCATTGCACGTGCTTTGGGCTTACGCTCAAGCGACGCTCGTGCTTTTTTCGTTCAGGAAGGTTTGGTACTCTCAGTCGTAGCGGGTGGCCTCGGTTCCCTTCTCGGTTTAGGGCTAGCATGGGTGATTTCCGTCGGTTTCTCCTCCATATTTGCTTCAGTGGGCGCTCAATCATTCCGATTTGACTGGACGCTCGATTCGTTTTTGTCAGGATGGATATGGGGTTCGCTCCTCGCTATTGGCCTACTGTGGGCCACTGCATTTTGGAACGCTCAATTGAACATCGTTAAGGCGCTTCGTGGAGGGCGTTTGGTCTTGTCAAAAGGAGTTCCATGGGGTGTCTATTTGATTCAAATTATTGGGCTGGGCGGCCTTGTTATGTGCCTTGGTGGTCTCTTTTTCATCGGGACTACAAGCGGTCTATCTTACGCCGCCTACGTCCTGAGTGGCGTATTTGCTATGCTCATCTTCGTTCCACTGGTCACGTGGGAACTCCCAGTATGGCTCTCTTCACGACCGAGATGGAGTCGATGGAGCCGACATGGTCCAAGAAACACTCTTGGTGCTTTGGGGAGTTTGTGGCTGGTTTGGACGCTTCTTTTGGGGCCGATTGACCCGATCCGTTCCTCGATGAAGGCCGATGAATTGACCTTCATCGTCCTTGGTCTGCTTCAAGTGTTCTCTGGAGTCATGGTTCTCACCAGTATAGCCCCACTCGCAGTCAAGCGGCTTACTAAATCACGGATCTTCACACGTAAATTTGGTGTCGTTGGTCCGGTTTCATTGGCTCATCCTCTCGCTCACCCTGTGCGGACTGCTGTGGTTATGGGGATGTTTTCCATCACCATGTTTTCTGTTGTTGTGCTTTCCGGTTACACGGCGCAATTTGACACATATTCTTCTTCCTTTGTAGAGGATGCTGAAGGCGAATTTGAATTGCTTCTCACATCTTCACGCTCTCGTCCGATTGAATTGGACAGCGACCCCTCGTCATGGGGAATTGACCACGAAGCCATCAACAACATCGATGCGGTCGGGAGAATCCATCGTGCACCGATTCATCTTGAGGACGCTTCTGGTGAACGAATGCCGTACCTGCTCAGAGGTTTTGATGAGGGCTTCTCTTCCCATGGTGGTCTGCCACTTTATGCGTGGGATGAAGGCTTAGGGGATACTGAAGAAGAGGCATGGGAATCGATTGAGAATTTCGAGAACATTGTCTTCCTTGATGCATCCTTTGGGCTCGAGTCTACAACGGATGGGGCAACAATAGTGCCCCTGCAATTTTCAATTGGAGATTCAATTTCACTAATTGATTTTTCAAATCCCAAAAACACCCGTACTGTGATGGTTGGAGGCTTCTTACAGCAATCATCTTACATCTTTTCACCAGGGGTCTGGATGAATGGAGAAATTGTTGATGAACAGTTTGGAGGGGAAGTCACTCGGATGTATGTAAGCGTGTCAGAATCAGCCCAGCCTGTCAATCAGCAGGAGTCGGTCGAAGAGGTCTCTGCGCAAGGTAAATCGGAACAAGTCCGACGAGCTGCTCTCGAACTTGATTCTGTCCTCGCTCAATCGCTGGCGGAACAAAGCGTATCGGTTCAAACCGTTTCAGAAGAAGTCATGGTCATCCAATCACTTGTCCTCGCAATTTTGTCCCTTTTCCAAGGATATTTAGCCCTAGGCCTCATTGTAGGTGTTGCAGGAATTGCTGTGGTGACGGTGCGAAACGTCAGCGAACGAAGAACGACCATTGGTATGTTACGGGCTATTGGGTTCCGGCAAAGCCATGTTTTGGCCATCTTCATCATTGAAGTTTCTTGGGTTGCTGCCTTGGGCATGTTGAACGGACTGTTGATCGGTTATGGGTTCCATCTTGTTCTTTACAAAGCGATTTGGGAGGCGGAAGGGGCAGCCTTTGTATTCCCGTGGGCTTCGACGCTGATGTTATTTATCTGCGGCTGGTTGATTGCTCTCATAGCGACCTACGGGCCGACAAAAAGGGCATCGATGATTCCCCCCTCAGCAGCGTTACGAAACATATGATACATGTAAGTAAACTAACTTGGGCGGAATATTACAAAATTAATGCACTACTTTCCCACTAATACGGGATGCTGCGCCGAACTTTATGCAAGTCATAGGCTTGAATTTCATGATATCCTCTATCCACATCTTGGCGTTAGTATAAATACGACAGATGGCGTGGGAAGGGATACCGAACCTTCGGGGGTATAGACATGAAGAATATGACACCTATGATTCTCGGATTGCTAATGTTAACCAGTTTTTTCGCTGGCATTGACTTTACCGAGTTGGAAGAAACCGTGGTGATTGAGGACGCAGGAGCACGCGCAGGCGCTGATCCATCCGTTCTTGCCATCACGACACCTAAAGAAACAATTTGCGACACCACTGGGTGCCGTAACGAACTGAAAGTTGGTGAAGGCACCAACTTTGCCGCATACATCCAGAACATCGGTGACGCGTCGGTTGATGAACTAACTTACACGGTTACCGTGTATCTTACTGACTCGTCCGGTGCAGTCGGCATGATCGCAAAAGACCCAACTGGAAATGATTTGCAGTGGGAAAACCTCGACGCAATATGTGACGATGGTTCCGTTTGCGACTTTGATTCATCCGCAACACCGCACCCGTTCACGGCCAACTCTTACCTGGGCGGCGGAAAGTACACTCTGAAGTATGCAGGTCAAGATATTCTATGGACGCCTACCCAAGGTATCTACATCGTTGAAATCGCCGTAGATTCCCCAACAGATGCTGACATTGCTAATAACGCTCAACAAATTGAAGTCTCAGTCACTGACTGGTACGATATCAAAGTTGAATTGGAATGGGATGACGGCACAACCTCTGTCACTGGCTCCGACCCCGCTGGTTTCACCCTCACGGTGCTGGCTGACGGTTCCACTGCCTTTTCCCCTCGTGACGTCGAAATTCGTCTTGCACTTACCGGTGTTGTGCAATCTGCAACCGGCGGCTTGAACAACGACAATCTGACATTGAACGGTGGGATTACCACGTTGATGGCTGGAACTTCAACCCCGAACACCCTGACCTTCCAGAACGAAACAGATGTTAACGATACAACCTCAGCAACAAGGACGGTCTTGGACTATCAATCTGCATGGACCTATACAGGTCTTGTTACGCCAGATGCACAGCAAAACACGAGTAAGTTTGTGTTGGATGCTTCGGTTCTCGGATACACAAGCTACGGCCAATTCCCCGATTGCGTCGAAACCTTCGAAGATGCTGGTAACGTTACGACATGGAGCCATTTCTGTGAAGTTGCACAATCAGGTGATGACCGCCCAGCCACAGATTACACCGAAATTACCGGTGCGGTTGAGAATTATCACGACATCCGCATTTCCCGAATGGGTGTTTATCAAGGATACAATTCTGATGGAACCGGTCAATCGTCTAACTTCGTAGAAGACAGTGCCGGAGCCGACCTCAATGTCGGTGCATCTCGAATTTATGCAGAAGTTCAACACCGAGGTTCCAACCCTATGGTCGGATACGACTGGAACGTGAGTTACACCGTATCTCTAGGAACCACTGTTGTTGATTCCGGTACGTTGACCAGCTGCATGGAAGGAACAGAATCGCCCTATGAGTACCAACCACTTGGCGGTCCAGGTCCCGAAATCGGTAGCGTTTGTACTCTCGTTACTCTTGAACCAGGCGAATACACCTTTGAGTTTGACTTGGTCATGGCCAACAAGCCTACCTCCATTGACGCAACAGGCGCATTTGACATGCGCACGAGCAACAACGACCGAACGATGGTTTCCAACGTTGTCAACAACCTCCCTCTCATCACTTCGTTTGAATTGGTGACCCAAGGAGATCTTGTCGTTGGTCAAGAAGACATGTTGCAATTCGCTGTGACGGCCTTTGACGTTGATGACCCATCCGGTGAAGGACTGAACTTTGCCTACAATATTCCAGGAGGTACAATTCCTGGATGCGGTGGTACGCAATCAACCGGCGGTACAGTATGTACTGCAATGGTCCTTGCCGAGTATGTTACCATCTTCCCCGTCACCGTTGTTGTCACAGATAACCACGGTGGAGAAGTCAGTCAAGAGATGATCCTGAGTATCTGGAACAATGCTATTGGAACCGATACGACAGCTTCCGGTATTGAAGTCACATACCCGATTCAATACTTCTTGCAGAGCAACTTTACCATCTCCGTAACAGATGGAGATGTTGGTGACTATGCAGACGTAGAATTGGAAGGATTCGCTGGAAAATACGATGCAGTCGCAGTCGTTGATTACGTTCCTTCGACTACCTTTACGACCAGTGATATCCTGACCCAGTCGCTCTCAGTCTCTGTGGACAAGTCCCTTGAGGCTACCAGTCTTTGGTACATCGATGGAAGCGGCAAGTGGATTGTTTTGGATGACACGTCTGAAGACAGTACTGAAGATGCTACCAAGTCTGTATTCACCTACACCATCCCTGCAAACAGCCCCGTGATTCCTACAGGAACAATGGTTCTGATGGGTGGAGAACTTGTTGGTGGCGAACTCCCCACTGCAGCAATCAGCAACTTTGCCATCAACGCTCTGAAAGGAGGAGCTATTGGAATGAGTTGGGACTTTGAGAACCTACCTCTCCGCACAGGAGACAACGTTCGCCTCATCATCACCGACGGGACAACAGATGTGGTCAACCAGACCGTTCCTAGCGAAGACCGCACATACACTCTCGCAGGGCCTTCCACAACCCACGGCACGACCTACTCTGCAACCATTGCAGTCTGCAATCTTGAGGGTTGCTCGACACCCGGTATCGGAGAAGCCATCGCTGACAAGAGGGTTGAGGGAGATGTTTCGGCTACAAACTTGAGGGTGGAGCAAGACGGAGACAACTGGGTTGTCAAGTGGGACGTTACAGGCGACTCGTCTGATGTGGCTATGTGGCACGTTTGCTACCAACGCACCGACGACTTTGACGCAGCTAACATGCCTACCAATTGCCCAGACATGGTCATGGGTGCTTCAGGCAACACAGTTACCATTGCTCAACCAACGACAGCCGGTTCATTCACGTACTACTTCACTGCAGTCCCAATGGACGCTTTGGAAAACATGAATTCTGCGGCATCGATGAACAGCATCGATTACTACCGACAAGTTGCAAACGATAACGCGGACGGTAACGGAACCATTGGTGACGATGCAGACTCGACCGGTGGCAGTGTCCCTGCAGGCGCATGGGCAGCGATTGCCGGCGTCATTATCGTAGCATTCGTTGTTGGAGCTTTCATCCTCACTCGAGGAGATGGCGAAGGCGGCGAAGGTGCCGAAGACGGAAAAGACTGGGATTACTGATTCCAGAACGAGCTGAAACTACAGCAACTTCCACCCCACACATGCGGGGCTGGACAACGCTGGGAGGGCCGCTTCGGCGGCCCTTCTGGCCTTCCAAATTTTTCAATATTCGCTCATCGTTGTCACAGACGTAAGAGTGACAATTGCGATCACTAACTGTCCAAAAATCCAATCCTTTTTGGGATGAATGTACGCTGACAAGGGTGTTATTTTCCGGCGTGATTTAGGTAATATTGTGAAACCGCCTTCATGGCCAAATTGCGGCGGTAGACTTTGTTTCATATTCCTTTTCAAACGTTATGTACCCCAACTCCTATAAGGGGTGTAAATCGTGGGACGCACTGCATACAGTCCGTATGAGGTGAATGACCTATGTTGGGAAACAAGAAAAACCAGAATAAGACCGTCTTCGGCGGAATCGGAATTGCACTGCTATTGTGCGCTTTGATGGCACTCATGCCTATGAGTGGATACATGAGCAACGACAGTGTAGATGTTGAGTTTGTTGAATCAAACACGACAGGAGTGGAAGATTTCTTCCAACTCCCCGATAAAATCGAAGATATCGAATACGAATATGACCCATCGCTTGAACTACAAGGGATGAGAGACGAGAAAACCAAAGCCTACCTTACAGAGGACGGTAACATTGCACAATTGATTGCCACAGAGCCAGTGCATTACCGAACCGGTGAAGGAACCTGGGAAAACATTGATGTTAACATCAAAGCAATGCCAGAAGGCTGGAGTGTTACCGAGAACACCTTCGAAACTCACTTTGGACCTGAAGCCGGCAGCGGCATCATGGTACAAGCTAACCAGTATGTGGATCCTGTAATTTCAGGATTGAATCCTATGCTCGTTACGCTCGATGCGACAGGCACTGCTCCGGAACCATACTTCTCGGCTCCAAGTACAAGCGGTGTTGAAGTTGGCGGTAACGTCATCCGATACCCTCTCGCTGAAGGATTTGACCTGGATTACACTGTTGACTCAACGCAAGTCAAGCAGAACCTCGTCGTCCGTGAAGCACCAGTACTCCAAGAAAACGCAGAATGGTTTGGTCTCTCAGAAGGCCTACGAATTCCTGCAGGCTACGCCCTATACTCCGGTGAAACGCAGTTGGGCGAGGACCTCTTCCAAACCAGTGAGCCTCTCTACATTCGCAACATCGAAACCGGAGAAGTTCTCTTGGAGATTCCTACTCCTATTATCATGGACGCTACCGGCGGAGAGCCCTACACGGGCACCTTCTTTGTCCAAGTCTATGGACCCGATGTGCTTCTCACAACTGTTGTAGAGACATCATGGCTTCTTTCTGAAGACCGAGTTTATCCAGTTGGAATTGACCCAACTCTCAAGGTAAACGTCGGCGGAGGAGGATACTGTTATGTTTACTACAACAACTGTTACAACAACACACTGCGATACTTGTACAAGTATTACAGCAGCGTATATTACCTCCCATGGCACAAGATCTCCTTCACATCAAGTAACGCCCTTCCAACCGGTGCTGCAATTCAAAGCATCCAATGGAAGGAGCACATTTCCTCCTACAGTTATGTCTCAGCCAATTCTAACGTCAACATAAAAATCATGATGTCGTGTGGCCTTGACAATAAATACAACTCAGCGGTTACAACACGAAGTTGCAGTTCTAGCGCCATTTCACCGAGTTATATTACCCAAAACTACGGTGGAACAGCCGGACGTTCAATGGTCTCATCAATCTGGAATTCCCCTACAGTGGGGACCATCAAGGTGGGCGGAACCGGATGGAAAACCGGAACGCTTTGTAACACTGCGACAACCTGTTCCTCCACAAGTGGCGGAATTGGAGTCATCAACGCAGCTATGTCCAACGCTGGAACCTCTTCTGGAACCTTCGGACTCGGTGAGCAAGCCTCGTTTTCCCGAATCTTGCGATACGGATATTCAAGCGGCTCTAACGTTTACCACCTTTCAGTCGTCTACACCGGCGGTACTGATGCGGATGCCCCAACCTCCGACTACGTACCCTACACTGGAATTGATTCTTACATCGAAGGAGAGCGAACGTTCTTCATCTCCTTGACTGACATGTCTGGAATTGACACAACATCTTCCAACGCTCCTAAGCTGTTCTACTCAACAAACGGTGGAACCTCTTGGGCTTCAACCAGCTACGGCCTCGGATCCAACAACAAGTTTGATGCGGGTGAACTCGTGTCCATTGGTACTTGCAGTTCGACAACAACCGACTGCCGATTCAAGGCCAGGACGCCTGATGTATCGTTCGGAGATGACTTCCGATACTATTGGAAGTTCCAAGACCTGAACACAGGAAGTAACGGAGCTAACGTTGGATATGAGCCTGCTCGTACAGGAACTCAACAAACACCCACTCCTTACCAATTTGACGTAGTGGACCCAGCCAATGCACCTGCGACATCGAAGAAGATGACAGTCTTGACGACTGACGTCACTGCTTACAGTTCCTACAACGCAGGTGGATTCTTTGACCGACAATTGACCTACTTTGCTGCCAACGATGAGTACTTCTTTGAATTTGATACCTCGTCATGTGGCACGGGCTCTTCGTCCTGTTTCTACACAGGAACCAGCACAACCTACGGGAACTGGCTCGCTCGATGGAGCGACAAGCCAGCGTACGGGTACTGGGGAATGAACTCCTACACCAACAAAGGCAACCAAAATCTATGGAACAACAACGGTAACGGTTACCTTCAGGTCGCTGCTAAGGATGGGCCTGGCATGAACCTCGTCATGCACTACGATAGCGCAAGCAACGCATGGGCAACTGTTGGTATTGGTACTGAAACAGGTATTGAGGCTTCCTTGACAGGTGGTTCCGCTGCTTCGCTTTCGTACTCCTATGGTTCCTACACCAAGGCGTACAAGTTTGCGATCCCTGGTGACATCACTGGTGACTTTGGAATGTTCAAATTCAACAGCACTGCAAGTTCCACCACTGCGAACAGAATGTGTGTCACCACCAACGGATGGTACTACTTCTACCGAGCAACAAACAGCTACGACCGATGTACTCCTGCTTACTACATGATTTACGGTAGCCAGACCTCATACCGCTGGAGCGGTTTCGCAATGGGTAGCAGTTACTATGGCCGTCAAGCAGGCTCCGGAGATATCACCTACAAGGTCGGAAACGTCGCTCCTACACCTGATACCTTCAAGCCAACCTTTACCCACAGTGCAATGGCCGATTCTCACTCAAAGATTCGTACAGTTTCTGTAGGCATTATGGATGCAGGAGACCCTGCAAGTGGAGTAAACACCAGCACCTCGGCTGGCGTTGGACCAACACTCTATCATCGTATTACACCAGACGGTGGTTCTGCAGGAAGTTGGGTTTCTACGGTCATGGACCATGAAGCCGGCAACCAACGTGATGACTGTTCACTCAAGGAGTGCACATGGACTGCTGACCTCGAAGACTTGGAAGTAAACGACACGGTCGAGTATTACTTTACCGCTCGTGACGTTTCTACAGTATCTTCTGGAATCAACATCAACACCTCTCCAACCTACTCCTTTGAGCGTGGCGATCCGAGTAAGATCTTCGTTGTTGAATGGCATGACATGAGCTACTACACCTACGGTTACGACTGTACTGTGCAGGCTCTCTTCTATGACGTTACCAACGAAATTGAATTCAAGTATGATTCAGGATGTTCAGCTAACTACGAATCTTGGTCAATTGGATACATGGACCAAACACGAAACAAGGGTGACAGTATCTCCCGGAAGGACGGCAGTTACAACAGCCAAGGATACACGCCTACGGCCACCAACTTCCGAGTTCACACAAGTGCTACTTCTGACAGCTGGGAAACCTTTGACAAGGGACTTGTGGAGTTGGCAAATGCCAACACTGCACTATCAGGCTCCTCCAACGGACGACCCTATGCGTACTACTGCTGGTATTACTTCACATCTTACCGCAACCAGTGCTCTGCTAACATCGACATTCCTGCTGGATTTGAGTTTGATTACTTCGGAACAACCTATGACGGCGATGACAGCAACGATCGTGTGCAAATCAACCGACAAGGTTCAATGTTCTTCTTGGACAACGGAAACACCAACACACAGCGAACACTTTGGACATGGCATCAACCTGAACTCCCATACAAGGGAAGTTCATATGCTCGTCCTGGGTTGATTGCACCGTTCAATACAGTGTACAACAACTACTACTGTTTCGTTACTTCCAACCAAGACTGTTCAACATACTACCGTGTGATGCCTTACGAAGGCAAGGGAACTGATGTGTCTGCAGATATCACTGCTGACCCACACTGGGACCTTACCGACAGCCCAATCCGGATCAACCCATCCAGCAAGTACCTCGTGGTCAGCTCAGATTTGACCATCGAGCCTGGTGTGGAAATTCAGATCGCAGCGGGTAAGGGAATCTCCTTTGACGGTGGATGTACCAAGTTCTTCGCTAACGGAAGCGCTACCGCTCCAATCAACTTTACCGGAATCAACGGTGCTGATTGGCTCGGAATGGCGTTTACCAACGAATGTACTACTGCGGGTGGAACCGATAATCGCCACGTGTTCAAGAACGTTAACTTCAACGACACTACCGACTCAGTCTTCCGTTCTGGAAGTCGCCATGACGGTACTGGACCTTCGTGCGGTTCGGCAACAGCCGACTGTAACACAGGAAACTTCACCATGAGTGATGTGACCTTTGAGAACGTAGGCTCAGTCTTCACTCACGGAAGTGGGCAAGGAACATCGGTTTCAATGACTGATTTCACTGTAAGCGGTGTCACTGGTTCTTGTTTCGACTTTGCTGAAAACACAGAGGCCGTCCTTATGGAAGGAACTGTAACCAACTGTAACACTGCCGGAGGACTCTCCGATGGTGCAATCATGAGCGTTCCTGGTTCAACTTCTGGTCTTCTGCACATGGAGAACATGACCTTCACGAATTCGTACGTGAATTTCATTGATGTTGATTTGGAAGATCTCTTCCTCAGCAACGTCACTGTTGCTTCGCCAACGACTGCGGGAGCTACCTCTGGTAGTGCTATCACCTCTGATGCTGGCGCCGACAGTGATGTTTACATGTACAATGTTGAATTCACTGGACAGGCATATGCTAGTGCTACAATCGCGGCTATGGAATCAATTTACATTGATGGCTTGGACCTGATGACGACCACATTGAATGTTATTCCTGGTGGTAACTCCCAGACTGGAAACGGTCCTTCGAGCACCAGTATGAACATGATGGACATCACCAGTGGAGACCTCACAATGAAGCGAGTCCACCCTGGCGTATTTGACGACATTACGGCTGAGGTAGTTTCCCTTACCGGAAACCACATCACTTCTGAAGTGTTGACAATGAACGGCTTTGATGCGGATTCCTTTACCGTAACTGGTTGCGGATGGAGCGTTAACATGGTTGCACCAACTCTTGACCGAGTCAAGAGTTCTGCATCGTGCGCTACTTCCAAGAACACAATGACCGTAAGCGATGCGACCTTCAGCCACGGCTCTTCAACAGAGCACGTGATTGATGGGCGTAACTCTCACATCACTGTGGGCGAATCGAGTATCTCAAGCACAAGCGCTTCCTCTTCAGGACCTTATGTTGCTAAGGCTCGTTCCGGAACCAACATTGTATTGATTGCAAGTGACCTTAACGGAAACGATTGTTCAGGCTCAAGTGGAGACACTGGAAGCTGTTCGATTGATGTTTCATCATCGAGTTCCAATCCTTCAATGGTGTACTTTGGTGGACTTGCTTCCATTCGTGTATATCGATTGGATGCTTCAAACAACCCAGCATACAAGGCCAACCACGTTGTTACAACATCACTTGTTGATGCAAGTTTGTCTGAAATGTTCCAAGTCGGACTTCACAAGACCAGCTCGGTCCAAAGCGATCTGGGTAACTCCAGCGTTTGGGTTGTTGTCGGTGACAGTGATTCCAACACGTTCGACGACCATATCATCCGTGCATTCGGATCTGCAGGTCAGAATGAAACATACCCTGACAACTTCCCGGACACCACGCTTGCAAGTTCTTGGTACCCTGCTGCTGGATACACACTTGATACCCACCTGGACCTCAAATTGGAGCCTGCTCCAATTACGTTCAATGACCCTGCAACCGACTGTAACGCTATGCGAAACAACGTCAATTTGTCTGGTGCATACACCCCGTCAACCGATACCTTTGCTTGGGACGACACCAAAATCACAATCACTGAGAACATCATGATTGATGGATGTCACCTCCGCATGGACGGTGGCGTTCTGCGTGTGCAAAGCACTGCAACGAATGCTCCAGTGATCACCATCAAATCTGGTGGCTCATTGACCGTCACAAACGATGGTACAGAGGCTACCCCAGGTGTCATTCGAGCTGTTTCGCCTACCTATGGCTTGAACATGGACATCCAAGATGGTTCCCTCGTTCTTGACAACGGAGTTCTTCGTGATGTAGCTTGTGATACTACAACAATGGGATGCTTGAACATCGGAAACGGAGCTACGCTCACCATGATGGACAGCGGTACAATCTACGGTTCTGCTGCTACATCGGATGAAATGGCTACAGTGAAGATTGACGGTGGAACAGTCAACATTGATGGTTCCTCTATCATTAACAACGGTCAAACAGGAACTGCCCTTTGGGTTCAAAACTCGGGTGGAACGATCAATGATATCACCGTGAAGAACGCTGCTGTTGGTATTCAAACCTACAACGGCGCTCCTCAAGTCGATGGATTCATCGCTAACGGCAACACCGTCGGTGTTAGTGCATACGGTGGAATGTCCCTCCCTACCATTTACCGCAGTACCATCCTTTCAGGAATGTCTGCTGGTTGGGAAACATATGAAATCGATTTGTCAACCTACTTGGGAACAGGAAACTACCTTCAAGTTGGAGCCAATTCCATCTATGCAGGCGGAAACGCCCACCCAACGTACAACTACGCTTCCAGCAAGTACTACTTTATCACAGACCGAATGAACATTGAGTTCACCGATGATGTAGGAAATTCATGGAACGTGACTGACGGTGGACAAAAAGGATACTACCCATACTCCAGCAGTGACCCAGCCATCAGCAGCAATGCTGATGTTGGAAGTTACAACGGTGGTGTTGGTGGTGCTCCTTCATGGCATTGCAACTACTATGGGTACGATTACGGACCTAACTACCAAAGCCAAGACGGTTATTATTACTACATGCACCGCTATTGGCTCAACCAAAACGGCAATTCTTACCAGCAACCTGATGAGTTTGGATTCCGCTGGGAAAGCATCGAAGATGTCTCACCAACCGGATACTACCAGTCTCGCTACCCGTACAAGTACTGGGGCTACTATTCCCCTGCCAACTACTTCCAAGGTGCATTCTCTCCTCCTGAGGGATCCAACGGACAAAGTGGATGGGTCGGTGCAGGTAGCCCACCTAGCTACGCTCAAGGTGGATACCCCAACAACTACGGAATCTGTCTTGATTATGCATACACCTACTACATGAACGCAGGTCAAGGTGCTCGTACGACATTCCCAATCGTTGACATTTCTGGAGCAGAAGCTTACGGTGGAAACATCACCAAGGTTTCTCTTTGGATCGATGTTCTTCACAAGGGAGCAGACAACTACCAGGACCGATATGACTTCGTAGCACGTTCTGGTAACAACGCCGCTTCCCTTGGCGATTACGTCCGTGAATCTGGAACTGCCAAATTTGAGAACGGTCAGATTATTGGATCCGATGTCGGACTTGACATTGGTGGCGCCTACGCCGCCGGTGTTTTCGAGAACATCGAAATCACAGCCCCAACAACAGCGGGCGTCTACGTGACCGGTTCGTCGGCAGCTACATCCTCAAACATCAACGTTACTGGTGGAGACTATGCAGTACTCGCTGGGACCAGTGCTTCAGGCCGTTTCGACCTACAAAATGTGGACTTTGAAAATCAGAACATTGCTGGGATGTACTTCCTCAAGGATCTGAACACGGATTTCTCTGGAACCATCACCGGCTCACAAGGTGCAGCATTGAAGTATGGATTGAACACAAACCGAGACGTTCAAATGTCTGGATTGTCCATCAAAACTAACGAAATTGGAATTGAATCCCTAGGTACTTCCAAATTTGTCCTCAACGATGTTGAAATGGAAAACACAAAAGATGTGGTAATTTCCGGTTCTTCAAGCATGGACTTCATTGAAGGTGATATAGACACAACAACGGTTGAGGTCACAGGTACTGGCCTCTTCACACGAATGCGTGAAGTTGACATTACGGTGACTGCAGATGTCGTTTCTGGTAGCACAACCACCACTGAAGACGTTGAAGGAACCAACGTCGTTCTCAAAGACCCTCAAGGGGTTGTAACGGGAATGGCTGAAACCGACAGCAACGGTGTCGCTTCAGACTTGACCTTTGTGACACAAACTGTTGATTCTGGTTCTTGTTCATCAGTGTGTACTCCAAGTTTAACAGGATACACGGCCGTAACAGTGGCTACAGTCGATTATTATTGGACGACCGGTTCAAACAACAACGCTGACTTCCGATATGCTTTCGAGCCTATGTCATTGAACAATTTGCCTGACAATACTGAAACCATTGATCTCGTAGAAACCTTTGATTCACGTATCTGTTACCGCTTCACAAGTACTTCTTACATCCAACAGAATGCTTGTTCAAGTTTGGGAACCGGAAGTACACGCACATTCAGTAATGGCCTTGTTGAATATGGATATTATTACACCGTGAGTGGAAACGATATCCAAGGAGAGACGGTTATGTTTGATGCACCACTCTTCTATCTCGATGGTGGTACTCACAACTGGAACGGAACCGAGATTATTTCAACTGCTTCCTACACCTTTGACAACGCCAACCGATTCTATCCACGTTACAACCAAGAAGTCAACCTGTGGATGCACAACACCAACATCACTGCTACTGCAGTAAGTGACGAAGGCGAAATGCAAGGATTCCAACTTGGATACCCATACTACAGCATGAACCTGGACATGGAGCAAAGTTCCATCTCTGGACTTGCAACCATTTGGGGTTCAATCGGATACGGTAGCTACAACGAATATGAATTGGATTATTTCAACATCGCCAACAGTACCTTTACTCACTTTAAGGGGTACACTGCATTGAACAGCGCTATCCAAAACACCGACATCTGTATTCAGTTGAACGGTGGAGAAGAAAGTCTGATCCACAACAACACCTTCTACGACTGTGGTGCTGGTATCCAACTTGAGCGCTCTCCGTACTATTACTCGCACACTGCAAGCGAACTTGGTGCTGATAACGTGACCATCGATAGCAACAAATTCTACGATGGTGGAGAAATTGCGGATGTTTGGGTTTACGGTTCAAGCCAAGCTGATGGAACGATCATTACGAACAACGAGTTCAATCCATCCGGTGGAAAAGCGATTTCGGTCTACAGTGGAAAGGCAACAGACATGTTGATTCAAGACAACACAATCGTTGGCGGTACTAACGCCATCAGCCTGAACAGGGTTAGCAACTTTACCGTCCACAACAATACTATCGGCGGTATCAGTGACCCTGCGTCAACTGGTATCCAGGTGTTCAAGGGGACTGGTGATGTCACGAACAACACACTAACAGATGCTGACGGTGGAATTTTCCTCCAAGGTATGACCTCCCCTCCTGCACCAACAAGCTCGTTGTGTTCAATCGCCAGCAATGGATATCGAACCTCTGACAGTTGTTCATTCAACCTTGCATCAGGAAAGTCTGCAGATGTCAACCTTGGAACAGACAATTGGGGATATGAAATCAGTATTACCATTGACCTACCAGACGGCACAACCGATACATGGGGTACCTACTCCTTCGGTAGCAACACGGAATATCTGCCTTTGAAGACCTACAGCGATGCCGGAGCATACACACTTACTGTGCGTGACTCCTTTGGTGACGGTGGTGCAACCATCAACGTTCTTGAATCAACTGGCGGATCAACTGGATACGCCGGTCCTGACATCAGTGGAAACACCATTGGTCTCTCTGCAGGACGAGTCTCTCCTAACGCAGTTGGAATCACTGCAGAAAACTGTGATGGCGTGACCATCCTCTCGGGAAGTAACACCGTCAACATCGGTGACAATGCAATTGTCCTCGACGATTGTGATTTCAGTGACGAGGCTTCAACGCTCACCGGAAGTGGAGATGCCTCCACTGTTGGTATCGTTGGCGATGACACAAACACCTTCATCAACCTTGATGGAACCACCATCAGCGGGTATGCAGTTGGCCTTACCAAGGACAACGGCGACCTGTCAATGATTGGCGGAACCGATATTGCAGGAATTGACTACGGTGTCCAAGTGGACTCAACAACGGTTACTGCGATAAATGCAGCCGTTGACGGTGGAGCTACCGGAACAGGTCTCTATGTTGTAGACAGCAGCGACGTCTGGGTTTATCCAATGGATGCATCCGGTCTCGTCGGTGTTCACATCGATAACACCCCGTTCCGCTGGGACGGTGGTATTTCTGATGCTACGACCGCTATCTATGTCGAAGACTCAATCGGTAGCGTAGAGAACCTCACATGGTCTGCATCAACAACGCAGATTAACGCAGGACCTCGCTCCCATGTGACTTCAATCGGTAACACACTGCTCAGCAGTGCTATCACCATTGACTCGACATCGGTTATTGACGAAGCCAACCTCCTTTCGATTGAAACGACTCACCTTGGTGACCTACCTCAAGACGAAGTTGCACTTCTCGTCACATCAACCGACGATGAGCGTGCTTCCTACGTGTCGACTTCCTTCCAACCTGAATCCATGTCAGTGGACGGAAGCAATGATGACTGGGTCGGCGGAAACGCACTCAACCCATCTGGCTATGCAATGCCTGGTAAGATGAGCGGTGACGGAACCGACGACTTCTTGGTGACCTATGTCGAAGGAGACAGCCTGTACTTGGGTATGACCGGTTCAGACCTGACTTCCTCTGACGTCTTGATTTACCTCAGCGTAGATGGTAGTGGATCCGATGTTGGATACAACGGTCTTGGTGGAGCTCACAATCTCCCATTCAGTGCGAACTACGTACTTTGGGCAGACAGTGATTCCTCATACGATCTCTACAGTTACGGTTTCCTTGGCTGGACTCGTTCCGCTTTGAGCACCGCTAACGTGGATGCAGACTTCTCCACTTCGGTTGGTGAAATCTCCATCCCTTGGAGCCGTATTGGTGGAATGCCCGACCAAATCGACATCGTCGCAATCGTTCAAGAAGAAACTACTGCAGATATCACTGTAGTTCACCCATCCCAAGCATTGGATGGAACAGCAACGCTCCAGAACTTGTCCAAGTTCATGACCGTTGAGTTGAACCACGACGATTTGATGACAGGAAACCTCAACGATGAAGTTCTCGTGTACCGCTCCTACAAGGGTGTTGCAACTGCAAGTGCAGCAAAGAACTACGACATCATGCTGAAGACACCTGCTGAATGTGCTTACGATTGGGCAACCATCGAGGATGTTTCAATGGCTACTAACGTGGCCTTTGACGACAGCTACACTGCTGGAACCGGTGATACGACAGATGTCCGTGCAACCGTTGACATCCTGCGTGCATGTCCAGTGATTGATACAGAAGCGACTGCATCTCCATCTGACGGTCTAGCATCGTTCGATAAGGATGAGGATTCTTCGGCATTCACGTTCAGTCTCACAAACCTTGTGGACGATGTTCAGGATGCTGAAATTGACCTCGACTGGGTCGTTACTGAAGGAACCCTTGTGGCCTTTGACAACGTTCTGGTGGATTGGGCTCAGAACGGCCAAGATGTTACCATCACGCCGCTCACTGACCAATTCGGAACAGTGGTCCTCTCCTTTGAAGTCACAGACAGCAACGGTCTAACCGACAGCCACAACATCACCTACACTGTGAACAATGTGAACGACAAACCAGTGATCTGTAACAACGATCGTGTCTTAACTGACTGTATGCCTATCATCTCTGAAGATGGTACGTTCAACAACATCTTGCCTGAAGGGTTCGGAATACACACCAAGTTCCTTGGTGACGTATCCAACGCTACTCGCTCCTACATCCGGGACATGGCTAACGAGCAATCGCCAAGCCGTCAAACCTACACATGGGGCGCAAGTATCCCATCAACCTGTGAAGCATTCACAGTTGATGTTGTCAGCAACGAATTGACCATTACCGAGAACACAGCAAACGAAAAGGGTGGCACATGTATGGTAACCCTCTCTCTATCTGACGATGGAGCAGAGAACGTCGATGCAGACACCTTTGATGTTGCCTTCTCCGTATCACCGGTCAACGATGCACCAGTGATCCGAGATTGGGATGCTGCTAACGGTACAACGATTGTGAACAAGGCTAACCTACCTATCAACCAGGCCTGGAAGCTCGTCATGACTGAAGACGATACCAATGAAGACAACCTCACGTTCGACCTCTCCGCTGTCAAGGCTGATGTTGACCATGAAATGGATGACCTTCTATGGACCGTTGAATCTACTGACCAGTGCACATACACGAACTACTTCACAGCAACCATCATCGGAGACGACCTCGTCTTTGACCTGATTGAAGATGCTGCAACCGATGTGCCTAACGAAGAGCGAGACTACCTCAACAACGCTGGTATTCACCAAATCCCACCGACAGGCAGTTCATACTGTGAGATCACTCTGGTTCTACGTGACACACCAACAGCACCTATCGTTGATGGCGAATACAACACTCACATCCCCAACTACGATACCAGTTTGATGCCAATTGCCGCATACGAGCAAGGTGTTGCTACCAAGACCATCGGTGTGAAGGTGACCAACGTCCCAGAGCAAGTCCCAGACTATGCCTTCGACGCTGTGACCGGATTCAGCTTCAATGGAGTTACCAACGTCATGACCGGAACCTACGTCCCAGTCACCGTCACCATTGACGGCGCTGGCGACCCTGGCCCATACCGCTACGACCACATGCTCGCTGTGACCTACCATTCCGATGGACACACTGACATTGAACAAACTCGTTACTACGATGTACCAGACTACAACACTGCGTTGAAACTCACTGAGGACGTTTTCGTCACCAGAGATACAACACATGTTTGGGTCGAAATGGATGTACTCACTTGTTTGGACAACCCATGTGACTTGACGAAATCAACCATTGAGCGATTCATCGCTGATGAACCAGCATCGCACTACCGTGTGATCAACGGCGTTCAATCCGATGAGCCATGGTCCGCTCCTGGCCGATACGGACAAGATGCAACAGCATCCTCCATCCGTCGTCCATTGCTTGAAGACAGCAACTGGTGTAACAACATCATGACCTCGCTTCCAGCAGCAGACCCATGTAACGCAGCCGACCAAGATACCGCTGACAGTTCGTTCCTCTCGACAGCACAAGACATCCCAACCGTTGTCGACACTGTCGGAGCAAGCGCAGTTCCGTCCTTTGCCCCAAGCATACTCGCTGTGGCTATGGTCGGTCTCTTCGTGAGCGCTCTTACCCTCTCCAGCCGTCGTGCTGAAGATGAAGAGGAAGTGGTTGAAAGCATGGACGAAGATGAAACTGCAGTCAGCCCAGTGATCGCTACCATCCTGATGGTTGCTATCACCGTGGTTCTCTCTGGTGTCATCTATGTCTGGGCATCTTCGCTCGCTGAAACCGACGTTAAAGGCGTTCCTCGTATCACCTTCCAAATGGAAGACGTGAACGGTGTTGACGCTGATGAAGGCCACTGGAGAATCTCTGTGATGAACGCACAAACGGCACTTGCAACACAAGCTGTCGAAGTCCGTGTGATCTATCAGAACTCAACTGGCGGTCAGAGTGTGGTTACAGTCAATCTTGCTGAAAGCGCTGGCGTGTACGGATTTAATCCGGCGAATAGTGACTCGTTTGTAACGTTCGTGGATTCTGTCGACAGAGACGGTAATCGGTCAATCTCGACCTTCAACTCTGGCGATACAATCTTTGTTCGCACACACGCACCAGACGGTACACCGCTCACCGGTGTTACGATCACCATCACCTATGCTCCGCCCAACGGCAATGGAGCAGAATTGACGAAGTGGTCGAATCTGGCTTACAACAAGAAGGCGTGAAGCCTCAGCTGAGTTGTTACGACAATACTTCACCTGCAAGCAGGTGTCTGCAGCCGTGAGGCTGTATCCCAGCGGGGAGCCCATAACAGGGCTCCCTGCCTTGGGCACCCCCCTAGACAAAAGCGAACCCTTTCAAACTGGAGTTCGCTAGAAGGGACATGGTTCAAGAAAACGGGGTCGTCAAACCAGGAATCGTCGTCTTTGATTGCGATGGTGTGCTTGTCGATGCAGTGAGCTCATGGAGAACACTACACGATGCATTTGGTACGGACAATGCGTTGAACCTTAACCGGTTTATCCGCGGCGAACTTAGCGATGTTGAGTTCATGCGCTCCGATATCCAGATGTGGAAACAAGTGCAGGATCCGATTCATCGGGACGAGTTGTTTCGTGCCTATGCAGGCGTGAAACTCATGCCTGGGGCACGAGATGTTGTCGAAAAACTGTTGGCCGAGGGTATCTTTGTGGCCATTGTCAGCGCCGGCGTTGACCTCTTCGTGAGTTCCATTGCTGGTATTCTCAAGGTGGACGATTGGATCGCAAACGGATTCGTCTTTGACGATGATGGGTTTCTGACCGATGAAGGGGTATGCCGACTCCACGCAACAGGGAAGGACGATGTCATTCAGCGTCTATTGGATATGAACGGGTTCAAACCTGAGCAATGTGTCTCCGTGGGGGATTCCGAAATGGACCTCTCAATGCAAATCAAAGGCAGCGGTTTCATTGGATTTAACCCCACACGTGAATCCTCTCATGCTGCATTCAAGGAGGCGGGAGTTCCGGTTGTAAATTCCAAGGACCTGAGAGATATTCTACCCCATCTTGGTATGTCTTGATTCCATCATGCAAATGGAATTGATATGGACTTGTGACTTTTCAAATTGATAATCGTCAACATACATGGCTTCGGCTGGAATCCCAGCATGCGCT
>JAQXEX010000061.1 GCA_029250625.1 Candidatus Poseidonia sp. | reverse complement strand
GATGTGATGCTCGGCGTCAACCCTGATTGGAACGTTCATGATTGGCTTGTGATGCAGGCCTCGAATTCCATGGACCTTCTGACGGTTGATTTACTCCATGAAAAAATGGCCATTGAACAACGGCTTCAGCGATTGGAGGACCTCGGTCGTAGAATTGAAGGGGTTGTACGTCAAGACGACGCTGATGACCCGTACCAGCGGAACTTGTTTGATTGCTTTGACATCAATGAAGAACACCCGTTGCGTGGTTTAGGACAACGGGCCGTTGAGCCGAGTAAGACGGTTGAATCAGTGAACCAAGGCCAAGAGCCTCACCCCTCAAGTGTCTTCATCGACCTCATGCCGAATGACAATACTGACGACCCACTGCTTGCTATTGCCTGTCAGACCGTGTTGATCACGGTTGAAGCCGAACTTGCAAGTGGTGAACCGGTTGCCACCCTCGAAGCGATTTTCAAAGGGACGCGCTCTTGCAACATTGAAGATGACGAGACGGACGAAGCTCTTGACCATCTCCTTTCCATTGGCGGGTTGATTGAAATTGATGATAATTGCTTCATATTATTCCCGCAATAAGCGGGGTCCCAGAAAAGTCCCAAGTCATCCTCTTTATGTCCGGACACAGAGTACAATGTATGGGAATACTACGCTCACTCTCCGTTGCAACACTGACATGGTTCACCGCCACCGCCTTTCTCTTCCACCCGCAACTCGCTCTGGGGCTCTCCATCATAATGGCCTTTTTTTCGGAAGCCGTCCACCATCACGGTGAGATGCGAACCATGCAGCGCCACCACCGTGAGATGGTCGGTCACCTCAGAGAAGCAAATGTCCACATTGAGGGTTTGGAAACTGCCCTCACGCGCCGTCATGTAGAACTCAATACTGCCATCGAAGAGCTTCGCCGGCGTGATGCGGTCGGAAGCCCCGCTGCGAGAGAACTTCTCAAGCGTCAAGAGGAGGCCATGGAGGCGGCCTCACGCGCCCTTGACAATCGACAAGAGCGAAGCAACATCGTCCTAGAGAGTATGGAACGACTGCTTTCCTTCCAGGCTGAACAAACGGCCAACATGCAGCAAACCATGGCCGACCTTCTCCAACAAATTGCCCTCCAACCGCGGGGCAATGTTACCATGCAGGACAGTGTGCTGGTCCAAGATATGAACGCAGCCCCTTCGGCAGTAAGAAACCAACACCGTGGTACAGAGGCTCTTAGAGAAATTAACGAATGGCTCAAGCAAGAAGCGGTATCTTCACCTTGAATTGCGTTTTGGCTCTGTTATGGCGGCGATGACGAAGAAGGAGGGGGCTCGGAGAATTCTTGACGCTCAAGCCTCCCATTCCCGGATGAAAACACGAGCAACTGTTGCTGGCATCATTGGAGTAGCCCTCGCTTTAGGGATCGTATTACTCACGCGGTGGCAGTTTGGTCTCGCAGCCTTGCTTGTTTTTGGACTCTTGATGCAATTCTCTTTGGAACGAATGGGTACGAGTATCCGTTCAAGTCAATTGCAGGGGCTTAAGGCTCTGGGATGGAAGGAAGATACCGAACTTGATGATGCATGCATGGAGCGGCTGAACAATCTCTTGAATTTGTGAGGGTTTGATGTGTCCAACGAACTTAACCCGTTCTCGGACTACTTCGCTGATGAAAATGCGTCGTTGCTCCGTTGGAAAGGGAGCAATTTCCTCCTTGGAATTTTTTCAGTTTTGCTGCTCTTACCTCCACCTCTGCAATACCTTGGTGCTGTGTCTGCGGCCATCACCCTTGGCAGTGAGGGATTGAGGCGCCAATATCGCTCCCGGAGCGAAGCGCGTCTCGTTCAATTTATTGATGCAATCGAATTTGATTGGGATGTATTGTCTGAATTGGATGTTGATGATGAATCAATGGGGCGGCTCCATCAAGCCTTCATCGCCGCTAATTTCTCAGGTATGGAGCGCACAAACTCCGATGAAAAAAGAGGCCGAGGCAGCGATGAAAAGGGACCGGCGCTTTCCGATCACATGGATGAATTCAACAAAGAACGTGGGCGTGTAGACCCTGCTCTTCATGAGAAGGAATACGAAGGGTTGGAGGGGCCTTTGCGGCAGAGCGAGCATCTTTTGCGGGATGCTGACCTCGAATATGCAAAACAAGCAGAAGAACGATGGAACGTTGCCGAAGCCAGCGATACTGACCTCATCGAAGCGGGAGTGGGGCGTCTAGGAGACCTGGTAGCTACCGAATGGTTTGAGAAAAATGCAAAGGATGGAGCGGTTTCTGAAGTGATGAAATCGGACGATACCCAATAACCAAGGTGGGGCAGTTTCAATACAGGGTCGCCTCGTGGTATCTTCATGGAGGTAAAGGCCATTCTTATTGCCGGAGGCCACGGAAGTCGCCTCTACCCCTTCACTCACTATGTCCAAAAGACGATGCTTCCATTGTTTGACCGCCCTGTCATTGATTATGCACTAGGAACGATTCGTCGTGCTGGAATCAAGGACATTACCATTGTATCGAACCAATTTATTGGGCAAATCACCCGCCATGTTGGCCAAGGACTTGAAGGAGAACGAATTCATTACGTCATTGAAGAAGAACCACGTGGTGTTGCTGAAGCACTCAAACTCGCCCGCCCTTACAACGACCAAGTCCGTCTGTTAATCTACTTCTCAGATAACATCACTACCATGGAGTTGGACGAGACCGTAGCAAACTTTTCCGATGCGGAATTACCGCCTGGTTGCATTCTAATGGCAAGGGAAGAACGCCATCCAGAAGCGTTTGGAGTCGGGGTACTGGATGAAGATGGGAATCTCATCGACATTGTGGAGAAGCCAGAACATCCCCCCTCAAATCTTGCCATCGGAGGCATCTATCTTTTTGATGAACGCTTTTGGACGTACTTGGATCAAGCCGAAGGCATGCACGGAGTCCACACCTCGATTTCTGACGTAAACCGTATCTATGTTAACGACAAAGAGGCTGAATTGATTTCTGTAGGCGAAAAAACATGGGTGGATTGCGGGACGCCGGAAACCTTGCTAAAGGCCTCGATGATGGCTAAGGAAGGCAAGCTGGACCCGACGCCGCACCGATAAGGAGGAGATGTTGTGAAAATTGGAATTATTGGAGCAGGTATGGTCGGGGGCGCC
>JAQXEX010000060.1 GCA_029250625.1 Candidatus Poseidonia sp. | reverse complement strand
GGGTGGATTGGCGCGGCGGCCCATCATGAAGGTGATGTTTGTTTGACAAAACTCCGGGCCGCAAGGATTGAGGGCATGGTCGGTTCACCTTGAGTCATGGAAGCCGCAGCAATTTGGGGAGAACGATGGAGTTCCGCCACCAACAGCATGGCCAAAGAATACATGGAAGTTGCATGCCGAAAGCAGAGTTTGGTATGTCTTGCAGCGGACAAGCCAACCATGAGCGAACTTGAGGAACTCATTGATGCTGTAGGGCCATATATTGCAGCGTTGAAAACGCATGTTGACCTTGTTGAAGATTGGACTGCTGAGCGATGGGGAGCCTTCTGCAAGCGTGCATCTGCACACAATCTTTTGATATTTGAAGACCGAAAATTTGCTGATATCGGTAAGATCTCCCGTCACCAAATGGGCGGAGTGTACGCCATCGGTTCTTGGTCAAACTTGGTCACCGCACATCTGATCTCTGGCCCTGACATCGTGGACGGTCTTCAGGCTGGCTGGGGCGATTATGGAACGGAGGGGGGAGTGTTGTTGCTCGCTCAAATGTCGAGCCGTGGAAACCTACTCAATCCAAATTATACGGATGAAGTTGTCAGGCTCGGCATTCAGCACACGGGTGTCTTTGGATTCATTGGGAACGGGTCTCGTCCTGAAGAACTCAAACTTTTGCGAGATAAAGTGGGAACGGAAAAAATGATTTGGACTCCGGGAGTTAATTTGCAAACCGGAGACGGGGCCATGGGCCAGCGCTACGGCGACCCAACTGAAGCTGTGCTTGCTGGTTCGGACTGCGTCATCGTAGGTTCCGGAATTCACGGCGCAGACGATCCCGCATCCTCTGCAAAAGCATATGCTGATGCTTCTTGGGCGGGCTTGTTGAATCGCTAGGCACATCTTGATGTCCTCCTGCGTAATGGGAGAACCATGGCGGTGAATGTGGTCTTGGGCTTATTCATCGCGGGATTGGGGCTTGCATTTCCTCTTTGGCTGGTTTGGCGCGCCTATTCAACATCAAGGAAACTGGAACGCGGATTGCTCTTTGGAGACCCTGAACTTTTGGAAAGTGACCGGTTCAAAATTGACCGGGTGACCCTTGGACCCCAAGGAACCCAATTAATTGAAAATGTTGAATTTGTAATGGCTCCTGTCCAACAACAATCCGTCGTACAGGGAGGTGTGGATTCTGACAGAATATATTGAAATTGAGCGGCGGTTTTTAGTTGACGGGCGTGAACAAAAACCTTGGCGCATCGGTTCAACGGCTTCAGATATCAAACAATATTACCTTCCTCAAGGGGCACTGAGCCTGCAAGAAGGAACATTGCTCATGGACTCAATGGAACTTGTTGAGCCCAACAAAGAAGAGATAGAGATATGGAGAACTATTCAGCAGTGGACGGTTCGAATCCGGGTTCGCGATGGTGTCTTTTTCCTCACGTGCAAGTCAAAAATGTCCCACGCTTCCGCCCATGAATTGGAATGGATTATCGATGCTAAAACAGGAGCATCGCTGGTGAGAGTGGGTGGTTTTCCTCACGTTAAAAAAACACGCTATGTCTGGCCTGGTCCGGATGGAAAGGTGTGGGAGGTTGACGAGTTTGAAGGCCCCCTCGCTGGACTAATATTAGCAGAAGTTGAACTACAACAGACCCATGAGAAAGTGGAGATCCCCGGATGGGTTGGGCAGGAAATCACTGGGTTGCCCTCATGGTCAAATAAATCGCTAGCAGACACCATTGGCTCATGACTGAATTGTTGTCACTGCATCGATGATGCGTTCAACTTCATTCTCTGTCAACTGATGATGGATGGGAATAGCTACCAATCGAGACGCTACATCGTCTGTGACTTCGAATTTATCATTGTGCTGAGGGTGATTTGAATACACTCCTTGGCGGTGACAAGGTTGAGCGTAATACACCCTTGAGTCAATCCCTCTCTCATCCAGCGTTGCTCTCAGTGCTTCAGGTTCATCGACCAAGAGGCAGTATTGGTGCCACGCATGTTCCGTATCTTCTCGAATTTTAGGAACGGATATACCCGATACATTCGCGAAAGCAGCATGGTAGCGGGCTGCAATGTTTCTTCTGCGTTCAAGCCACCCCTCAAGTCGTTGCAATTGCACACGGCCAATGGCTGCCGTGACTTCTGACATTCTCAAATTCGAACCCAATTCGTGAGATTCGAGACGGGCATCTCGACCGTGATTGACCAAGGCGTCCATTCGTGCTGCAAGGTCGGCTCGCTTTGTCATCATCATGCCGCCTTCACCGCCAACGGCAAGATTCTTTGAAGGGAAAAAGGAGAAGCAAGCGACGTCCCCAAGCGCTCCTGCTTTTTTTGACCCCTTTTGAGACGCACCGTGGGCTTGAGCGGCGTCTTCGATGTAGGCAATGTTGTGGTTTTCACACCAGTCTTGGAGTTCTGGGGCGCAGAGTTGACCAAAAAGATGGACGCCAATGACTGCTTTTGTCCGTTCGGTTCGGGCCGCTTCCAAAGCATCAAGGTCGACGCACCAGTATTCTGCCTCCACGTCAACAAACACGGGAGTTGCCCCAACCAATGAGACGCATGTTGCTGTTGCGATGTAAGTGAGGGACGGGACCAACACTTCGTCGCCAGGGCCGATTTCCAACAATCGGAGGGCCCCCCACAAGGCCACTGATCCGCTTTGACAAGGTGTGCCTTGCAAGGCGCCGCAATATTCGGAGAATTCTTTTCCGAAGGCTTTGCCTTGAGGTCCTTTGACCCAATGCAGGGAATCAAGAGTTGTTACGGCCGCATCCCGCATTTCATCGTCCCACGAAGGTCTGGCCATGGTGATGCGTTCCATGGTACGGCGATGTGTTTCTCCTCCTTGAGTCTGCGTCTTTACCCTTGTTCTAATCGCGCCTTTCAAAACCCCCCACACTTCTGCGCGGTTATGGAGTCGGAAGATGGGAGGCCTACTTGGGCTGACGAATCGCCGTCTGAAGACTCAAGCAGAGGGAAGCTTGCCGACCTTGTTGGCGACCTTTTGAATTCCACAGAGGAAGTCAAACCTGCTTTGGTTCGGAAAAAGAAGTTCAAGCCAAAGGGATTGTTTCTCGGTGCTCGTAGAGACAATGGAGAACCCATTGACATCAAACCCCAAATCCTCGCACGTCACGCAGCCATGCTTGGGTCGACCGGTTCGGGAAAAACAGTCATGGCCAAGGCGTTGATTGAGGAAGCCGCTCTCGCTGGAATTCCTTCGCTCATCATAGACCCTCAAGGCGACCTTGCCCGTCTAGCCATGGGAATCGACCCGGATGACCTTGAAGCCCAAGACGGAGATGTTGTTCGTGCAAAGCAGTTGATGGAGAAGTGTGAGGTGCGAATCTGGACCCCGCTACGCAGCAAAGGACTCCCGCTGTGCATTGACCCGTTTCGCGCACCTCCATCTGACCTCGACCCAGAGGAAGCGATCACGGCTTGGGACATGATGGCTGCAGGGTTCGCAAACCTAGCAGGCTTTGATGTTGAGAAACCAAAAGGGAAGACGGTGAAGCCGTACCTCTACGAAATATTGGTTGAAGGTACTCGGTGTGGTTTGGATGTAGGTGACTTCCAAGCGCTTGCTCGTGTTGTTCGTGAACCTCATCAAGAATTCATTCGGCATTTGTATCCTGAATGCTTTGAAGAAGATGTTGACCCTGAAGACAAGGTCAGCCCCCCGACTTGGAACGAGGTGATGATTGAGTACAGGTTGACGGATTTTGAAGAGCGACTACCAAAATCAACGAGAGGAGAATTAGCCCGAAGACTTTCAGCGTTCTCTTCTGGAGTCAACCAGTTGTTGTTCTCAAACGGAGTCCCGATTGACATTGACGCGTTTGTTGAACCCGCAATGCCTGGAAAGATTCCGCTGAATATTGTCTACTTGAATACCATTCAGGATGAAAATCAAAAGCAATATTTCGTCCAAGAATTGTCCCGTGAACTCTACGATTGGATGCTGACGCAACAACCTGCTGAGGGTGAGTTGAAGTTGTTGTTCTTCATGGATGAAGTCGCTCCCTATCTCCCTCCATATCCTCGAAACCCACCTGCTAAGGACTTGATTAAATTAATTTTCAAGCAAGCTAGAAAATACGGAGTAGCATGCGTTCTTGCGACCCAAAATGTAAGCGATGTGGATTACAAAATTCTCGCCCAAGCCAATACAACGTTCATCGGGCGTTTCACTCAACCGCAAGACGTCGAAAAGGTGCGCCATTTACTCAAGGAAAGTGGGGGGGACCAAGATTTGGTCGCCCAATTACCAACCCTTGGCCCCGGGCAATTCCAAATGGTCGCTCCTGATGTTGATCCAAATCCCGTTCCGATTCAGTGCAGATGGCTCTACACGGACCACGGCGCGCCCCTGAACGAGGACCAAGTGGAAGAAATCATTGCTCCAGAGATACGGGCATGGGCCAAAACTCGTTCAGCTCGTGGAGGGTCAACCCGGGGTTCGGGGGCGGCACATGCAGCCAGCAGGGGCTCTTCGTGGACCGGAGGGGGTGAATGGGAGGACGGTGCCGCCCAGAGCATTGTTGAAGCCGCTCGTATCAAATCGGTTGGCGGTATGGCAGCAGCAAGTCATGGCGTCGTGGATGATTCTGCGTTTGAAGTTCGGTTAATGGGAGGCTTAGCGGTACTTCGGGACGGGCGTGACCCGCTCTATACCATGCAGGCAGTGGTTAATGTCGCAACCGTACTTGCTCTTGGTTGGATTCTTTCTGCCCTCATGCTCGCCTGGCGCGACAGTTCCTTGTCGGGATGGTGGTTGCTTGCTGGTGCTGTAGCGTGCATCGCCGCGGCTGGCGTGTTAATTCTAGAGTCGGTACTGGGCCATGATGCCGAATTGCTTGCCAAGATCAGTCGTTTCGCCCATACCTTCCAGCTGTTGCTTGTCGGGTGGTTATGGTCACTGTTAGCATGGACGACGTGGGGCTCTCTTAACCTGCGAGGAGGTGAAGCGTTGCTTGAAGTGGTCGTTGTTTGGATTACCCTGTTTACTGCCATCGAATACCTCACTCGGTTCAAGCTTGGGAGAATACGATGGAACGGGGGCTCGGCCCTTGACAAAATCGCAGGTGTTTCTGCATTGCTCACCAAGTCCGAATTAACCGAAATGAAGGCAACCTCAAGGGAACTTCTCAGTTCCATTCGTTGGATCCTCCACGGAGTTACATTGGTGTGGTTGTGCGTCTTGCTCTCGATGAGCAGTGGGGTGTTGCCCGCTGATTCTCCCGACACATGGGGCAGGCCAACGCTTTGGTTAGCATCGGTCTACGGATTGATGTTTTGCAGTGAGGCGTGGTTACGCTTGCGTGGAAGAATGCCGCCTGAAAACATCGCATAATAAGCGCATTAACCGAGGGCATCGTATGGGTGAAGAACTTGAAGAACCGGCGTATGACGTTCTTCAACACTATGGAAATTTTGAGTTGCGGCGTTATGCTTCCAGCATACAAGCCCGCGTTCAAACCACGGGCTCCGGGCGGCGTCCATCCGTGGGTGGTTTTCGGCGAATTGCCGGTTATATTTTCGGTGGAAACCAAGACAGGACCTCCATTGCAATGACTGCGCCGGTTGAAACTTGGGCGGAAGAAGGGCGCGAATGGATGGCCTTCACCATGCCTTCTGCTTACACACTTGAGACCTTACCGTTACCGGTTGACGGCGGTGTTTTGCTTACTGAATGCGAAGGAAGGGATGTGGCGGTACTGAGTTTTTCAGGCCGGTTTCATCAAAGTAAAAGTCAGAAGTTGGGTGAACGCTTGAAAGCCATGGTCGTTGAACAAGGACTGACGCCAATACAAGAGCCCATTCTCGCAGTTTATGACGGCCCGATGACGTTGCCCTTCAAGCGAAGAAACGAGATGCTTCTGCCCGTTGAACGCGTCTCCATCGGATGACTGGTCCGGCTGTTATGACCGCCCCCCTTCGGGTTGCGATTATGAACCGACGCCCCCAACCTCTGCATGAGCATCATGTCTGACCACCCGTTTGTACCGTTACAATGGAACGAAGTGCCCCCCGCAACCATGCTCAAGGCGGCTGAAGAGAACTACGCCCTCATGAAAACAAGACGAACAACCCGTCACTTTTCCTCGCGCCCTGTTGAACGACGCCTGCTCGAATTAGCGATACTGGCGGGCTCAACTGCACCCAACGGAGCACACCTCCAACCTTGGACGTGGGTTGCAATAGGCCAAGATGAGTTGAAGCAGCATCTTCGCGATGCTGCCGAAACAGAAGAGCGTAAAACATACGATGACAGAATGCCGGAGGCTTGGTCCGAAGTATTGCAGCCGTTGGGTACAGACGCAGTCAAGGCACACCTCACCGATGCTCCATGGGTTGTTGTCTTGTTTAAACAAAAGAAACGTCAGAGAAGCAACGGAAAGTGGGGCCCTACATACTACGCCACAGAGTCCTGTGGTATTGCTGCTGGAATGTTCATTCAAGCGATTCACACCATGGGCTTGGTCACCCTTACTCATACGCCATCTCCGATGGGCTTCCTACGAGAAATTCTCGGCCGACCTTCACACGAAGAAGCCATGCTCGTCATGCCCGTTGGATATCCTGCTGAAGATGCTGAAGTTCCTGACATACATCGGAAACCTCTCAATGAGGTTGCGGTATTCATGGAATGACGGTACCCGTCCTGTCGCGGTGTTGATATACGCGAGGCGAGAGCCGAACTTGCCGCAGGAGTCGCCCAGCTTGGTCAAAGGCGCTGGGATGAGGTCCCAGTCCATATCGGTTCGCAGGTTCGAATCCTGCCTCCTGCACCATCACACACCAAATGCTGGGGTTCCATCGCGCACCTAAGGTGAAATAAAAATAACTTTAACCAAATCAAACTTAGATCAAGTATGGAATACCGTCTGAGTGATTGGGATAAAATCGGCACTCAATTTTCACACATGTTCTCCGGCCTTGGAGATGTTGTGTTGACCGAAGATTCTCTGTCCTTCACTTCAACTGGACCCGTAGTGGCCACAGGAATTGCACTGACGAAAGAAGGTGGATTGGTTGCTAACATGCCATTGCACAGCATAGATTCATCTTTTGAGCGGGTTGTTTTTGATGAAAATTTTGAATCGGTACGACTCGTTGGGCCTCTGTTTGATTATACGTATTCCATTCCGTCGGAGATTCTCAAGCTTCGTGATTTGACTTGAGCAATGGGTACCCTTTGCAAAGACGCCCAATCAGAGGGGGGCCCTCTGCTTTGTTTGCGAAAGAGAAGTGAAATAGATGG
>JAQXEX010000059.1 GCA_029250625.1 Candidatus Poseidonia sp. | reverse complement strand
AAAACACCATGGTTCCGCGGCGCAATGGCTGAATATTGCGTGGCACACATCTCAAATGCAGTGTCAAAGCCAGAACATATTAGTTTCGAAGAGGCTGCGTCAATCCCACTTGTTGGTATGACTGCTCTTCAAGTTCTCAAGACATCGGGCCTCAAGGAAGGTGATTCCATCTTCATCTCTGGGGGCGCGGGAGGAGTTGGTACCATGGCCATCCAACTTGCAAAGCATGTATTCAAAGCAGGTCGCGTGGTAACGACCGCATCAAAAGGCGAGAAAGCCAAGATGTGCAAATCCTTGGGTGCAGATGAAGTCGTAGATTACAAATCTCAAAAATTTACAGACCTCTATTCAAAGGATATTAACAACAAATTTGACGTCTGCTTTGACACTACTGCTGAAAGCTTGGACATGGCAGAGATCGTCAAAGAAGGAGGAAGCATCGTCACGATTGCAGGGATGCCGACCCTTGAGGAAATTCGGCGAATAGGTGGGTCCGCATGGATTCTCAAGTTGTTTTTGAAGCGGAAACAAAAGAGAAAGGAATTCAAGGCTGCACAGGCCGCTAATGCATCTTGGACCTATCTGTTTTTGTCGCCAAGTGGAGATGATTTGCGTGCCCTCGCAGAGCATCTTCAAAGCGGTACCATCAAAGCAGTTCTCGATGGAACTTGGGATTTTCATTCTGAAGACATTGAATCCGGATGGCAGGGGGCCTTTACTCGCTCCTTTTCGGGCAGAGCCAAAGGAAAGTGCGTTGTCACAATGATTTCTTGAACATCGCTAGTATCTGTTCAGATACTCGCACATTGATATACCGATTGTACCTAGTATGGATATGGAACCACCGGTGCAAATCAAACCCACTTGCCTGCAATCATCTGCAAAAAACTTGATTGCATTGCTTGGCAAATCATATGTCCTTGAGATGCTCTATTTCATGAACACCCATCAAAAACCTGTCCGCTTTAACGAACTAAAACGTGAATTGTCCATCACCGCAACAACGCTCAGCCGTAGATTGGATGAATTCAGCCGCAGTGACTTGTTGGTGCGAAAAGTGTATGCAGAGGTTCCAGCACGGGTCGAGTATTCCCTTTCCGAAAAGGGTAAATCTTTGGGTCCGGCACTTAGGTCGCTGTTCAAGTGTGTGAATAGCCATTATGCTTGATCCCCATTCAAGACGCCATTCATCATGGGTCCAACGGGTCGGGACACGCATAACGGCGTGAACAATTCTTACACTTTCCAGGACGATTGTGATTCCGGGCAGCCCCACCTTTGGCCATGACCTCTTGTATGGTTTTGATCCGCTCAAGCAGTGATGCCTTAGTTTTCGCATTCCAATCGATGACGTGTAAATCCTCTTCTCCGTATCGAAGGATGCCGTAAGGAGGGGTCCGACCGGTCATGGTCTCGATAAGATGGGCATAGGCCAGTACTTGCATTGAATGAGAATCATGGGGGCGCTTGGGTACTTTCCCCGTTTTTTGCTCGACAGGGATAAATTCGCCATCAATGATGACGATTTGGTCCGGTCGTCCCCGCAGCCCAGTTTCCCGATCTATGAGCAAATCACTCGTTGATTCATCGTCAGAATATGCGACATCAGTCCCGATGGAAATGTTGTTTTCTTCTGCGAGGTCCAAGGATTTAGTATTGGCTATCAAGGCTCTCTGCAGTTGGAGAGAAGCCATGAGCGTCCAACAGATGGCAATGAATGCAAAAACATAGCCAGCCTGCTCTTTATTGCTTGCAAAGCGAAGTGCCATGGAGTGAAGTGCCATGACGATCGCCGCCATAAAGAAGGCCACTTCAATACGCCCTCCCTCGAACCATCCACCTTTGAAGCCTCTCGGTTCAAAATAGGGTTCAACCACCGCCTTATTTTCAGCACTGAAATGTATAGTGGAGTCTTGATGTATCTCCATTCCAATAAGGCTCCTCCATGGGAGAAGCAGTGCACCGATTCCTACTACCAGACATGACAAGGCCCAAGTTGCGAGTAATTTAGAAAATTCATCTGTGTCAAAACTTGAACGGCTGAATCCTCGGAACAACACAGCATCAACAACCAAAACGAGTACGATGGCGTACCACCACTGCCATATGAGCAAATTACGTTTTGTTTGAATGCGCAGATGTTGATATTCCGAGTAAATATCGTGAATCGCTTTGTGACTTTCCTGTCCTTTGATAATTTCTTCACCCTTGCCAGCATGGCCATGTGCTGCTAAAGACCAAGATAGAGGGCAATAGGTGTAACGTTCCAGATCACTCGCACTGACCGGCAAAACATTCCCATTTTCCCGTTTCCAATAGCCTTCAGCGTTCACGGTGGCGTTCGGGTCTGTGGGTTTGTAAGCCACTGACTTTTCTTCACCATCCTCCCGCATAAGATGGCGTACTGCGTTCCCTTTTTGATACTTTATCCCTCCTTGATTTCATCAAAACCGGAAAGGTTGCTGAACGATTTTGGGACGAAGCGGTTTAATACAGGGGGTCTGTGGGCGGCTTACTGTGGTCTATTATGTCCGATGAAGGAAGTTTGCTAGTCTCCGCCGAAGCCTATGAGGAGAGCGCCGTCAACATCGGAACTCAACAGAAGAGTGCCGATATGGGTCGCTTCATTGACCGAGTCCGCGAAGACGGTCTTTACCTTCTTGATATTCACATCACTGATGCCCGCATTCGTTCGATTGCAGCCTTCCTCAACACCTTTGATGCGCCTTCGATTATGATTGTCAGCGCCCGTCAATACGGACAACGCCCTGCTCGTAAGTTTGCAGAGGCAGTTGGCGCCCACTCAGCCGTTGGCCGTTTTATTCCAGGATCCTTGACCAACCCTGCACTCCGTTCTTACCTTGAACCGGATGTCTTGTTCGTGACTGACCCTGCTGCAGACCAACAAGCACTTCGTGAAGCAGTTGCTACTGGCCTCCCAATCGTCGGCATCGTTGATGCAAACAACCACCTTCGAAACGTCGATATTGCGCTTCCAGCGAACAACAAAGGTCGTCGTTCACTCGCTTTGATTTACTGGCTCCTTGCCCGTGAAGTCCTCAAGGTTCGTGGAGAAACCACCGACGAGGCATGGGCAGAAGCCAACGACCTCGAAGACTGGGAATCCACCTTCTGAGTCTTACACTCCGTTGGCCAAGTAGGTGCTAATCGCATCAGCCATTGCTTTGGGCGTATTTTGTTCGTGCATGATGTTCCTTACCTTCTTTGCATTGGGCAACCCTTTGGTGAAAGCGATTGCATGACGTTTCATCCAACGAGCTTGGATTCCAACCGTCTCCTCACACAAAGCGATGTAACGGTCCCAGCACCACCTTCGTGATGCAAAAGATTGTTTGACTTCATCCAATTCATACCATTCCTCATTGGATGCAATCCAAGGCAAATGCTCTTCCTTCATCCATCCGAGTCCGACTTTGATATCAGCGAATACAGACGGGCGCCCAATTGCACCTCGACCAACCATGAGTCCTGCAGCGCCCGTTTGTTCCAAACATGCTGCAGCCGAAGCGGCATCTACAACGTCACCGTTCGCAATGACCGGAACTTCCACAGCCTCTACCGCCTGTTTGATTGAAGTCCAATCTGCAATACCGGTGTACCTCTGGCGAAGGGTTCGTCCATGGATGCAGAGGCGTTGAGCACCCACCTCCTCCAAACGCTTGCAGAGTTCCGTAGCGTTGTTCTGACCGCTGCCGGTTCCAAGGCGCATTTTGGCCGTAATGGGAGTATCCACCCGTTCCACGATATCTTCAACCATACCGACCAAACGCTCAGGTTCTCCCATCAGGGCAGCTCCCGCACAAATATTGGTCACCTTTGGAGCAGGGCAACCAAAATTGAGGTCGATGATGTCAGCACTTGGTGCAAGCATTTCAGCCGCAGTAGCCATGTCTCCAGGGTCGCCTCCAAAGATTTGAGGGATGAAAGGGACTTCGGTATCGTGAGTTTCCATGCGGCGCCATGAAGTAGCGGCTTCCCGAGTTAACGCTGTGGAATTTGTAAATTCCGTAATGGTCACGTCCGCACCGCATTCCTTTGAAAGCAATCGAAACGGCAGATCTGAAACTCCCGACATCGGTGCCAGAAAAAGTGGACGAGCATCACCGTCCCAAGGCCCAGGGGCGGGTTGAATGTGCTCGGTCATGGATTTCGCTCAATTGAAATTGTTTCAAGCATTTCCCTCAACTCATGAGGTTTCAAGGGCTTCATCAAGTAAGTTGGCGACTCGGACCATTCTCCGAAGCACGCGGTCCATCCGTTCCTGAACCCGCCGTTGTATGGCTTGAGGGGAGGGCCCTGAGAGTCGGTAACCCATCGGAAGACGGCCACCGAGTAGGTTCAGAAGAAGCATCTGTTCTCGTGCTTCCATGAGGGTTAGATGCGTTCCGACATCATCCACATTGAGATTTCCTTTCTTCAATGACTCGAGTAGGCTGTTCTGCTGCTTGTTGTTCAGCAAGCGTTGAAACCCGCCTTTTTTCAACATCCAATCCTCGCCTCGCCGTTGATATTGTGTGGTCATTGCCGTCCATAACGCGACGCTTAACCGGTCGGTTCTGGCAACCCTCTCGACCATGCCGGACGCCCTAAAGCGGTCCAAAATTCGCCCTATGCGCGCCTTTTGCCCACCATGGGATTCGACAGCCTCGTCAAGGGACAAGGGGAGGTCTCGTTCCAACAGCGTTGTCATCAAGCGAACGGATAACGAGTCTGCTGCGATTTCTTGACCAGGGCGCTCCCCAAGCATTCCAAAATCGCTCATCCAATGCGAAAGTACGGTTCCGTTAGAATCGTGTGGTATTGGCCGATGGTCGGTGAGGCCGAGCATGAATGGAGCATGTTCGGGTTCGGGAAGTTCCACTTCCATCGGTTCACCTGTCCGCTTCCAATACGGTTCCAAAGCAGCCATTCGTTGACTGAGGACGAGTGAACAATTTTGTTGGAAAAAAGCCACTGCATTGGTCAAAGAACCGCCTCTTAAGAAATAACGACGCCATCCTTTCCCCTCGTTGGTATATCCGACAATCCCGCTCTCTACAAGCCGTGTAAGGTGATGATTGAGCGATGCCGGCATCAAGGCGAGTTCATCAGCTAACATTTGAGCGTCCCAAGCGGTATTGGGCTGACCAAACAGGTGATCTCGCAGCAATCGGTGAACTGGCCCTGCTCTGCCGTTGTCAGCCATTGCATCGCCACGCTTTCGGACGAGGCAAAGCGTGTCAGTCATCCATTCGACCAAGGCATCAATTTCGCGGTCGGTTGAAGGCAAAGCGAGTTCGACCATTCGTACCGAGAACATGTTGACAACCGAAGTGAAGGCAATGGCGAGAGCCTTTGAAGTCTATGCAGTAAATGCCGCTCAAGCGGTAGATTTCAAAAGAAACTCAGAAGGACGGTCACGCCGTCCTTCGTTCGTCCTTCCATTCGTAATCCACGCTACCGTGCGGCTGCCAGCACATGTCAAGGTCGATATGGGGCATGAGTTCAATTCGGTCATCGCGTAAGATTCCTCGTCGTCGCAGTACCTTGACGGCGCTGTGCACGGTAGCACGAGTTCTTCCAAGACGTCGGGCGAGTTCTGCTTGCGAACGAGGAACGCCCTCGCGCTCAATGTTTTCTAGAATTAAGCGCTGTACAAGAGAAAGCCCAATCGGAAGGCTTTGTGCCATTCTCTCTTCCCCGATCACAGTGCTACGGAGAACCTCAATCTGACTTGGGGCCCCTGCGAAATAGCACGTTCGCCCGTTCACAGGGAGAATGGTGACCGACTTCCGAGTTTGCAGAACATCAAGATGATGCCGTAGCGTCCCATTCGCTGTATTCATTGCAGTTTGCAACTCACGGTAGCACAAGCCGGGGTGTGCCTCCAAGGTTGACAAAATCCTTCGCCGCAACGGATGTTCGTGGTGGGTTGCTTTGGTTCGGATGCCTCCCATCGTCATGGCTCCAACCGCTCCGGCAGCAGCGGCTACCCCTCCGGCAAGGCCAGCAACACTGCTGGCTGCTCCAGCCAATCCAGCAGCCAACCATGGTCGCTGACGTACCCATTGGGAGAGAAGAGGCATAAGGTGAGGTTGGCCTTCTCCTTCCTTAAACCATCGCTGGTTTGAGTCGCTGTTTCAACCATCGATGAAGGCGTTAATATACTCTTGAAGGAGTCATATTATGGTAGGTTTTTATGATGGAAATAAAGAGAAATGAGGGGATTGAAATGCAGTTGCAAACAGCGTTAGAACAGGGCGCTAATGTGTGGGTCATCGGAGATATTCACGGATTCTATCAAAGTTTTATTTCGCTTATGGACGAGTTGAATCTTGGAGAAAACGACCGAGTGGTTTTACTTGGCGACCTTATCGACCGAGGTCCGAACTCCTACGGGGTAGTTCACACTGCACGAACGAATGAACAAATCTTCAGCGTCAAAGGAAACCATGAGGCCATGATGGCGAAAAACTTCTCCCTCGAGAGACTCCAAAATCCAGACATAGACACGCTGGTTTGGATCAAGAACGGTGGGGATACCACCGTTCGTTCCTATCTTGATGCCTTTAACAATGCAGCAGCAGAACCCGACCGTCAAGCAATGAAAAATCAAATCATGGAAGATAACGAATGGATTGAAACCCTCCCCCTTCACATTGTGCTGAAGGAATGGCGATTGGTTCATGCTGGTTACAAACCATGTCTTCCCCTTGATGAGCAAACTGAAGAAGAGTACTTGTGGATACGAAAGGAGTTCCATCAGGCCGAAGAACCCGTTGACTATCAGCGAACCGTGGTGTTTGGTCACACTCCAACAGTAAGTCTTCCTGGGCACAATGAGCATTCATGGGGCAAGGTTTGGCGAAGTGAAGTTTGTTTGAACAATGCTAGACCCGCAGCCATCGGCCTCGATACGTGTTTGTATCACGGAAAGGATGGAATGCCTGCAGTCTTAACTGCGTTCAATCTTCAAGACGGGCGTGTCGTACAGCAAAACCGCGTTGAGCCCTGACTTTATTTGGATTGGACCGAGCCCATTTTCACTTTCAGATGGGCCACTAACGGTGAGAGAAGTCTGCCGCAGGTCATCCCGTGCGGACTGAGTTCGTAACTGACTTTGACTGGAGGGCCTTCGGTGACCAGGCGTAAGACCAAGCCCTCCTCTGCAAGAAACCGCAACTTATCGGAAAGAGTTCGGCTGGAAATACCACTGAGCATGTTCTTCATTTCATTGAATCTGCGAGGGCCAGTAATGTACAATGTTGCAAGAATTTCAATGGTCCAACGGGAGCCGAATACATGGAGTGCTTCCACAGCAGCCTCCACCTCCCAGTCTGCGTTATAGGGTCCTTGGTTGGAGTAATTTGCGAGCGTTGAACGGATGATTTTACCGTTGTTGAGCGTACCCTCAATGTTGTTCTGAAGAACTTCAAATGCATCAGCTGGAATTTTCATTGGTGGAGTCGGCATGGGCTACATTCGTTCGCGTGCGTCACCACTACTTGATTTCTTTTCCACACCCGATGCAATCCATCGCAAGGAAGCACGCCATCAGGAGCCCTTTGGGTGGTTCTTTGAAGAAGTCCAGCGCCTTCCGCAGTTCATGGCTCAAGACAAGGACGCGCACCCTCGGCGGCGCGTGTTGCTTGTTCGGGGAGGAACACTCTCGCAGCATTCCGGACTGGGAGGGGCCTTTCACGACCTGCGAACCTCGTTGGAATCCGAACAAATTACAGGTTGGGAAAGCGCAGGTATTGAAGAGTACAACCTGGCTGAAGGGGCTTCGGGGCTGCGTCGTCTTCTGAAGCGCTGGTTTGGTCATCCAAAACAGGTCTTGCAAACAATCCGCCGCTTGCACAAAACCGACTCAGTTGACTTGATCCATGTTGCAGACCAAGAACAGGCACATCTGATTCCGAAGCGTTCACCTGCCCCGGTTGTCGTTTACGTCCATGATTTCTTTCATCTCTTTCCTGAGGTGATTTCCCTTAATGGAGAACGTATTGAGGTGGGCGAGCAACAGCCACCTTGGTACCGCCGTTCGGATTTGAAGCGCCTGATGAAAGGAATCGGCCGAGCGAACGGAATCATCTGCAATACGCGAGCAACCGAGGCGTTGTGTCGAAAGCACTTCCCCAATACTCCCCTTTATCGCATCCCATATGGATTGGACACAGCTAAATTTGCTCCAACGTTTCCACTCCCTGCTGCTCCAAGTGGTCTTTCATCGACAACCTGCAACCTCTTGGTTGTCGGAAGTCACGCCCCTAGAAAGCGTTTGAAATTCCTCATCAGGACACTTAGCAAACTGCCGGAGGAACTTCTTCAATCGTTGATGATTCACCATATTGGTGGCGATTCATGCCCCTATGGTGGTGTTGCCGCCAGTGAATATGCAACTCAGCACGGTGTTCCTTGGACTCACGTTGGCGGCGAGATAAGCGACGACGTCCTCAATCATTACCGATGGCACACGGAGGCTCTTCTGTTTCCCTCAGGAGCTGAAGGATTTGGCTACCCTCCCGTTGAATCAATGGCGGCGGGCCAACCTGTTCTTGCATCTGACCGACCCGCACACAATGAATTGATGCCGGACGGACATTGCCTGGGTGCAGAAGACGAAGATGCTTGGCGTCAAGCAATTCAAGAGGTTCATTCAACTTGGACCGCTCGGAACGGTGCAGACCGGGAACCCGTTCAAGCCCTCATCAAACACGTCGAATTTCTGTCGCCAGAGCGTTTCCACAGCGATATGAGCCATGCTTGGACTGAGATTTCGTCATTGTGAACCATCCGTATGCTTCATGAGCATCGTTTGATTGCGCAGTAACATGCAACCTATTCAGCGCGTAGCCGTCGTCGGCGCAGGAAACATGGGCTCAGGAATTGCCCAGAAAAGTGCTCAAGAAGAATTTGATGTTCAAATGGTAGACCGCGAAGCACAATGGGTTGAACGCGGGCAGTCCATCATAACGAATTTCCTCTCGGAAGCGGTTGAACGAAGAATCTTCTCACCGCAACAAGTTGAAGATATTCAAGGTCGTATCACCGGAGTTATTGGAGTTGAGGAAACGGCAGCGGATACTGACTTGGTGATCGAGGCTGTGTTCGAAGATTTTGACGTGAAGACAGCAGTGTTTTCCACACTTGACGAAGTCTGCGGACCAAACACCATCCTCGCATCCAACACGTCCTCGCTCTCAGTCAATGCTCTTGCAGAAGCGACCGGACGTCCTGACCGCTTTGTTGGCCTCCACTTCTTCTATCACCCCGCCAAGAATCGTTTGGTTGAAGTGATACCTGCTCAATCATCAAGCCAAGAAACCATTGACAAAGTCGTACAGTATTGCAAAATGCTGGGCAAGGTCGTCATCGTTTGTGCAGACCGACCTGGATTTGTTGTCAACCGATTTTTCGTTCCATGGCTGAATGAAGCTTGTTTGCTTTTGGAAGAAGGCGCAGCAAGCGCAGCTCAAATTGATGCCATCGCTCGCAAAGCATTCCGAATCGGGCTTGGTCCCTTTGGTCTGATGAACCTCACAGGCCCCCCAATTGCCTTGCACTCGACGGACTATCTCGCTGAGCAACTCAACACTCCTCGGTACACCGGTGCTCAAAACCTCCGAGACTTGATTGAAGCAAATGCGCACTGGGACGTTTCCGGTGATGACGATTATTCGGAAGCCCAATACACTGCAGTTTCAGAACGCCTGCTCGGCGTTGTATTTGGTGTCGCAGCACAAATCGTGGACGAAGATATTTGCAGCATGGAAGACGTTGACCGCGGTGCAAAGGTTGGACTGCGTTGGGCTCGTGGGCCCTTTGAATTGATGAACAAAATCGGGGTTGCTGAAGCACATCGAATGGCCGTCAAGTACGCTGACGTGGCCGGAGAGGGCTGGAGCGTTCCTGCGTTCTTTACTCAACAAGGCGGGAACGACTGGGATTTCTCCTACGTTGATTCCAACGTTTCAGACGGTGTCGCAACCATCACCATCAACCGGCCTGAGGCTATGAATGCGCTCAATGTCACTGTTGTTGAACAACTCACCACCGCCGTATCTGCGGCGAACTCAGACGATTCCGTTCATACCATTGTTCTCGATGGAGCCGGAAAGGCCTTTGTTGCGGGAGCCGATGTCAAGTTCTTTGTTGACAAAATCCGTGCAGATGCAATTCCTGAAATTTACGATTTCACTGCAGATGGCCACACCCTACTTGACATGCTTGAAACCTCATCCAAGACAACAGTGGCCCTCACGACCGGCCTCGCTCTTGGCGGAGGATTGGAACTCGCTCTTGCTTGCGATTACCGTATTGGTACACGTAGAACTCAATTCCGCTTCCCTGAAACTTCCATCGGAATCTATCCTGGACTCGGTGGTTCACAACGACCGGCACGAATCTGTGGTATCCCTGCAGCCCGATGGGCTGTATTGGCTGGAAACTTCATGAACGCTCAAACGGCCAAAGATCTCGGCTTGATTACCCACCTCGTGGACGTTGCCAGTGTTGACTCCTGCGTAGTTACCATTGCATCGGAAGGAAAGCCAGCCAACAAATATCCCGGGCAGCCGTCAAACCCTGATTCCAAGGTTGCACAATTTGCGTCTTCGTTTTACTCGGATGCCAACATGGCATCTCTCATGAATGGAACGTGCCCGGAAGGATTTGAGGCAGAAGACAAGACGGTTTTGCGTCAAATCAAGAGTTTGTCCTTTACAGCTCCCATTGGATTGAAGATGGCTAGCGATCTCATCAACGCCACAGCGTCAACCACTCTGAGTGACGGTTTGAAGATGGAACTGGACGGATTGGACACGATTTTCTCGACGAAAGATGCGCTTGAAGGCTTGTCCGCCCTCATTGAGAACCGCAGAGCGACATACAACAACGAGTGAAACTAAACCCACTCTGACATCAGAGTGTTGAGGGACTCAACGATTGCCGCGATGTCAACGGATTCTCCATTTTCCTGAGCGAGTTGCAACCGGTTACGAACGGCTTCTATGGTTTCGTCGGATGGCGCAGAGCCACTGATTTCTTCAATGACTTCGGCGATGCTTTTCCCTCGACCTTCCTCAATGGCCAGAAGTGCTTTTACAAATTCTTCTTCGTCTTTTGGTCGTCGAGCACTCATGCTTCCACCTCAACTGTAATGTTGTTGCTTTGGTACCATGAATACCAGGGAGTTGGTTCTTCACTGGTCCAATTTGAAAGAGGGCCTTCGGCGGAAATGAAGGGTGCCTTCAATTGCTTATTGAAGGTAGAATTGCTTGTAAATTTCGGTCCAGGTTCACCCAATACCATGGCGGTTTCCAAAATCATGGTCCCCAGAGAAAGGCTGTTGGTGTCGGTTGTACTCCAATATGCAGCGAAATCAGGATGGGTGTGAACCCACAACTTGAACGGACTTTTCGCCCCGACTGGTGGTTGAAGGGTGACTTGCCCAGCCGTTCCCCAATCGATGTATATGTTGTTTTCAGCGTCAATGAGGACAGATGTTTCCAAGCCTGCAAGAACTGACAAGATGTACACTCCGTCCCAACGACTGTGAGCAGCTAACGTCTCTTGAGCCGAGAGAAGTTGAGGGTTTTCGACCCGTCGTTCACTTGCTGCAAGACAGGCTTCATCCCATGTTGCTTCGTCCAAACCGGTTTGGGAAAATTCCGGAAGTTCGACCATCATGCATTCACCTCCGGGAATGAAAGAGCACCGTAAGTGATGCTGCCCATGGTTTGGGTGGGAGACGGTCTTCCTCGCAATTCTTGAATGGCCCATTGAGAGCCAATGGCGGCAGCAACAGCAAATCCAAATTCAAGGTTTCCAGATTCCAATGCACCATCAACCTGGCAACTCTTCGGCTCGTGGTCCGGCGTCATTTCTTGGACCAACCCTCGTGAACTTTGGGATGTGAGAGCGACCCATCCATCTCCAGAACAACGCAAATCAATCCAAGGAACGTCAAGACTGTGGACCAAGCGACGAGGTTCTGGCCTGTCAACACAAACCACGACCAAATCATAACCTTCGAGTTGCTTGGATTGCCGCAAATTCTCCGGAAGCCCGACAACGCTCACGTGTTCTGAATCCAAGCGCTGAGCCAACTGTGTGACTTTATGATGGCCAACATCGGTCAAACTGTAGCGTTGATGGCCAAGATTGGTAGGTTCAACAGTGTCAGCATCCATGACGGTCACGGAGCACGGCAGGGCGACTCTGATCACGGCTGGAATCAAGTTTTCCAAGAGGCTTGCACCAATGCCACCGGCTCCGACAACAAGCAGTTTTTTGACTGGGGTTTCAAGGTTCATGAAATTTGAATCCCGTTACACTTTATGAACAAATCATGAATCTGACAACAGGTGTTCCAATGCTGTGATTTGAACGGGCAGGGTAAAGTTCTCCTCCATATATGGCCGTCCAGCCTTTGCCCGTTGCTCGCGCAAGTTTCGCCATCCAGCGAAGCATACGCACCCTTCCAAGCCTCTCCATTTCCCCTTCTCAAGAGCCTGCAGGATTCAACGGGCGTCTTCGTGCATTGGAAGCCATCTTCATCAACCATTCACGCATGTGTTCCCACGACCGTTGCCACAATTGGATTTTTTTGAGATATTTTGAGTCTGTTGTGTTGGGATTATTCTTCTTCAAAATACCGAGTGAAGGATTCGAATACTTTTCTTGCCTGAGTTTCAGGTGTTAGATCGATTGTTTGGATATGTTCTCGGCCAGCCATCGACCATTCCTTTCTTTTTTTATGTCCTTCATCAATTGCTGAAATCCAATCATCTCCTTCATCCATTAAGCGTCCTGTTGTTCCATCAACAACAGTTTCTCTAAATCCTCCTTGATTGGTGACGATAACTGGGCAATCAACAAAATACGCTTCTGGCGGAGTTAAGCCAAAGGGTTCGTTGATAGCATGACTCACCATCGCCTTAGCATTTCTCATCAACGCTCTAATGGTCGCTTGTGTTACTCTTGGCAGGGCTTTTAATTCCACGTTATTTTTTCTGGCGTGCTCCTTGTGTTTTTCATTGACCCCGCCGCC
>JAQXEX010000058.1 GCA_029250625.1 Candidatus Poseidonia sp. | reverse complement strand
CAGAAAGCCGTGAAGCAGGTTCATTTTTCAAAAAATGGGCCATGAGGCAATACTGGAGGATGCAACAATCCCAAGCTGTCGTCAGCCTGTTGTTGTGGGGGACCACCATCACACTGCTGGTTTGGCCGTTGATTGAATGGAGGTTCGCCGCAGGGTGCACCGGTGGTTCTTGCTTTTCCAATGAATTCCTCGGGATTTCAAGTACGTATTTTGCACTTGCTGGTATCTTTTTCACAGTGATGTTCGCCGTCTTGACGATTGGATTTCTCTACGACCAAGTGTTCTCTCTGTGGACCGAGTGGAGAAGTGTCGATACAGAGCGCAACCCTTTCGCGACCTATGCTCTTGCTCCAATTTGGGTCATGACCATCGCTCTGCAGGCCGAGGTATTGAAGCGCACATCACCTGATGATGAAGCAATGGTCAAGCAAGCTGATTGGTGCCTCAATTGGTGCGAGACGTACACAGAAGGAGAAATGTTCGCTCGTGCAGTCCAGCGTTGGGACAAAGATATGGGCGAGACGCCCACATTTTGGTTCACCAGCGATGAGGCCATGGATCGGGCTCGGCAGACTTCGTTTGAAGATGATTCTTGAAGCCGTATTGTCCAGAGCCGGATTTCAATTCCTTAATCCGTGTTCATGGGTGTCTTAGGCAACTTGTATCCCGTGGCCAAAACACCATACCCGTTGTCATTCTTACACATGAGGAGTTTTCATGCTTGTTTGCGCCAAAATGTGAAATTCATTCTATTCGTTTGTACTGGGTTGTATCCAGTCGAATCCCAGGGAATCTCTGACTAAGAACATCGCCAAATCGATCATTGTCCAAGTTCAGCAACCAAGGCTGGAGTCCAATGGATTCCATGAGGATTGGAAAGAACGTTTTCGGCGAAAAATCCAATGCGAACGTTATGAGATTGACATAAACAAAGTTTTTTTCCACCGACCCTTCAGTCCACCTTAATTTTCGGAATCTCAAATGAACATCCATGGCCCCGAGATTAACGATCCATTCCTTTTCAGAACACACCTCTCCGTCATATCTCAAATGTTCTCCGGGGCTATGTGGCGAATCGGTTATAGGTGTCGAATGGGTGATTCCATCAAGCTCCATTTGTCGCAAGTGATTCCAACGCCCTCCGCCCTTCGTGTAATTCAGAGCGGCATATTCACCAGTCCAATCGAAATCAGGGTCATCATCATCGTAAATGTGACAATAATCATCTACAGTACGCATGTTTGCCGTTCCTCGAAGATGTTCATTATCCAAAGTAACTTGTTCTTCGAGATCTCTATGATTCGGAATTGCAATTTGATCTTTGACATCAAATTTCTGCCCATGGAGCCTTGACTTAAAGGATAAACCGGGGGCATGAGAAAAGTCAATTCCACGCTTGTAATCAAAAATATCTTGAATAATATGACCTGAGATAAATGATATTTCTTTGAAAAAGACACCTTCACTTAGGTTTTCAACAAACCAAGTGGGATTGAAATCGATCCAAAATTCACTAAGGTTGTTATCAATATTAGCCAAACCATCGGGTCCCCACTTTATACCCATGACTCAATCATGAGACGACCCCTATTATACTGTGGTGCTCAGTTTTTTAAGAACTGTTTGAAGCATAGAACTTGGCATTCATTAATCACAATGAGACCACTAGCTAGCCTTCACCAAACCAAGTGCATCATGCCTGCATGACATTTCTCAATGCGTCAAGAACGAGTACAATAAGTATGAACGAATTCATGACAGATGTATTAACCAAGATTATTCCTTCCGCCTCTTCAAAATGAGTGCAGCTCCAAGCGCAGCAATGATGCTCATTGTTACTCCAAACCCAGGTACATCTTCTTCTGCTTTGACCTTCGTGTCCTCTTGCGGTTCAACGACTTCTTCAGTGTACACCCCATCAGTGCACGCTCCATTTCCAACCGTGAAGCCGGAGGTTGTAGAGGACCACAATGTTGCATTCTTTCCGTAGGAATTGAGGTCTTCACTCTCATACAGAGACGCATTGACCGAATAACACCCGGGTTGCAATGAAAACATGTGTTCATGTTGTTCTCCGTTCTTATTGATACCGCTCCACAACCACAGGCTCTCCACGCCCCCATCACTCAATTCCTCAAGAACAAAGAAGGCAGTATAGGTTGACCCAGAATAGAGTTCACCGACTTCTGCCTGAAGTTTGTAATCCCATGCGGAGTCATTGTTTGCAGGAGTGTTCATCGGATTGACGTAGTTCAAGGTGATGGATTCGTTCCGTTCAACAGGTTGAGTTTTCTCTCCCCAAAGCCACACCATGTTGCTTTCATGCTTGTTGGTGTCTTCTCCAATGAGAACTCGACCGTCATCAAGAACGACGAGATTGTCCGGCCCTGCGAGGTTGTTGATATCGCATTGGTTTTGTGCTGAAGACATGTACGGCCCCCCGGATATTGCGGGGTCAATTCGGTTAACGTTCCATCCATCGCCCAACGTCATTCGGTAGACGATTCCACAGGAATTTTGTGTGACATCAATATCGCCCTGTCCGTCGCTCATTGCTGATTCAATTCGGGACATTGCAAGGTAGAGGCTGTCTGGGGACTTTTCGTTGAATGCAACACCTTCCATCTTGTTCCATTCGTCACTGGCTCCAAGTGCTGCAGCAGCCTTTCGTGATTCGAGGAATGCAACTCGGTCATCAACAGCTGAGCCAATCGTTCCATCACCGTTCAAATCTTCATTCAGACGCCCTTCTGCCCAATCGTTGATTTCTTCATCGGTAATGTAGGAGTTTTGTCCTGATACGAAATCATCGGTTGTGATGCCGTCGTAATCACCGATCCAAGTTTGTATTTCAGCGTTTGAAGACGAGGCCATTTCCATCCATTCCACATCAAACCCAGTAATGGCGGAGTCTCTGGTGTTGTCTTGAGCGACTTTGGCCCCATAGAGCGTTCCTGAACTCAGGTCACCGGCAGTATCGGCAACGAACTTGAAGAGAACCGTATCGTACCCGTCATCGGTAAGGTAAACGGTTCGTTCATCCGGCATTACCTCTGCGTTTTCATGGGAGAATCTGCCCATAGCATGATGCCTAACGAAATCGGGTTCTTCGCTTGCTGCGTTTTCGATTTCTACGATGTATCCGTAATCGTAGGGGTTGGGATAGTGGCCAAGGTAATGTTCCAGTTTGGTTTGATCTGAATGGTACCTCGAACTGTCATCGTTCCAATATTGAGTGTTATCAAAATACAATTCTTCTGAAAAGAGTGGTGAACCCCACGGACTCATGCTACCGAAACAAAACACCCAGCCTCCGTTGATGCTGCTGAGGTCGAGCATTCTGCTGCTCAATACAGACCACTCAGAAGAAGCGCTGTCCCATTCAAGTTCCAATTGGCTGATGCCTGCTGGTCGGTCTTCCCAAGCAGTGTAAAGGAATCCGTGAGTTCCGTTGGTATTGATTGGGACAAAGGCGTTGTAGTCTGGTTTCTTACTGAGAAGAATTTGGCTTCCATCATCGGGAGCGTAAATCCCTCCTGCAACACCTCCTTCTGTAAGCACATCGCCGTTTTGAAGAATCACTTGATAATCTCCATAGGACGTTCGAATTCCATGCCAGATGTCATTTTCACTGCTGGATGAGTCTAGTTCAGGAACGACCTCGGGAAGGTTATTCCAATCAACTCCATTGATGACTCCAATTGTAGCCTTGTAATGGTCTTCATCTGGATGCATGGCGTTAACGAAGAAATTGCCGTTGTCATCAATGTGCATTCCAGTCACTTCTGCTTCAGGCGGGAGCATCATGATCCGAGTCATTGACTCCGGAGTTGTTTTTTCTGTGTCCTCAGCGGTCACGAGTGGGAATGCGCTCAGCGTGAACAACAAAGCAATTGAGAGCAATATCAATGCGGGCTTGGTTCCCATGTTTTTTTCACTGAAGAGTGAATCAAAAACATTCCTCAAGAATCATATGAACTTGAGGCGTCAACTCATGTTAGATGATGGGAACGGAGTTGACCCGCCATCAAGCGCAAAAGTATCCACACAGGCGTGCAAACATACGCTGAGCGGCTTGAGCATTCCAAAACCGCAAGCGATGTTGGTGCAAGCAGCTTCGCTCGGAATCTCACTCAGAAGTTTCTTCAGAAGCTTCATCGGAAGCGCCTTCGGACTCAACATCAGCCATAGCGGCGTCATGGTCCTTTGCTTCTTCCATTGCTTCGGTTTCATCTTCAGGAGCATTGGCTGCGGAGATCATTCCGATAGCGATGAGAGCGATTCCACCGATCCAGAAGAGAAGCGTGACGTAGTCGATTGGATGGTCAAAGTTCGTCCAGTAAGCCATGGCGTCTTGGTTGGTGACAATGGCACTTTCCATCGCTTCTGCATCGTCGCCATCGATCATCGAAGCCGACTTAATTTGGAACACAGGGACCAAATCCGACATGCTTGGTTCGCTTGCTTGGTTGGTATGAGCACGAGTGTCCAAGTAGAAGGTTGAAGATGATTCACCAGCGATGATGAGTCCAGAGAGCTGCTCAGCCTTCATGGTGATGTCACTGCCGAAGTACACTGGAAGTGCGCCTGGTGTTGCATCAAGGAGGGAGTAGGTCTCCAAGAGGTTGGCTTGGATGGAACGCTTTGTTGGGTCAACACTTGCAGTGCAGACGTCAACAGGGATGTTCTTCACGGTTCCAGTAGTACCGTCGCAGTTGATTTCAGCAACGGCGTATCCGCTGACGTCAACAAGGTCTCCGGTTCCGGTCACGAATCCACCGGTCGTGTTGGCGAGGGATTCAGGTGTGATGAGGCCGTAGGTTGCAGCGTACATAGCGTTGTTACGCCATGAGAGTTGGGAGGACCCGTCTTCGAGCAAAGTTTCTCCCTTGTCACAGGTGTCAACTTCTCCGGTACACATGGTGTAGTTGGTTCCGTCCCCGTTTGCAATTCCTGCTGAGCCGTAGTAGGTGGCGTTGGTTTCAAGGGAGGCCCATCCAGCGCTCATGTCCATAGGATTGCCTGTAGCCAAGAATGCACTGACTGGGTCATGCCATCCGAGCAACCAACTGTTGAAGGATTGCTTGAGGTAAGGCGTGGTTCCAAAGCTGGACATGAGGTATCCTGGGACAAACGATTCACTGGTTGTTCCATAAATTGGTCCCATCATAAGAGCACGCATAGCGTTAGCAGCGTTGGTATCGATGCCGTATAGAGCTGCGATGGTGTTTTCATCCCAAGCCATTGGAGCACCTGGTGTTGGCGGGTTTGTGGAGAAGTTAAGTGGGGGCGTGAATCCTGAAAGTTCTCCGTAAAGGAAGATCGCTGAACCGGCGCTTGTGGTCAGTCCAAGAGGGCCGTAGAGTGCGTTTCCTGAGAGTGCAGGGTCAAGTGCAACTGCATTTCCACCGGATGCGCCCAAGAGTTCCCATCCTCCACCGAGGTTGAGGCTGTTGTTGAGGTATCCACCGTTCAATGGGTCTTCAGCGCCAAAGGTTGTGTTGACAAACAATGATGCAGTCATTTCCCCTGACCCTCCGAGAAGAATCATTGGTAGTGGGGTAACATCTCCGAACCAGGATGCGACCCAGCCATACACCGACGCATAGGTTGCTTGGTCCATCCCGTAGGCGGTCATTGCAGCAGCACCGTCCATGGCGAGGAAGTTGGCCACGCCGTATTCTGTGCCGGCATCATTCACTTCGAGAAGACCTGTGATGACATCGTCGCCGTCTCCGAAGAGCATAACCATAGCGCTCATTTCGTCCATGGTGATTCCGAGGTAGCCGAGACGTGTTGAGACATTGACGGCCATCCCGGTGGTGTCACCTATTCCAAGTGATGCATCGCCACCACCGAACGTTGATGCGAAGTTTCCACCGATTCCGAAGCACATGGCGTAATCGTTAGCGATAGTTGCTGACTCATTTGAATCCAAATATTGCCAGATTGAGGCACGCGTGGTTGCATTTTCAGGAGAGGTGGGGTAAGCGTCACAATGTCCAGCGAACACCATGGTTCCCACGGAACTGAGGAGTGAAACATCTTCTCCCGAGCCGGGCATCAAGGCTTCAGTAAAGGCGTAAGTCAAGTTGGAGAAGTTGGATGTTACTCCGGCTGCAGCGGTAGTGTAGTTAATGGTCTCTCCTTGGCCGCTCATGTTGTTCATCTGGCTGAGGTTCATTGCAGCGAAGTATTGGTTCCATCCGTCGTAGAATCCTGCGCCAATGCCTGCATTGGCCATGGCTTCTGTACCGCC
>JAQXEX010000057.1 GCA_029250625.1 Candidatus Poseidonia sp. | reverse complement strand
GCGTTGTTGGAGGTAATCTCCAGCCTTGATGCTCTGATATTTTGCGGTTCCACCGGTTTTGGCGACAAAATCAGTGTGCGGAGTGAGGTCAACCTCGTTTCTAGGATGGACAAACATTGGCATTGAATACCGGCGCGAGGTGGAATCCTTGGGATTGACGACTCGGTGGGTGACTGAACGGAACAATCCATTGGTAAGGTTTTGTAGCATATCACCAGAGTCAACAATGATTGCCTTTTCATCTCCATTAACTTGTATCCAAGAACCGTCGTGGTCCATCACTTCGAGTCCATCGGCGGTAGCCGTTACCAAGAGCGTAATGAAATTGATATCTTCGTGGGCGGCCGAACGAACTGCACCTTCGGGCATCGATGGTTCAAGAGGTGGATAGTGAATCATTCGCATGATGGTATTCCCTTGCTCAGCCATTCCAGGGAGCCAGTCAGCAGGCATGTCAAGGTAAAGTGAACATGCTTCAAGCAATTGTTTTGATAATTTCTCCATGTCAATGTAGAGTCGGTCAATGACGCCACGAAAATCTGGGGCGTGTTGATTGGGCCACACGTTTTGCGGGTAGCTCGGCGTTGGCCCGTCATTTGGATAAGCCCTCCCTGTTTGCCAGAATTCTTTGAGGTCAGGTGCTGGGTTGTCCTTTGCGTGTTCAACTCCGAAGGCAGTATAGCCACGCTGATGTGCGATTTCTGGGAGAAGATACGAGCGCTTGACGGTCTCCTCCAATTCAAAGAAGCGGTCACACTGAGCATAAGCGTCCATGATCAGAGCAGTATCAATTCCGTGGTTGACCAGGGCGAAAAACCCGATGTCCTGCAGGGCGTCTCCGACCTGTTGGACAAACTCATTTCGCTCGTCTTCGTTGGAAGATAGAGCCAGGGTGAAATCAACGGTTGGAATCTTTCGTGTCATCGTGGTCTCAGTCCTGCATGAAGGTTCTTAATTTGGAGAGGAGCCTTAGTGTTTCGATGTAAATCCAGATGAGTGAAATGAGGATCCCAAACGCTGCATACCACTCCATGTTCTTTGGTGCCCCGCTCTTGACTCCTGCTTCAATAAATCCGAAATCGCTGATTAAGGTAAGAGAGGCGACGACAAGGATGAACAGTGTGAGTCCGATCCCAACCGGTCCAGAACTGTGGAGGAAGGGGACATCGTACCCAGAAAACATGCTGAGGATGAAGGAGGTCATGTAGAGGAAAAAGATGCTGATGACGAGCCCACCGATGACCTTGTTGAACATGGGCGTTGGCCGGATGATTCGTGACGCATACATGGCGTACATGGTCCCGGTGATGCAAACGGTTCCAAAGGCTGCCTGGAGCACAATACCCGGATAATACGCCTCCATGACGAGGGACATGCCGCCCACGAGTAGGCCTTCAAAAATGGCATAAAGGCTCATCAAGGCTACGGGGTTTTGCGGTCGGGTCATGAAGGTAATCATAGCGAGAATGAAACCGAATACAGCCCCAGCGATCGAGAATAAGCCGGCGTAGAGAAACATGTTTTCGCCAGCATTCAAACACACAAGTGCAGTAGCAAATGCACTGATAATGGTTAACGTGAGAAGGAATCCGATCTTACGGAGGCTTCCCTGAAGGCTCATGGTCTCGGCACCGGTAAGTGCCGCCATGAATTTGTTGTTGAGCACAGGATTGCTGCTGCGGTATGTGATGGCCATAGGTTTTGGTCCAATCGGTCCCGTTTGAATGTTATTCTGTTTTACCGTGCTGAACGACCTGTTCTTGGTAGTAACTGGAGAGTTGGTCCATCGACCATCCTTGGAGAAGATAGTCCTTGACCATGTCTTTGCTCCAGCCAGGGACCAGCGCCATCATCTCAGGAGTAATGGTCGGTCCAGATGCATCCAAAACAGGTGCTTCCCATGAGGGAGTTTCTCCTTCAGGCATGACTTGAGCCATGGCGAACGATTCAGCGGTAATGCTGTCCTTAACATCTTCAGAATCACTACGCTTGTTCTGAAGAATGACGTAGGCTCCTCCAGAGAGAATGAGTGCACCAATCATCAATCCGAGGAACATACTCTCTGCAGAACTTGCCGATGAATCATCTGCGTCAGTGTTGACCAAGTCTGCTCGTTGTTTGGATGAACATCCCTCACTGTCGGTTGCGGATCCTGCTGGTGTGTTCGGACATTTGTCTTGCTCGTTGAGGATGGTGTCGTTATCCTCGTCAGGCGAAGGAGTTGTTGTATCGTTGGAGTTGTTATCGGATGGCAGGTTGACCACAATGCCCCCAAGGTCACAACCGAGTGCGTCGGATTCGTTTTCTCCGTCGTTATCGGCGTCAGCCATGGTCAGAGCATCACGAGGTGAAACATCGGCTACACTGTCGCTAAGAATTGAGGCCTGAGCCCATGCGACTTCAATGCCGTCAAGGATGCAATCCCCATCGGTGTCAGGATTAAGTGGGTCGCCCCCATGAAGCAGTTCAGCCTCGTTGGTGAGTCCATCTGAATCGGCGTCGTACATTCCTTCATCGTAGGATTGGCCGATGACAGTTCTTCGGGTTCTGTTCAATCCGAACATGGTTTCCCATTCATCGTTGAGTCCGTCTTGGTCAGAGTCCACTTCGGGGTCCAATCGCTGCCAGTCTTCGTTCCATGAATCAATGTAAACTGAAGCGACATCGTTGCTGCTGATGAGCAGGCCCATCTCTCGGTTTCGAACCAAGGCGGAGTCCCCCCAGTTGATTGAAGAAACAAGCACGGCTTCTTTGTCAACAATTGCACCTTTGTTGTGCAATTTGTTCACGCCATCTCCAGCACTCATGACTACGGCATTTGTGTCGTAGCCTTGTGTAGCGTTCCAATCCTCATTCAATTGATCTACGACCTTTTGTATGTCTTCGTCGAGGTAGGCCCCGTTCAAGATAAGTCGGATCTTAACGCCGCGTTGAGCTGCATCTTCCAAAGCGGACACAATGGGATTGTCGCCCCAGCCGTAGGACCAATCCATGTCGAGGTATTGCAATGACAGAAGAATTTCATCATCTGCACTGTCCAACATCTGAACCAATTCATTGATGCAATTATCGGGACAAACCAACAGTGTGGCTTCAAACGCACCGTCAATCGATGTTGATAGGTTTCCGACAATTGGAGACGATTGAGGCATGACCCAGCCGGATGGCGCATCTGCCATGGTGACGGGCGTGATGTGTGTGCGCTCAGCAGATTCATCAAAGGCCAAATGCGAGCGGACAAGGGTTGCTAAGGCCGCATCATCAACGATGACCCCCCAGTCACGATTTCCAGCATTCCCAGGTGCAGGTTGAGATGAGGACTTCCAGTTTCCTGAACCGATCCAAACGCTTTCGTTATCTCGGACAGCGACCTTGCTGTGGATGTAGGCATAGGGAGTTTCCCCCATGTCTCCAAACCAAAAGACGTCAACGCCAGCAGCGAGCATGGTCGTAGCCATTCCATGGTTAGCATCAAGGTCGTATTCTGGCCACCAATTGTCACCGTAATCCATGACCACGGTCACTTCAACACCGCGTTGGTCCGCTTCAATGAGGGCTTCAACGAGGTGAACTTCCTGAAGTTGGTACATGTGAACTTGGATGGATTCGTCGGCGTCCCCAATCCAAGCCAACAGGTCAGTGAGTCCGTATTCAGGAGCAAGTAGAGGGGTAATGTTACCCGAACTGGTGACGGTAGGGTCAAGGCAGAAATTGCTTCCGCCAAGACGGCTCCATCGGTGGTGCCAGTCCGCAACAACATCGTTGTCTGGTGCGTCACCACAACCGTCTCCACGGAGGTAAATGAGATTGTTCAAATTGGTCAAAGGTTCCACCAAAGCAATTCCGCTCCATCCCTCAACGTCAACTGGCCCGTTGCCGTAAACAACCGTGTCAACAGCATTGCCGGAGGGGTCAAGCAATTGCACTGCAGCCCCGGAGTTGGGAAGATAGAAACTTCGGTTAAGTGCAGCATCAAGTTCTACAACCATTCCATCTTCATACAACGTCACTGCCGAAGCATCATTTGCTAGGATTGTTGCGCTTTCTGGTTGAATCATGAAATTGGTAAACGAGGTATCGTAAGGAACTCCAGCGCTGGATGTGGTCCGCAGACCCCAGCCGTCCATGACTGCTAGTTTATCTCCGGAGTTGGTGATCTCAATGAATTCCATGGTGCTTGAAATCGTCGATGAAGCATCGGGCATCAAGCGTGTGAGTCGGAGGTCATCAGGACTCGCAAGATTGCCTGCATCAGGCTCTTCTTCACCCGGTGTTGGCCAAAGAGTGTGAGTCCATGGGTCATTGCTCGTAGGTCCTGCTTCCAATGTTTGACAATCAGTTTCTATGGTCCAAGCAGCACTTTGAATGAGGTCTCCGTCTGGGTTCAGCAACCCTGCACTGTCTCCAAGTCCGGAGAGTACATCATCATCCATCAAAAAGACAACACGTTCACCAGCAGCAAGGACGGTTGAAGAGATGACGCTACCGTTGGTCCAAACGCTGTCACTGCGGATGAATCTACGATGGTCTTCAGGAGATTCAATCGACCATCTGCTGAGATTGATGTCTTCCATGCCCGTGTTGAAAAGTTCAACCCAGTCAGCGTCTGGGTCGATGGATTCATCATCGCAATAGGGTAAGATTTCAGTCATACTCACATTGTCTGAGCCGGAATATGCAGGCCAAACGGGGTTGAGTTCACCAGGTGTCGCCCATGCGGACTGTTTCCAATCACCGACGTTCATGGCTCCTGAGGGGCCAACGCCTGCGTGGGTGCTGTTGGGTGGGATGAGGGATTCCCCTTCGGCAGTTGCTGACCAAGAAATGGTATCTACGGTAGCACCAGCCATATCCAATAGGCCAATTGAGTCTGCACTGGTATGCTTGAGATAGAAACTGCTTGTTCCGTTAAGGGCAATGAGCGCCACTTCTCCAGCGGGAATGATTGTGCTGCTTTGGAGCGGCATGTTGTACTCGTGCAAGGTTAAACTTCGGGAGGGGGCTTGGAGCTTCCATCCTGCGACGTCAATGTCTTCATCGCCATAGTTGAGCAGTTCGAGCCATTCTCCGTTTGGCCATGTCTGACTGTCACTTCCAACGCCGTCAGGTAAAATTTCTGAAAATCGCACGAACCCATCGGATACAACAGTGCCTGGTTCAGGCTGACCGGGTGTTTTCCATGCGGCTGGAGTCCACGGTTCAGTTGGGACCTGGGAGCGGACGAGCGCGACATCTTCACCGTGGTCGGTGACGTAGGTGGCTGTATCTTGAATTTGGCCGGTGGAATCACGGAGCATAATGTGATTGTAATTGTCCCAGAGTTCAGTGTCGCCAGTGAATTGAACGAGTCTTCGTTGGTCGGGGGAGATGCCTGTTGAACCTTGGCTCGAGTTGAACACGAGAGTCGCAGGGTCAAGGAAGGTGACATTGCCCATACCGTCAATCAATGACCATCCCATGAGGTCAAGTTCCAACGTACCGGTGTTGTGGAGTTCAATCCATTCACCGTCAGGGAATGCCGCACCCTCTGTTGTTGCATTGACAAGGATTTCAGAGATTTGAATATCGTTTATTTGTGTTGGCATCAAGATGAGTTCCACAGGATTCATTCCCTCTTGTGTTGGATAAGGGGAAGCGCCCCACATGCCGTTGCTTTGGCTTGTTGACATCAAAGAAAAACCTTGTTCGGTTGATGAGTAAGACACTTCTTGGGCCGGGCTACCGTTGGGCCATTTGAGGGTGAGTGATTCGGGACCGTTGTTGAGAATTCCGTACGCACTGCTTCCATTGACTGCAACGATTCTATGTTGTCCTGGGGCGATGATGTAACTTGAGGGTGATGCTGTAGCATTCACCAGGTGTGATGCGTTAACCGGGAGAAGGTTTCCTGCTGCGTCTACAATGGTCCATCCGGTCAAGTCAATGTCCGATGTACCCGTATTGAACAACTCAACCCATTCGCCACCGGGCCACGAATCATTATCGTAAGATGGCCATGGGTTCGCCATGATTTCACTGATCACAAGGTCAGACGGAATCATCACAGCGGTTGTGCCTGCCGAATTGACTTGTCCTGGGGAGGGTGAGCCGGTTTTAATCCAATTAGCTGTTGCATTTGTTGGGTCCTGTTCGTAACTCTTGCCCGAGGTGGCTGCGGTCCAAGTTGCTTCGTGAAGGTTGTTGTTGTTTTGGTCGTAGAGCGTCAACGTCATTCCCGTATTGGTAAGGTAAAAGTTGCTGTCTCCGTTTCTTGCTATGACGATGTATTCGCCAGGGGAAATGGTCCATGACGATGCATTCCCAGCTTGATATCCAACAATTGTATTGGCGTCGAAATTGAGTGTTTTGCTTCCACTGTTGACGGCTTTCCAACCGGTCAAATCCACATCGGCGGTGCCGTTGTTGAACAGTTCAAACCATTCTCCGTTTGGCCATGCTGCGTCATCAGCACCACCGGGGTTTGGGATCACTTCGTTCAGGCACACGTCTCCCGAACAAGCAGTGGAGCGGGCACTTGTGGGCATGAGTTCTGATTCTTGCTTGAGGTCGGTCTGAGCGAGGGGGCTCGTCAAGGAGACAAGGAAGAGCATTGTTAGAGCAAAAGCAAGGTTTCGGTTATTCATAGTATCACGTTCTTTGGTTCAGATAAATCCGAAGGAATCGAATTTTTGGGCGAAGGTATAGATCATAATCGGAACAAGGATAATTCCCATTCCGTGAGAGCGGCGAATGCCGATGCGAGGAGGTAGGAGCCCAATGATGGTGCCTACGATGAGGACGCCGATGCCGACAAAGCCGGTCGAGAGCCAAACAAGAGCGACCACAAAGAGAATGACTCCCATGACCATTTGCTGGAGCGGAATGGCTGCGTGCAGTTTCAGCATTCCTTTACCGACATAGCGCATCATGGGCATGGCGAGAAGTCCTGCGGCCAGTGTGACAGCAAGAAGACGGATGAAATCCGATGTAGGTTCAAGGGCCGACCATGTTTCAATGGGGTACATCATCTTGAGCGCAAGTGTTGCACCGGAGCGTGAACGACTGATGATGTAGAGGAATCCGAGAACCATGACCGTAACGGCGGTGTTGACGGCAGAAAGAATGGCGATGATTTCCAAATCTTGCTTGGTCTGTGGCCCTTCAACGCCCTCTGCAGCTTCAGCCTTAGCGACTTCGAGCAATTCATCATCGCTCATTTCGGTCAGCCTTCGAGTTTCCCAATCCATTCCGTATCCTTGTTTTCCTTGGGCCTTGGCGGCAAGATTACGTCCACCCATAACCAAAACGGTTGCTTGGGATGCGGTCATTCCAGGTAACACTCCCATGCTGGCTCCAGCAACACTGGACCAAAAGCAGGGTATCATCAAGGGGCGGGCAGGAGGGAGTTCCCAATTCTCCTTCTGAGGAGGCAGGTGGGAGGTTGTGGCGTAAATGTCCAAAAGATTGGCCACGCCAAAGAGTCCAGCAAGACTGGGCAGGAGAAGGCTCGCATCGGGCATGCCGATGGGCGAACGTGCAGGTAGAGTGAACACGCCCCACCCATACAAACCAGCCAACAGGAAGAAGGCGGTTGCTGCGATGAATCCTACGAATCTTGAGTCTCGGCCAAGTCGGCCTCCGGTCAACCGTTGAATCCACAACGGCCAGTCGAGTCGAGTGGTTTCAGTGGCGAGAAGGAGGAGGGAGATGGTCAGCAACACAAAGGGAAGGACAGAACGCAATTGGTCGTACCATCCAAGTTCCGGTCCGAAAGCGATTCTTGCGAGGATGATGAGGGGTAGCGAAAGGAAAAGTCCGAGTTGTGAACCGCGTGCAGACCAGGCCACTCCACGAGCGGCGTTTCCTGAAAGCAGCATGCGGTGGCCCGGAAGTAACGATAAAGCCGTGTCCCCATCAGGTGCTCCGATGAGAGCAGAGGGGATGTAATTCAAGAAGGTGTGAACCGTTCCCGTTGATACAATAATGGCGGCGACTGCAGAGAGTGGAATGCCCAAGTCCAGCAAGGCTGGAGAAAGCGCCAGCAAGATAAGAGCGACGTTGTTAACGTGGAACCCTGGAATCAGTCCGGTCAGCGAACCCATCGCTACACCGAAAAACAAGGCCCCGTAGAGCCAAGCCAAATCCAAAAAGTATCCTTCGAGCATGTTCATCCCTCAACTGCTTAGCGACGCTTCATATTCCGCCCGGTCCGAGACACCATCGTTATTGCTGTCTTCATTGAGTGCCGAATATCCGTTCAATCCATCTTCTAAGGTATCGCCGAGGCCGTCCCCGTCCGTATCCAAAACATCAGCACTGTCAAGGGAATAGATCAAACTCATCCCGTCTGCACTTTGCACTTGACGGAATCGACCCGTCCACGTCATCGATTGGTCCGCATGCAACGAATCGGTTCCGATGGATTGCGGTTTTGTGTTGAGCACGATGGATTGATTGGAACCGTCCCTGAAGAGGTGCCATTCTCCGTCTTCCATCATTGCCTTTCCGTTGATCATGACGTTCTGGTCTCTGGAGTAACTCCATTGTGTAGCCCCGTCGTCCCAAAGAAGTGTTCTTGCAGATGGTACCGTTCCTAGAGTGTAATCGTGGATGAGCAGGCGAATGCGCATGTCTTCATCGTCCCATGTCACCGATACATTGGCGATGACGTTCTGGCCAGTTTCCAGCCAAGATGTTCTCGGACTAGGGAAAGTAACCGCTACGGTTGTCCAACCGGGGGAATACGCTGCTGAATCCACAAGGTATCCTTCTTCGTCCTCAACCGATGGTTCGATGGCGTACTTGACGTACGCAGACAGCGTGTATCTGGCGTCCGGGTCATCGACCATGCCGACAGGATTTGCAGATAACATAGCCAAGAGGTTCATCGGAGTTTCTGGATTCACGAGTTGGGGTGAACTTCCCTCATTGGCATCGATGCACCATCCGGAGGATGCCGTAGACCACAGCAGACGGCCACGAACGGTTTGTATGGTTCCGTCCATCGAAGATGCTTCTTCGTTAGCACGGTCCTCGTCGCTGGGAATCAGACAAATCTCGCGATTGTTGGGTCCAATCAACCTCCAAGCCTCATCGCCGGTAAGCAACATACCTGACATGTCAACGGTCTGTCCCGATTGATAACTCCAAGTTGCTTCCGCACTCCAATCGAGTTGAGGGATATTAATGGTGTGAGTGCGGTCTTCCAGAATATCAGTTCCCTGAACTTGAAGACTCCAACGAAGGTCACGTTGTTGGTAGGAAAGAATTCCCTGAATTTCGACCTTGGACGTTGCTTCAATCCATGTGCCGGTAGCCGAACGAATCGTTAGGTGCATCTGGTGCTCCGAATTTCCATAGTTCGGGTGGTCGCCAAGATAAGCCGAAGTGAACGTAGCATCGGGGCTGATGGATTCGCCGATGAACCCGGTCAGTTGGATGACCTCTCCTGAGTAAGCCGCCGGATCTTTGGCCACATCGGCAAGAGCGAGTCGTTGTACCTCTGGATAATCTGAAGAAGAGAACTCAAATGCTCCGGCTCCAAGAGACTGTAGCCATATTCTTCCATCGTATTCTATGACGTCGCCCATGACCGTAACATTGGTTCCTATGGGGGGCATGTCTCCTGGACGATACCAACGAGCTTCTACCACTCCGGTTCCGTCATCAATGATAGCATCGATACGGTCGTCACCGGAGGAGTACGGGTCTTCGACCCATGAAATGAGTGTACCCTCAACCTTCACGACCTCGTTCTTGTATTCAAGCAAGGAACTGATTTCAATGGTTTCAGGTTCACGAACATAAGCGTACCAATTCAAGGTCGCTACCAAAAACATTGCAAGCGCAAACATCACCCAAAGTTGTTGACCCCGAGTTTCAGGATCTTCGTTGGTGATGCGGTCCATGAGTCCCTTCACTGCATCGGCCATGTGTGGTGGAGATGGACCATGTGTTTATTCATTCTCATTCCAAATGACGGTGGATTTCACCGATAATTGCTTTAACATGATGCGTTGAGCCCTTCACAACATGACTGCACCGGACCGCGTCATCCGTGACGAGATTCATCGGGATATTTTGGTTCCCGCACACCATGCCCGAATCATTGATACGCCAGAGTTTCAGCGTCTTCGTTCCATACAACAACTTTCAACCTGTGAATACGTATTTCCCGCAGCGACACACAACAGGTTTGCACACTCCCTCGGCGCATACCATCTGGCTGGACGATTTATTCATCACCTTGAGACGGCTCACCCCGGAATCATCAGCGACGATGATGCAGAATTGGTTCAGTTAGCGGCTTTGCTCCATGACATCGGCCACCCCCCCTATTCTCATCTTTTGGAAACTCCGAGGGTATATGCGACGTTTGCATCGCATGAAACATGGGGGCGGCGTATGCTTGAATCCAATGACACAGCAATCGGTACCGTCGTCGAAGACGTGCTCGGTAAACAACGTCTTCAGCGTCTCTTCGCCATCATGGATGGCTGCGATGAACACGAAGGCATTGCCATCCCGAAGTTCCTGAAGGAAATCGTCAGCAGCCAAGTTGACGTTGACCGTATGGATTACATGATTCGGGACCAAGCCAACACCGGGGCACAAATCGGAGGATTTGACAGTGCCCGTGTCATGCGTGCTCTTCGAGTAGGGGACGACGGTAGATTATTTGTCAAACAATGGGGTCTGCCAGCCATTGAGGCCTATTTGGTGACTCGATACCACATGTATCAGCAAGTCTATTTCCACAAGGTCAACATGTTGACTCAAAACTACTTGGTCAACATGCTCGGACGGGCGCGTCTTCTTGCCCAAAACGGCTCTTTGTCCTTAACCGAAGAACTTGAGCAAATGCTGCTCAATACGGAACTCACTGCTCTGCAGTATGCAGCGCTTAACGATGCTCATGTCAAAGTGGCACTGCCTCGTTGGGCGCGTCATGACGATGAAGCATTATCCGGTTACGCCAAGCGATTATTGTCCCGGAAAGACTTCCATAAATCGCTGCGAATTGATGATTTAACCATTGAGATGAGTGAAGTGATTCTTCCTCGGCTTCGGGAAGCCATAGAGGAAGCAGGATACAATCCTGAACTTGATGTCAT
>JAQXEX010000056.1 GCA_029250625.1 Candidatus Poseidonia sp. | reverse complement strand
GAGTACGACCATACGTCGCCCACCGGAGCCCTCCTCATGAAGGTGGGGGTGGTTTCAAGAAGACCGTTTAGCCTTTTGAGCCAGCATGTTCTCACGGATGGCCTTTGCTTTGGCCCACTCGTCTTTTTGATCGTCTGTTTCCGGAGTGTATTGGGGAATTGGGATTGGGCGCATCATCGAATCGATGGCCACAAAGAAAAAGTAGCCTTCGCAAATAATGCTCTTTTCCCATGTGGCCTTGCTCATGGTGTAAGCTGTGACTTTGGTACACGCTGTGTGGCTGCTGGTGAAGACGACTTCTCCGGTAACTTCCAAAAGGTCGCCTTGGCGTGCAGGTGCGATAAATGTCAAGGTGTCAATTGAAATCGTGACAAATTCACGGTGGGCGAATTTCGCACATGCAATGCCTCCCGCTTTGTCCATCAAGGAAAGGAGTCGTCCTCCAAAGAGAGTATTGTAGGCATTGGTGTCCTGGGGGAAAACCTCCTCAATAAGCGTGACGGGTTCGGTAGAGTAAGGGTCCATGCTTCTCCCAAGGAGTTCTCCCTCATAACTCATGTTAAACATCGGCTTCTGAATCATTGGTTTTTAAAAGACATCGACAGGAGAGCGACGAGGTTTTAGGTGGATGAATCCTCCGGGGAGTGTAGGTGACACCATGCCGAATGAAACACCCCGTAGAAGTACACCATTTTTCCTCGTATTCTTGATGCTCCTTGCTCCGTTCGCCGGTGCAAGCGTCACAACCTTCGCAGACGGTTCATCAGAAGTTGATGTTGAACTACGAAACGGTGCAACACTGACCAATATTGTCGACGGGGCCATCGACCTTCCGGTTGGAGAAACCGTGACAGGAGCCTCGATGACCATCTCCACGAAAATGGTGGAGCATGCTGCCCACTCACGGATCGACTTGGACACCAGTGACCGAGTTTGGAACCCGGCTCATAACAATCAACTGACCGAGTTTTCGGATGAGACCATGTTCCAATACGAAGACAGTTCAGGTGATGCTACACCTCTGGCCCTCAAGGCAGAAGGATTCTTGACCGACTTCGAAGGAACGTTTGGTGGATTCATGGATTTCTCAAGTCCTCCTGGTCAGAGTCAAGGTTGGGCTCATGGGGCTTTGGCCGCAACGGATGCGCCTGCGAGTTGTGCTTCTGGTGACGATTGCTGGGGCACAAACCTAGGAGATAACAATTACACTGACGACAACGGCGAACTCCCGTACGAACTTTACTTGAATTCTCCAGAATTGTATGTTGACCCAACGCTCAAGAGCAAGACGGCAACCTTTTCTTCCTGGCACAACCTTGAGGCATATGCAGGCAGTGCGCAAAATTCAATTCGTTACGCCGACTGTGCCTACATGCAAATCCGCTCCTCTCCAAATCCCGGTTTCCCTCCCGACGCATCAGGATTCCAGTTTTTGCCGATTGACATTGGAAACAGTACGGGGGTCAGTTTCGGACAAGGGTACGCTCAACGGGCAAATGGATGGCAGTTGGACAACAAAGTAGACACAGGATGCAGTGGATTAAACACCGCCTCAAGCACCAAAAATTACGGTCTTGCTGGCTCCTCAACATACGCCCAGAACCCAACCGGTTGGGCAACTCTTGCAGTCGACTTGAATGATTTCATCGGTGATTATGTTCAAATTCGTTTTATTTTGGAGCACAACGGCGTCCAGAATATCGTGGCTCTTGATGACAACATGTCTGGATGGCATATCGATAACTTCCGTCTCGGTGATGTATTGCCCCAAAATGCAAGCATGACCGTTCGGGGTATTTCTCCGTCTGTGTTCGGAGGAGAAAATCATCCAAACGGCTACGGTTTACTCAGTATTGAGGCCTCAACATCAATTTCCGCACAGCTTACTGTTGACGTATTGGATGCCAACAATCGAGTGATCAACGACACCTCCGGTGTGCCGATGGTCGGGCTTTCAGGAGACATCATTGAACTGTGGGATATTGACACCTCAAAGTATTTCTCAGTCAACCTTCGTTTCAACTTTGATTCAGGCCCTGACCGCCTCTCAACTGCGGTCATGCATGGATTCAGTATGGGTACAAGAGTCGGAACTGGATTCAACGCTTCATCTGGAGCCATCGGTTCTGTTTCCGATGGAATATGGTCAACGCCAGGAGCGGGAATGCCTATGATATACACTCCCGAATTGATTCAAGAATCGTTTTCAACCAGTGTGGAGCGAAGTAAATTCAGTTATCCCATCACGTCGATAACACCCTACATTCAGGATGACTGCAGCGAATCTCCCGATGTGAGCATCATACCTCTCGGCCAGTCCACGAATGTTAATCTAACAGCGGACGTAAAAACGGACTTGGATGCACCGATCCTTGGATTTACCTCTGTAGTGTCCTACATGGGTTCATGTGAAGTGAGCGGCATTTGGTTTGACTTGGAATTTGGACACCATGCTGAACACTTACGAATTGACGTTGCTAATGATGGCGATATTGACTACGGTTTCACCGAACCGGCGTTTGGAATGTTTGGGCGCCAAACAAATTTCATCCTCAACAAGGTGGACAACATCAACTATGCTGCAGACGATGCGAGCATGACCTTGAACGTTAACGGTGAGGCCGAAGGCGCCTTTTTCATGCTTCCAGCAGGGTCCGAAGTTTCATCGGCCGATGTTTCGTTTGATGACATTACCATTCATTCAAACTCAGACATGAATGAAGGATTTGAACTGTCACTTATGGCTGGCTCACAAACCGTTTCTTTGGGCGATATGCCGAACAGAAGCATCATTCTCAGCGAATCGCTTTCATCCCCACTGATGCTGAAGGACGCCCTCAACAGCCTCTTGACCAATCCATCGGTCGCAGGAAATCATGAAGACGAATTCGGACGATATTGGGTCACCTTCCGATTTGCAATCAGTTCGCCTAATGCCTCATCAGGGACCTCTTTGAATGCTGTTGGTCTTGATGTTGTGTACAACTATTCTACCACCATTAACGCTCTTGATGGATTGGATATCGAACTCAATCAGGGAGTTGCATTGTGGACGGGAGGAGGCGCTAACGCTCGTGTCCCGATCGCCGTTCATTCCGATACTGGAGGCGGCGTGGAGTTCAGCGCATTGTCTGTTTCTTCGAGTACAGGATACACCAACACGCTTTCGGTGACGGACAATCCTGCCGGACTTTATCCAAATGGAGAAATCTATGAAGTGATCACAACTCACGCCGTTGACCCGTTGACCGGAACAGCGCTGTCCGAGGCTTGGGTGACGTTGGAGTCCCCAACGGATTACATCAAACTCACATGGTCGGACTTCATGCAATTTTCTGAAGCCAGTGACGAACATGACCTCATCACGCTTGAATCGACATCTACCGTTTCAGAATTCACCAACGGAAAGCAAGTGACCTGGCATTTCCGTGTTAATTCCAATTGGGATGACACTGAAGCCGTCCGAATGTATGCAGGGCTTACAACAGCAAGCAATGTCAACGGCCTTCCAGACGCTCTCTTGTTTGACCCGAGCGTTGGTAATGCTGTTGAAAACGATGCTGGGATTACAACCTTTGAGTTGCAAAACAGCATTGGAGTTGCACAATCTCTAACGGATGCAGAATCCGGTCAAGACATCAATCTTGTAGGCGAAGTTCGACTTGAAGACCTCCCATATTCCCCTGACCCTGCAGCTTACTTCCTTGTTCTGGAACTCAAGCATGTCAACAACACCGACGGAAACATCACCACTGAATGGGAAGAGGTTGCTAACCGCTCTGGAACCATTGGTGGCGACTTTAACTGGAATGTTGACCTTGGTACTGCTGCTGGTGTTGAAACGTATCGTTTCGCCCTGCGCGGATACGAAGGTGGCGACATTCTTTGCCCGCCTACCATGTACAATCCCGACGAGACATGCGCCATTCCATTTGACATCACCATTGATACCTACGAACCCAATTTGCTGGATATTGAAGTATTGAGCCCTGGAACCGACGACGATTGGCGGCTCTTGCTTGACGATACATGGGTGGTCCCTCAAGAAACTCAAGAGATTCGAATGAGCAGTCAAGATTTGCCAAATCCACCAGCAACACTTGACTTGCATTACTGGGTCCAACACGACCACGACACAAACAGCGATGGAATTCCAGATGCTTCAGAGTACGCAACCATCACCCTCCAAGGTGACGGAGAGGCTCCAACGGCAAACTACACGGGAGAATACAACGACTATGCAAACGTCGGACAAGACCCTGCTGGAAAGGTCTCCCTTTGGATTGAAGGCTACGACTTAGCAGGTAACCCGATCGATGGTGGTGCCCCTGGATTTGAGAACGACAAAATAACCTACGTTTCCATGTCATCCGAAAGCCCTGTTATTCGCAACTTCTTTGTTGAAGATGCATCCGGAAGCAGTTTCCTCAACTCTGCTTCAATGCAATGGGAAGGAAAGTGGAATCAGACCATGTATGCTGGAAACACGTACCACCTTCTTGCAGAAGCAAACGACGATAACGGATGGAGGGATGTTGATTACTTCAAGATCGTTCTTGACAAAACCCGTGACGACATGACCGTTTGGTACTTCCCTCGCAACGATACTGCGTGGACCGACAGTCCTTACATTGAAATCGTTCAAGAAGACGATGATAACGAAGGGCCAACCTTGCGTGCAATGGATGGAACCGCTCTTATCGACCCGTTCGAATATGACTTCATTCTAGATATCCCGGTCCGAATTGATTGGGGCGTTGTTGGTTTGACTGCTGAGAGTACGCCGGAGTTGTTTATGCAAGACTTGGACAACGCTCTCTACCGAATGCTTCCATCTCCTGGCCGTTACATCCAGAAGTGGTACTACAGCGACGGAATTCGCCTTGATGTCCGTACAGACCCAGTGAATGACTTGATGATCACGCCGTACTTTGAAGACATGAGCGCACCTTACACACAAGATGTCCGTCAAGGATTCATTTACTCCGGTGATACCATTCACTTCTCAGGCCAATACGCTTACCAGGACGGTATCTTCAACAGTGTATATGTCAATCCAGAAACTGAACTTACCATGGAAATCACACGTTTAGAAACTCTTGACAATCAAGAGAGCAGGGACAAAGGATACATCTTCCAGGCCAGTGAAACCACCTATCACAACTTCTCCGGTGGAGTGTTTGAAATCAACATCACAGCACCAGTGTTCACAAACGAATACACCTATGAATTCAAGCTGGTTAATCTCCCAACCGGTGCAGAGGATTTCACCACCGGGTATTGTGAAGATTCGTCTGTTTATGGATGCAGCAGCTTCAAGATAAAGGTTGACCGAACTGCACCAACAGTTCTCGCAAATTCATGGTTGGCTCAAAAAGGTGCAACGGGTGATATCATCAGCGATGTCTTGTCCACTGCTACCTTCCACTGCGTCGACATTTCAGTGACTGTTGCGGAACCTGAAGCCATGTTCTACGGTGATTTGATGGTCAACTGGAAATTCTACGACGACCCTCAAAATGACCTTGCGTGGAGTGAATATGTCACCGCTTTCGGAACGGCAGAACCAATGAGTGCGGCTCTTGAACTCGGGACCACGCCTGGAGGATATACTGGCTCGTCCACTTGTCTCGACCTGTGGCCATTGAGTGATGGACAATTTGACCCTCCTCAGAGCCAAATGGGTGGCGTTGAAATTGTCATGTGGGTCTCTGGTGTTGACTCTGCCGGGTCCGGTGTTCGCCTTGGTGGCGGGCCTCAGGACGACGGTTCGATTTCACCCATCGTGTCCAGCATTGCTCAGCATAAATCGATGTACTCCTTCATTCACGAAGAGGCTACCTTTGAGATTTTGAACGTCCGCCTCAATGACGATCCTCGTGTTGGTGATACCATGACCCTTGAGGTTGAAGTTCGCAATACGGGCACCATGGCGGGAGGAACACAGCTTACGGTGAAGTCCGTCATGAACGGACTGACTCCTGCTTCGGAAGGAATCATTGAAGTTACCGAACTTGGTATCGGAGAGAAAGCATGGTTCAAGATTGTACTCGAACCCTTCGGCGAACAAACCACCGGGATGTACTACGTTGTGTCCGTGAACGGGACAGGCGACGTTTTGTACGACGGTAACGATGCCAACGATGCATTCAACGTCAAGGTAGCAGAAGATGACGACTCCTCAAATTTCCTCCTCATTGTGACATTGTTGGTCGTGGTGATTGGCGTTCTGGGTACATTGGTTGTCGTTCTTGCCCGAAGAGGCAGCAGCGGTGAATCCATGCTCGATGACGAATACGAAGAGGATGATGACTATGGTGGAGATTCAAGCGGGAAGGTTCTTGCAGAAATTCCAGCTGATGTTGACCCAACAATGGCTCAAGCGATGAAAGAATTCCCTCAATGGACTCAATCTGAAATACAGGGTTACTTTGACCAAGGATGGGACATTGAAGCCCTGCATGATTGGGTCAAAAACCAGTGAGGCACCGCATGTCTTCCCAGCATACCTGGGCCGATGAGGTCTGGACCGACCCTGAAGGGGGCAAGGTAGTGATTCATGGAACCCTGCCTACCGTGGTTTACCCGAACGCTATGCGGCCTCGAGGCACATGGCATGGCTTGGCGATTCTTGAATCCCCTGATGTTGTCGATATGTGGGTGCAAGAGGAAATAGACGAGGCGGAATCCCACGGAATTAACATGACCTATGGTCTCATTTCTGGAGGTGCTTTCTCGAAGTATCTTGAAGGAATAGACTCACTTGAAGACGTTCAAGGGGGGCGCTTCCCTGACCCTGAACCGAGAAGGTTACAACGCAATGCTGACCGCCATGAACGAGATGTATTCTTCATTGAACCCCTTGCTGACGATGAAGATTGGAGCGACTACCTGACCCAGCAAGCGAAAGCAGTTTCTCATTGGCGGAAATTATTGGGCATGGTCCGGAGTGGAAAACGATGGAAACGGTCGGTCAAAAAGAATCTCTTCTTGGCGCAGCCTCCTCCAAAGGGACAATCAAACGACCTCTCCTCTGTCAGTGTTCTTGCATCTGCATGGTGGGAACTGAACGAATGGTTGAGTACGCCCGAACTGAACCAACGAAGGGACGTTCGTTTTGCACGTCGGATCCGTGGCGCATTGCATTCTATTCGCGCTAAACATGGCGATGACGCAGTGCTTCTTGTCGTCGCTCATATGCCTCAACGACCGCTGATTCTAGAGGCATTGAAGGGCCTTCCTGAAAAAGAGGAGATTTCATCAACAGTGACTCACAGCGAAGGTTCGGAGGAGGAGTGAAATGGCTTCAGGTTCAGTCGATGTTCGGGTAGAAAATCAACTCGTACGTTTCGTATGCCCTACTCCAATCGACCAAGAAAAGGTCGTCCAGATGGTTGGAGGGCAACGCAACAGCGGCGTGGTCATCAAAGTCTTGGACCGGCCTCGGGCGACTCTTGTCATCGACGAAGAAGGGAGAATCGTTGTTCACGGAACCCATCGTGTTGAGGCTGCGAGAGCTGCAGCGAAGGAACTCATGCTTCGTCTTGGTATGGACGATGCGGGTCTTGTTGCTGAGTTAGGCCCCGTTGTCACTTCGTTCAAGTACGAGCAATCCATCAATCTTCAAGCCATTGCTGGCTCGTTTACATCCGGGACAACCGAATACGACCCGCGCCTTGGATGTACCATTCTTAGCGATACTCGGCACAAGCTCACGGTGCAAATATGGCCGAACGGAAAATGCATTGTGACCGACGCTCGGCATCCAAACATGGTCGCCATGGCTGCCGTTTATTGGAAGAATCAGTTCACTGAACGTGGTTATTTTGTTGACCAAATATGAGGGAAGGCCATGACGTATGACGGTCCAATTTTGGACAATCATTTCCATCTCAACCGCAACGGCCGATTCTTAGATGCTGCGACGGACTTTCAGCGAGCAGGTGGTACCGACCTCGTCCTTGTCCATTGCCCTGATTTCGCCAAACCTCCCGAAACACTTGCAGGCCATCGCGCTGCCTATCAGGACACCATTGACATGGCTGCTAAGGTTCGTGGCGAAGTTGGACTGGGAGTCCGTGTTGTTCTTGGGCCGCATCCCGCTGCTTTTGCACACCAGTTTGAGCGGTGGGTCGCAGAGGACGTAGTCTCTGGTGAAGAAAAGGCCATCAACAATTACCGGCATTCCATTGATGCTGCATTGGAGTTTATCGATGAAGGGGAAGCACACGCTGTCGGAGAGGTAGGGAGGCCTCATTGGCCTGTAGAAGAGCGGATTTTGGAATTGTCAAACCAACTTTTGGATGAAACCATGCATCTCGCCGCACAGCAAGGGTTGCCATTGCAGTTGCACGTGGAAGGAGAAAGTGAGGCGACCTATCCCGACCTCGCTCAACGCGCAAAGAAACAAGGGATGGACCTCGTAAAACTTGTACGCCATTATGCTCCGGCGAATGTGGATGCATCTTCGACTCACGGTTTAACGCCAAGTGTCCTTATCGGAAAAGGAGCCTTGGAGGAGTTGATGAGTACATATGAGGCTTCCAGCCATGGTTTTTTCCTTGAAACCGATTACATGGATGATTTACGCAGGCCAGGGGCGGTATTGGGTCCAAAAACAGTCCCTAAACGTACACAGCAACTCATTGCGGCAGGACTCCCAGAAGACATTCTTTGGAATACACACCAAGAACTTGCTCGACGAGTCTATGGTGCTTGAGCCCCCTAGAAGTAATCCTTGGAAATCCAACAATCTTCGGACCGTTCATCCATCACATTCATGAAAGGGAGAACCTACCGATAACCGGTGAGCACCATGGCTTCGACACGAAAGTTTACGCTTTTTGCCGTTCTCATGCTTGCCATGTGCTTCCCGCTGACAGCGTCTGCACAACTTCCAACGGCACCCGGCGTGGAGATCGATTGCGATGAAAAAAGTCCCAAAATTGATGTTCGCCCACCCACCAGCAATCCTCAGGTGCAAATCACATGTACCTTGACGAACCCATCGTCGTTTGAGGAGCAAATCTCGGTTGACAAAGAATGGGACGGGGTAGAAGTTGAAATGACTCTTGAGGAAGACACATTTACACTCGCAGCTGGGGAGGAAGAAGACTTCACCGTTACCTTTTCAGGAAACAGCAGGGCATCGGCTTCCTTGGAGCACGATTTCACATTGGTCGCTCTTGTCACAAACGTTCAAAATTTGGATTGGCCAGAGCAGCTGACCTCTAATGCAACTGTCGATGGAGTGTTGGGTATTCAGGCCTTTGGAATGGTTGACCTAAGCGTTGCCGACAAGAGTACTCGGGCCATGAATTCTGGTGAAGAAATCGCCATTGCGTTCCAAGCCCAAAACAATGGAAACAGTGATGACGACATTCGTGTTATTGTCCTGAATCAGGATGAACTTGAGGAGGCAGGATTCTCGTTCCCAGGAGGAGCGACTGTGGTCTTGGCTGCCGAAGACGGTGGTACTGTTGATGGTGAATTTACCCTCCGTTCTCCGTCAGAAATCCCCAAAGACGCCCGCTACCAAATCACCCTCCAAGCATCGAGCGTCAATGACGAAGACGCAACCCTTAGCGAGACGACCCTTAGCATTCAACTTGAAGCGAACACTGGAGCTGGTAGTCTTGGCGGAGGTTTAGAAGAATTCAGCAAGGATGACGCCGTTCTCTACGGTGGAATCGCTGCTGCAGGTCTGTTCGGCATCATCCTCGTCGTTGCGCTGAGTAGGGCTCTTCGAAAGCGAGCCAACTCACAACCAATGTACGTCCCGCCCGTTGAGGTGGCCGACGAAGAAGAATCTGAAGACGAGTTTGACTTTGGAGATTTGGACGACGATCTTGACAGCATGCTGGATGATGTTGATGACTTGGACGATGTCTTTGCGGACCTGTGAATTCATCAAGGCTCCCGGCTTACTCAGAAAGGTGACCAACTGGCGCTCTAAGCGCCGTTTTCAAAGGCAACACTCAAAGGCTTGGTGTAGCGGACTACACCTGTTCGTCACGGAGTGTTTTCATGCTGAGTTTAGAAGGGAAAACAGCGTTTGTCTTCGGTGTCGCTAGCGAAGACTCCATCGCTTGGGCTATTTGTCAACAACTTGCTGCGGCCGGAGTGACGCTTTACTTGGGGTACCAGAAGCGATTTATGAGCCGTATTTTCCAACTCAAGGACCAACTCCCCTCAATCGGAGGATTCTATCCACTGGACGTTGCAGCGGATGCAACAACGCAGGAGTTTTTTGATGCCTTCGCTAAGGACCACCCCGGGAAAAAGGCAGACATCCTCATCCACGCCATCGGATTTGCACCAAGGGCATGCTTTGACCGCCCGATTCTCTTCGTAGAGGGAGAGGACATCAATACGGCCATGACCATTTCTGCAAATTCATTACAACGCTGCTTGAAGCACGCCCTCCCCTACCTGAATCCGGGTTCATCAACGGTGACCTTGACGTATGCAGCCGCAAACAGGTACGTTCCGAATTACGGCATCATGTCCATGGCAAAGGCTGCATTGGAATGCTGGACGCGGGAACTCGCCTGCCATCTCGGCCCCGAAGGTCACCGAGTGAATGCCATCTCATCCGGGCCAATACGAACGATTGCCGCAGGAGGTATTCCTGGATTTGACCGAATTTTGGACCATGTCGAAGCCAATGCCCCTCTCCGAAGGAACGTGAGTCAACAGGACGTCGCAGGAGCAACACTGTGGCTCTCGAGCCCACTTTCCTCAGGAGTTACGGGCCAGTGCATTTACGTTGATGCAGG
>JAQXEX010000055.1 GCA_029250625.1 Candidatus Poseidonia sp. | reverse complement strand
CCTATATCAATCAGCGGTGAATTCGCCAACACATAAGTGTATAATACAAACTAACTGTTTTTTACAACACCACTTCGCGAACCTGCGTCATTTCGGTTGAAACCTTCAGATTCAGGAGAATTTCTCCGAAGTCTCGAGAATATGCACACAATCGACGCACAGATTCTGACAGACTCAAGTTTTGTGCCATCCATTGGCCAGCCCCCTTCTCACTCAGTAGATTGTGCTCATAGGCCAGAAGTGTTTTTTGCAGGGTTTTCAACTGATGTCGGGCCTCTTCAATTCGCGTGGAATCTCTCATACGGATGTTGATCATCAATTCCTTCAGAGCAGACTGCCATTCAGGTACATGAAGAATCGGACTCTCTTCCGCATTCTGGCCTATGACCTGCGGGTATTCGACAATGAATTGCGCCATGGTAAATGCGTGGTCCATCATACGCTCCAGGCATCGGGCAAGGTTAGCGTATTCAAGGGCCTGAGTCCGAGTGAGGTTCAATTTTGTTGCGACCAGGTGAGAATCAAGTAGAATTCGGACTTGTCGCTCGATCAAATACAACAAAGCGTCCACCTCACTTTCTCGTTCTTCAGCATCGCTGATGAACTCCGAGTCGCCCCCCTCAAACACGCTAATTACGTCTCGCATCAGAGATGTAACTTGGAGGTACATTCGATTAAGGCTTGAATGAAGTGGCATATCGCCGGCGTTGAGGAGGCAACGCAAGTCCAAGCGAGTATCCGATTCTTCTATGATTTCAAACCCGCGCGTCGCACGAAGGAAACGTCGGATGGGCGGATTTATCATTTGACGACCCCCTTCTCCAAACTCAATTGTGATCAGGTCGGCTCCGGAGATGTATGCGCCCATCAAATGGTCATGAAGGCTGTTTACCGGTAGCGTCTCAAAATCAAAATATACATGCTTTCCAAACGATGTAGCCAAATCCAAAGGAGTGACTCGAAGGGCGCCGCTTGGCCGCCAATCCATCCTCAACGAATCTCTTGCACTGAGGCCCTGAGCGAGCACCCAAGGCTTTGGTAAGCTGATTGTGAAGGTGCTACCGCCAGTGGATTGCAACTTTCGAACTTCGTTTTCGCCAGGTCCTAACGCCATGTGAACGCACCTCTCACTAAATAGCACTATATAGAATATACAGGAGTTTGGATATATACTGAGTTGCGATAGGGAGTGTCATGGAAGACATCACGATAGTACTGATTGGATTAGCACTCGTAGTCTGTGCTTACATGGCTTGGAACATTGGTGCAAACGATGTAGCCAACGCCATGGGCACCTCGGTTGGCTCAAGAGCACTCACCCTCAAACAAGCGGTCATCATTGCTGCAGTGTTCGAGTTTTGTGGGGCTTTCTTTGCTGGCGATGCGGTCACGGATACGGTACGAAAGGGCATTCTCAGTGTTGATTTCGCCGACCCACTTATCGACCCTGTGTTTTCCCAAGACATTGCTTTCGGATTCATTGCCGCCATGATGGCTGCAGCCACATGGCTCACCATTGCTACACGAATGGGCCTCCCGGTTTCAACTACGCATTCCATCATCGGAGGAATCCTTGGTGTTGGCCTCATATTGGAAGTCAAGTATGAAACTACCTTAATCGACTGGGACGTTGTCCAGAAAGTGGTGGTTTCCTGGGTTGCAAGCCCTGTTATGGGCGGATTGCTTGGTTTCTTCTCGTTCATGATCATCAAGAAACTCATCTTGGAAAACGAGAACCCAATCGACCGCTCACGATGGCTCGCACCCGTGCTTGCTTTCCCCACGTTCTTTGTTCTCGGTTTGGCGCTTCAATTCAAGGCGCTCAAAGGCTTCATTGCAAATGCGGACAGAAGAGAATGGATTGACGATAAGAACGATTGGCTGCCAGCCAAGGAAGGCGGTGTTTTCGACCCATGGGCAGCCAATGCATGGATTCCAATCAACTCCATTATGCTTGCAGCGACGATAGGTGCCTTGTCGAGTTTGGTACTCTACCTCACGCTACGCCAGATTGACATCACTGAAGAGAAGCGCGGTTTCCGTGGCGTTGAACGTATCTTCGTTTGGTTGCAAATCATCACAGCAGCTTACGTTGCGTTTGCTCACGGGGCCAACGACCGTTCCAACGCTATTGGGCCAATGGCCGCTGTCTGGCAGGTCCTCAGCAGCGACGGCGGTAAGCTAACGGAACAAGCAGACATTCCTCTTTGGCTCATCCTCCTCGGCTCCGCTGGAATCGCCATCGGTGTCATGACTTGGGGCTGGAGGGTTATGGAAACCATTGGAAAGAAAATCACCGACATCACCCCAACACGCGGTTTCGCTGCAGAGTTTGGGGCGGCGACCACCATTCTCGTGTTTTCGATGCCATTTTTGGCCGTACCCGTCTCAACAACTCACACCCTCGTTGGTGCTGTTGTTGGAGTTGGATTAGCAGGGGGCGCCAAAGCCGTTGACTTCCGAGTGTTTGGGAAAATTGCCGCCTCCTGGGTCGCAAGCGTTCCAGCTGCGGCTTTTGGAGCCATTGTATTGTTCGTAGCCTCTGGTGGCGAATCGTTGAACATGATCGTCCTGCTTCCCCTCTCGTTCATTGCCGTCGGCTACGCCATCTGGAAGAGCGGTGGCGAAGTCCATGTCGAAGATGCACTCTCTGATGCTGGCGGAACCGGTCATTCGGTGACGCCGTTCGAACTGTTCCATGCGCACGCACAAGCGGTGGAGAAGACGGTTGAACACATGCTTGATGCGGTCAACATCGCATGCGATGGAGAGGACGCAAGCGAAGCGATTCAATCCACCATCGAATCTGAACTTGCGGCGGACAACGTCAAGACCGAAGTTCGCCGTTTGGCTCTCAATGACATGAGAATGGGTGTACAACTCAGCCTTGATGACTTCTTGTACATGGTCACGCGCCAGGACAGGATTGCTGACTATGCTCAAAATGTCGCAGAGCAACTGGCCTTCCGCCCTCTGTTCGATGACAAGAAAGCCAAGGAGAATCTCAAAGAGATGGCGAAGGCTGTTGCTGAGACGGTTGCCAAGTACGAAGATGCTGTAGAAGCACTCCGAGACTTCACCATCAGCGGTCAAACTAAGGCTGCAGAAACCAAATTGGCTGACCTCATCCGAGAAGTCAACATCAAAGAAAATGATGCAGATGGAGTGGAAGCAATGGCTGCAGCTTATGTGTTCACCAACGGAGAAGATGCCCCGCTCGCGGCCATGCACATGTACCGGGTCCTACAACGTCTTGACGATGTCGCTAATGCTTGTGAAAAGGCTGCAAATGCCTTCATCCCAATTCTCAACCGTTGAGCGAGCCATTGAAATGACAATGGTACAAGCGCAGGTCATCCGAGCCATTTCCGACTGAGCGTAGCTCGACAGTGGAATCAGGACTTAGGAGTGAACGACATGGCAGGCATGGACCCTCAACTCAAAGCCAAATTACAGAAGCAACGCTACCATATTGTGGGTGAGCATGGTGGTGTGAAAACCTGTCATTGGACCAAGGAATCTCTTCTTCGAGACCGGCAGTGCTACAAAGGGAAATTTTACGGCGTTGAAAGCCATAACTGCATGCAGATGTCGCCCGTTGTTGACCAGTGCAATCTCGCCTGCACCTACTGCTGGCGAGAGCCCCACATGGACACGCTTGAACTCACAGATCAAGACCCGCTTGATTTACTGTACGAATCCGTACGCGCCCAACGACGCCTTCTTTCCGGCTTCGGAGGCAACCCCAAAGTACCTCGGGAAAAATGGCTTGATGCTCAAAACCCAAAACATGTTGCAATTTCCCTCAACGGGGAACCAACCCTCTATACGCGTCTTTCAGAATACATGGATTTGTGCCATAAGCATGGAATGACAACGATGCTGGTGACCAATGGAACGCTCCCAAAGGTTCTCGAGAAATTGGACACCCTCCCTACGCAACTGTACGTTTCGGTAGATGCCCCAAACAAGCAAGTGTTTGACGATGTTTGCCGGCCAAAATACAATCATGGCGCTTGGGAACAGTTTGAGAAAACCATTGACCTTCTTCCATCTCTTGACACACGTATTGTATGCCGCCACACGCTGATGAAAGGCATCAACATGAGTGATGAACACATCTCACAATTTGCTGCCCTTGACAACCGTGCTGACCCGGATTTTATCGAAAACAAAGGATATGTATTCGTCGGACACAGTCGTGAAAATCTTTCCATGGAAAACATGCCAAGTCACGATGACATCATGGAATTCTCAAACAAGATTGCTCCGCTTACCGAGCGCGAAGTCCTCTCCGATTCACGTCCAAGTCGCGTCGCCCTCGTTGGGCGAGAAATATCACCGATTCCTGTGCCTGAGCCAACAATGTTTTTCCCTGAGGATTTGGGCATAGCGCCTTCAGTGAAACACTTGCCCATCGTTTCCTAAACCAGGTACAGAAACTCAGCATGAATTCCATATTGCAGGCGCATGACGGTTGCCGAATTCACCCGAATGGTATGACTTACTCCGCGGTTGCGAAGTACGGAATGAACACACATCCAAGAATGGCCGTAGAGTAATGAAGCACTGCAGTCAGGACGTATGCGTCGCCTGTTGGAACGTTTGGGTTCGTGACTGGAAGCGTCATGACCGTAGCAATGACAAGAGCGAGAAGAGTAAACATGTTGCGAGATTGCTCACTCCAGCGCCCATCAATCTTCGTCCAAACGACCGTACCTATCAATCCGGGAACGATCCCTCCACCCAATACGGTTGCAAATGCAAATACAGGAACGGGTATCTCGACTCCACTTGGGTCAAGTGGGGTTGTATCGTAGCCAATAACCATCAAGAAACCCAAAATTAAGAGATTGATGGCCCCCATGGCCCCTGCTGCTTTCATTCCAGTTCGAGTGTGTCTTTTCCAGTCCATGCCCTTTCCAAAGTAGTTCTAATGATAAAGAAGGTAGTTGTGGCCGTAATACCAAGTTCATGAGTCAGTACCGTGGTATGAAGAAACCAGCAAACATGAGTTTCAACATGTTCGGGGCAGTGTTCCGTAAGGCTTGGAAAAACCTCGGGAATGTACGACCGAATCAAAGTCAACCGTCTCATGTTTCAGTCATGACGAACGGTGGTTGCGAACAACCTCAGTAGATTTGTTCATCACGGTACGGATGCGTGAAAAAGGCACTGAAACAACGCGCAACTCCATTTGAGGACCGCAACAACCACAACCTCAATTCAAACCGTTTGTAATAATGGACAAAGAGTCAATTGATGTTGACGCCATTGAGCGGTGGTTCATGTTCGCCCCGATGGTGGTGTTGATTTTTGCATGGCTGCAGTTGAATCTCATCCTCATCGGTTACAATTCATCAGTGTTTTCTGTTTTGCTTTTGTTGCCCTTGAGCTTGTTCATCGTTCAGCGTTTTGCCCCAAAAGCATCCAGAGCATCCACTTCTTCCCACTTGGTACTTCTGACGCTTGTCGTCGTCATCATCATCTGTGAACTGATCCGGCCCGCAACAAGCTATCCTGTTCACTACGATGGCGCTTACCATATTCTGCAGGCGTCAACCTATGCAAATATCCTGGATTTCGATGCCTTCAGCAACCGAATGTTCCGACCCCCGTTGCTGCCCGTGCTTCTCAGTACCGCACTTGCTTTTGACGAAGGAGGCTCGCTATCGTTAGTTTTGATGCGATTTATCGTGTTGCTCTTTGGCTTGCAGACCTATGTTCTCGGCAAAAGACTGGGAGCATCAACGATTTCAGCCACGCTTTTCGCCGTTGCTGCCATCACTTCGCCGGTTGTAATTGATTGGGGTCCAAAATATTATCATGG
>JAQXEX010000054.1 GCA_029250625.1 Candidatus Poseidonia sp. | reverse complement strand
CGTGCTTTGAACATCTCATGAAGAATCTTGGCTTTTCGTTCAATACGTTGACTTACGGTGCTGTGATTGTGGCTTGTTCCGTTGTTTCGTTCTTGAATGAATTCTTCTTTGTGGTTGATGGTAAAAGAACCGGACCAGTGTTTCTGTTCAACCACCAGCATCGTTCCACCTCCAACAATAACGAGGTCAATTTCCCGTTTTCCACCTTGCTCAATATCGGGGATGCGCACCGATTCAAAGACATTCCATCCGTTGGCTTTTCCGGCAGCCCTGCTGATTTTAGCCAAGCGTTGTTCAGCTAATTCTCCAGCGCGGTGAATGTCGTCTGGAGGAGATGAAACCTTTCTCTGGCGCCACCATTTCCATCGCTGCGGCCAATTCATTTCGCTCACCGAAGGAGTTGGTCAACGCTTTCCACGATGAAGGTTGGTTGTTGTTCAGCATTTTCATCCAATGCAGCGACGTCTTCACGAGTTGCTTCTCCTGACAAGACCAACACGCCTACGACGCCCGCCCGAGTAGCCATCGCCATATCGGTATACAATCGGTCACCGACCATGGCACATCGCCCAGGTTCCAATCCAAGGGCTTCGATCTTGTGAAGAATCATTCCTGCATTTGGTTTTCCCGTAATGTGTACGGGGTCGTGGCCGGTAGTCGCTTTGAACATTGCAAGGTAGGCGCCGACATCGGGGAGTCCACCATCAGGACTTGGACACACCATATCAGGGTGGCTGGCCACCAATGGTACGCCCGCATGCATGTGAATGCTCGCGGTTGAAATCTTGTCATACGTCAATTCAGTATCGTACCCAAGCACGACGTATTGGGGTGCAGAACTCGTCGTCGCTATGCCCTGTTGTTCAAGCATGCTACGCATTCCTTCAGTTCCGACCATCCACGTTTCCGTCACGTTCCCTTTCTTGAGCCACGCCAGGAGGTCGTGCGTTGATAGAAGGACATCATCGGCCTTTGCCTCCAACCCTAAACCGTGCAATTTCTTCAAATATTGTTCAACAGATTTGGACGAGTTGTTGGACAAAAAATAACGGCGGACACCGCGTTCTGTACAGCGTTGGAGAAACGCCTCGGCCCCCTCAATGAGGTCACCGCCGAGGTAAATGGTCCCGTCAAGGTCCAGGAAAACAGCGTCGATTTCGTTGAGTTGAGCGTCCATATTTTTCCCTCAGAACATCAGTGTCTTGAACATAAACCAGGGCGAATGCAGGTTCTCTTGCGCTTCTTTACTGGCGATCATCTCCGTCATCATTTCTTGAATGACCGGTTTCTTTGAAGCCTTCTTGACGAACCAATTGAGCAGCCAAGCCTTTCGGCTCATTCGCTGCATGCGGTGTGAATTGGTGAGTTCTGGACCCAATGTTTCCCAAAGGGCCTTTTGATAGTCCATTGGGGCTTTCTTATCGAGAATGTGTTGAGCGGCCAATTCGCCGCTAACCAATGCATTTCCAACACCTTCCCCACTGAACGGATCAACCAATGTAGCCGCATCTCCAACCAAGAAAACACGGTTCGCAGCAGACCGACGAGGTTGCAATTCAGCCTTCTTTCGCGGTGAGCCAAAGGGCAGTTGCCAGCCGCGACCTGAACCTTCTACCATGGTCGCATCTGCAAACCGGTCTTTGAACAATTTATGGTTCGCAATCACGTCCGATTGCAAGGCCTTGAGTTTCCTCTTTTGCTTGTCCATCTCGGACATGACCATTCCTATTCCGACGTTAACGACACCTTCAGAAACCGGGAAGAGCCAGAAGTAGCCGGGCAGGACAGAGTCCACAAAATGAATTTCAATGTCACCGACTTGCGACTCGCACCCCTTGACACCCGTCCAATATTCGCGGTAACCAGCGCAGTAGTGGTCGCGGTCAACCATGGGCTCATCGTACGTTTCCTCAAGCATGGACTTGGCTACAGGGCAACGGTAACCGGCAGCTCCAACGAGGTTGGATGCGTGGAACGTCAACTCTTCACCACCCCTTCCTCCGATGCGTACAACAACTCCTGAACCGTAGCGAGCATCGCCACTTTTTGGCCCGGGGTCTTCGCCACCGTCACCGTCATCGTAGAGGACTTGTCGAACCTCTCCGCCTTGAATTACAGCTCCACCCGCCTTTCGAACGGTTGCCTGAACTTCTCGAAACAGAAGCGTGTCAAATTGTTCTCGGGGCAGCGCATAACCCGCTTCAAGTCGGGCAACGTCTTCTTCAGGAAGAGCGACACGAACTTCATGCCCCTTTGGTGATGAAAAGAGAATCCCTGTGACGCGAAAGTGAGGGGTCTGTTCAAGATGTTCCTTAACGCCCAGATTTTTGACGTGGCTCAAAGATTTACCACCGACGGCATCTCCGCAAATTTTGTCTCTTGGCCAAATGTCCTTTTCAATCAACAAGACGCGTTGACCGCCCATGGCCAAATAGCCCGCAGCAGATGCCCCTCCAGGGCCACCACCAACAACAATCGTGTCGAATGAAGCTCCGTTTTCAGGAAGTTCCCCCGTTTCAATGGGGCTGTTCCAGGCGACTGAATCAACAGCAGATACACCGCTCATGAAGACTCCACAGAAGGGGCACTCCTTGAGGATATGCGTTGTTCACGAAGATGAACCATCATGCTCATGACCTCCATGCATCACCCAGCGAGCATGGGGGAGGGGGAAAAACTGACGGCTTCTCTGTCAAATCCGACGCGAAGAACCGCTTCACTTGTCTTGCTCAGCGTCACGCTGGTTTGGGGTGCAACATTCATTTGGATGAAGCAAGCATTGAACGCTCTTGAAAGCGAATTGGAACTCTATGGGACCGTCCCCATTGTCGCTTTCTTAGTTGGAGCACGTTTCTTCATCGCCATGGTACTGCTGTTGACGTTCTTCTCCAACGCACGTTCGGCCGTGAAGGAAAAGGAGTTGTGGCGCGGGGGGGTGTTGTTAGGCGGACTGATGCTCGTTGGCTTTGTAACGCAAATGGTCGCTCTGGAAGAGATCAATCCCTCCACATCGGCGTTTCTAACCTCGCTCTACGTTGTGATGACTGCGATGCTCAGCGTTCGAATGACCCAACACCCACCTCGGGCAACGCTCTATTGGGGTGTGTTTCTTGCAACATTTGGAGCCGGATTTATCGGAGGGCCTCCCCATTTATCTTGGGGGTGGGGAGAAGTTGTCACGGTGATTTCAGCCTTCTTTTTCGCCCTTCATATTGTCTTCACCCAAACCCTCACGAAACGCCTTGACCCCGTTGGTCTTTCACTCACATCCTTTGTGGTGGTCAGTGCTGGGGCTTGGGCCATCATGCTCGCCGCCTCGGGTGAAATTTGGCTGATGATTCCTGCTGTTCTCACGACCAAAGGCGTCCTCCTCCCACTTGTCCTCCTTGGAGTTGGAGGTTCGTTTTTCTGCCTTTTAGCCCTCAACATGTTTCAACGCCACATGCATCCTGTACAAGCTGCGATCATCTACGCATTTGAACCGGTTTGGGCGACTGTATATGGGCTCAGCCTCGGCCTCGTCCCATGGACATGGTGGATATTGGTCGGGGGCTCTGTACTTCTTTGTGGCAACCTTTTGGTTGAACTGACCACTCCACAAGACGAAGCCACAAAGGAGAACCCTTGAAGGAGAACCCACGTGTGGGACGGTTGTTGATGGTCATGACGAACGATAACTCGAACCACAGATTTGCGAGTAAAGCAGTTCACAGCGGCACACAACACATCGGTGATGCGGTTAACACACCAATCTTTCAATCCTCAACCTACAAGTTGACCGATGAACGATATGCTGGATGGGCTGCAGGTGCTCAACACACGCTTCTCTATGCGAGACTTTCCACTGTGAATTCAGATGCAGTGGCTCAGAAATTGTCGGCGCTTGAAGAAGGTGAAGATGCTGAAACCTTTGCTTCAGGGATGGCCGCCATTTCAACAACCATGCTTTCCTTCCTCAATCAAGGTGACCACATTGTGGCGAGCGCCGATGTTTACGGCGGAACCTACGGCCTCTTGACCGAAGAGTTGACCCGTTTTGGAATTGAAGTAAGTATGGCTAACATGCAGGACCCGTCATCCTATGAAGCAGCCATTCAACCAAACACCAAATTACTCTACATTGAGACGTTAACAAATCCTGTTCTGAAGGTCTGCGACATCCCCGCCATGGTTGAAATCGGGCGACGACACAATCTGATGGTCGTCATCGACAATACTTTCGCCTCGCCCTGGGGCTGCAAACCTCTTACCATGGGCGTGGACTTGGTCATCCACTCGACCACAAAATACCTTGGCGGCCACTCCGATATCATTGGCGGAGCAGTTGTCGGCTCCAAGGAACTCATCGCTCAAATCTTCATGCGTAAGGTCCACTTCGGAGCAAGTCCAGACCCACACGCATGCTATCTTCTTGAGCGAGGAATGCGAACGCTTGATGTCCGAATGCCACGCATTTGTGACAACGCTGCAACACTTGCAGAACGCCTGTCAAAACACCAACATGTTGACTATGTTCTTCACACCAGCCTTGAGTCCCACCCCGATTACGAGGTTGCGACACGTGTCCTTCCGAAGGGTTCGGGCATGGTTGCCTTTGTTGTCAAAGGTGGAGACGATGCGTCCCTCAAGTTCATGCGTGGTCTTGAGATGATCTACGAAGCAACAAGTCTCGGCGGCGTTGAATCATTGATTGAATGCCCGTTCAATTCCAGCCACATGTTCGTCCCAGAAGAAGTACGTCATTCGGCAGGTGTCGTGCCAGGGTTTGTTCGTCTCAGCATCGGTATTGAAGACGTTGAAGATCTGTGGAAGGACATCAACGACGCCCTCAACGCGCTTTGAACAAACCTTAGGGCGTGGTGATATGGATTGGACTGCGTTCCTTGCCCTACTGGTGTTCATCGTCCCCATGTGCTTTTCACCGGGACCTAACAACATGCTATGCGCCGCCCATGGCGCCCAGCACGGCTTTCGAGCAACCCTTCCTCTGACTTGGGGAATGGTTGTTGGATGGTCAACCCTTGGTATTGCGGTTGGCATGGCTACTGCTTCTATTGAGTCAAATGAAGCGGTGTTTGATGCATTGACGTATGCCGGAGCGGCTTACATTGCTTACCTCGGCATTTCAATTGCTCGCAGCCAGGCCAAGTCCTCAGGGGATTCCAAAGAAACGCAACGCCTGGGTTTTCGCACGGGAGCGGCATTGCAACTTGTGAATGGAAAGGCGTGGGTTCACTTTCTCGCACTTATGGCGGCATGGGGAACGTTGTTCGGCGAGGGAATAGGAAGCAAAATCATCCTCGTTGCAATCAATGCACTGGCAGGGTACCCGGCAGTACTGACTTGGGCCATGTTCGGAACGCGCTTGAGCACCATGCTGAATTCACCCCAAAATGCGAGGCGGCTCAACATGAGCCTCGGTCTTTCTTTGGTTTTAGTAGCCATTTGGGTTGTTATGCCCCACTGAAGAATCATTCTCCAATCAATGTGCGAAGGGCCGAAAACGCCTCACGCCATGCATCCTGACAAGCAGCGACCTCATCTTCATGAGCGGCCAGCAACGCTTGCCCGGTTTCGTGGAGATGTTTTGTGGCCGGAAACCATACTCCTCCACGATCGCGCGCATTTGAATCAAAATGCCACTCTTGCCCCGTTGAACGATTGACAGCAACAAGCCATGCCCATGCTGCCGAAGAGCGGTCGATTGAATCGTGGCGTCCCGTGGCTTCACGCTCGACCGACCCCATTCCCAAAGTCAGCCCTTTGACCGTGAGCGTGTGAATCATTGCAGCAGGCCCATCGTTTGATTCCAATGTTGGGAATCGTGCCTTTTGCCGGGCAAGTTCTGTCGCTTTATCCAAACCTTTGAGGAATTTACCAAAAGGCTTCGGCGTTGAATGTTGCTGTTCCCATATTGCGGTAGCTTCGTCACCTTCAAGACCGAGTCCTGCAAGACTTTTCTCTCCGTGAGTCTCCCAAAATGCGGAGAGTATATCTCCACAGGTCACGCCTTTGAGGACCCGAATTCCACCGCTTTCACGTTGTTCCGTTGTTCCTTTTTGCTCAATCCGAAGCGAATCGTTGTCTTCGTGAGGGTGTTCTATTGCAGCACGAAGTATGTGGGCGGTAAGCGTACGTTCGTCAGGTGAGCCTGCAAGCGCCTCCAAAGCCCCAGTAATCGCTTCAACATCGGTCCCGGACATCCACGTTTCATCGATGAGCAGGCCGTCTTCAATCCCTTCAAGTGTGGTGGATTTAATGGCGTTAGCCATCACACCTTCGTTCAAGGTCAGCCCCTGCCATGCATCAACAACCCGTTCGGTGCCTTCGCTGCAAGCCTCTGGGAAGGCCTTGTCCTCAGGCCATCCTTTTGGAAGATAAAAGGCCTCAACCGACAAAATGGATGGGAGTAGGGGAGGTAGCATGGACAATGCAAGGTGATGAATAAACGACGCATCTTTCTTCGAGAAAGAGTTGAGGGATTCAAAATCAATTCCGACGACTGGGCCGTGATGGAAACGTAGCGTCACAAATCCTTCTTCGCCCCCCTTTCCTTCCATAACAGCGGCAGGGTCCAGCCGTTCTGTGACCCAGACCGTCTTTCCGTCAACGGTTGATACGGTCATGTCAAATCGTGAGCGCTTGAGTACATCAGCTAGCCATTCTTCTGGTGGATTTGGATTCGGGCCAGTGCAAACAAACCCTCCTTCCCAGCTGAAGAAATACATTCCCTTCTTTGCGTGGTCTTCCCACGGAAGCATGCGAAGGGTGAGATTAGAAAAGTTCTGTATCCCGGCGAGGTAACCCGGTTTCCCATCTCCTCGTCGGACATAGGAAGCAGAACCAAACGAGCTGGAGTTAAATTGCCCAACGAGTGTAAATTGCTCATCATGGGATGCGTGGAGTGAGCCTGCGAATGCTTTGGCAACAGGGTCTCCCCGGCGCGCCATCATACGCTTCGAGAGCCAACCGAGGTCGTCCTTTTTCTTGATGATGCGCTCGATTTCCTTCAGAGTTTTTGTGACAGGGTCGGTGCGCCCCCAACTCAATTTTCCTTTGAAATTCATCGCAGGAAGATGGCCACGAGGGCTTTCTTGGAAGGCGCTGAGTTGGCGAGCGAGTTTTTTGGCCGTGGCCTCGTTGGCTTGCTTCGTCCCACGCATTTTCATGCGCTGTTTTTTCTGACCTGGAAATTCCACTTTGGATGGTCCCGCCATGATACTCCCCAAACGAAGGGGGAGGGCTTGAGTGTTTGAGGCCTTCTCTTTGTTGGCATCTTATTGAAAAGCACTATCAAAGAGAGCGATTACCGAAGTTCATGGTGACTGCAACGCTTCTGGGGACCGCTCAAGACGGGGGACTTCCTCAGGCAGGATGCCAGAAACAATGCTGCAACGACCTGCCTCAGAGCGCCCACCGCTATCCGGTCAGTTTGGGGTTGGTTGACCAAAAAGGGAACGGACATCTCATTGATACAACCCGCCATTTAGCAGGCCAGTTGTCCATCTGGAAGCACCCACCTCTTTCATCCATTTTTTTGACCCACGCTCACTTTGGTCACGTTGACGGGCTGGGGCTTCTTGGCAAAGAGACCATGAATGCACTCGGCCTTAACCTCCATGTCTCTTCATCGATGTTTCATCTGATGGAGGAAACTCCACAATGGGCTCTCATGCTTGCTCAAGGCGTCTTTTCAGAACACGTGTTCATGCACGATGACCGCATCATCCTATCAGATGAATTGAGGGTTGAACCGGTCCACGTTCCTCATCGAGCAGAACTCTCCGACATGCACGCCTTTGTTGTGCGCGGGCCAAATCACTCCCTTCTCTATTTGCCGGACCACGACGATTGGGACAGTACGCTAGAACGGCATCAATGCACGTCCATACGTGAATGGCTGAACGTCCTTGAGGTCGACATCGCTTTGATCGACGGTACTTTTTGGGACATGGACGAACTTCCAGCGTTACGACAAAGCAACGTCCCTCATCCTCCAGTGTGTGATACATTGGACCGACTTGGAAATCGCACAGAAGGCGACCCAGAAATTCTATTCATACACTTGAACCACACCAATCCGCTTCATGATGAAAACAGCGAAGCTTCAGAAAAAGTCCAATCCATGGGCTGGGGTGTGGCAAAGCAGGGCCAGCAATTCACGCTGTGACGGCTTCAATCGTGTAGTCAAAGACAACGAGTTCAATCGTGTATGTCACTTCCTCACCGTTGTCTTCATTTTCTCCAGAGACACTGCACGAGTCTCCCTGTGCTGCAACTGAAACTTCAACCGTGTGGTCGCCAAGTCCCGCACCCATAGAATCCACTTGTTCCATGATTTCATTCATTGTTAGCCCGGAGACGATGGCCCCAACCATCGATGAATTGTACCATTCAGCGGTTGCGTTGTGAGAGCCACTGCCGTCGCCATTTTGCCCATCAGCACTCGTAGAGAATTCGAGATGAGATGCCGTTCCCGAAATGGTGTCAGCTGCAGTTTGTGAGAAGCAAGGAAAGCCTTGCGGCTGTTCATCTTCCCCGTAGGATAGGCTGACTCGCAGGCCAACGATATTGAGTTCATCAGCATCATCAATGGCGTCGGTATTGTAGGTCTGAGTCCACGGCGTCCCGTCTGCCACGTATTCTGAACTTGAATCAAGCAACACATAGGAAAGTTCTCCGTTCACTTGGTAATCCCCCACAACGTTTCCAGATGACGATGAAGAACTTGGTCCGAGTTTCATATAACTGGCTTCTACAGTGGCAGTGAGGAGCAAGACAACGACACCTCCGATGATGAGTCCGTTTTGACTCGGGACGGCGTAGCGCCCGAACGGATTGCTTACTGAAGAATCACGTAGGGCGCACATGGCGAAGTGAGCAGCAAATGCAGCTCCCATGCCGGGTACAGAGGGGAAGATTCCATCCGCCCCGCCGTATCCAAGCAGGGTCCAAACGACCACAGCGCTCATGGCTGACATCATCATGGTGCTCGAGTGGAAGGTATCGGGTTCGTAACCCATCATACGCACCAAAATGAGTGGGACAAAGATCCCTCCCAAGCCATAGACAGCGAGAACAACGAGTTTGAACACCGAATCTCCAAATCCAGGGAATTGTTGTCCAACGAGGGAAATCAGTGTGGCAAATACAGCAACGGCAAGCGTCACCCGCTTCGTTGTCTTGTGGTCTTGGCTCCATTCCGGGCGAATGTCATCGGTGATGGCAGCGGTGCAGGCAAGAACTTGGCTGTCTGCAGTGGACATGGTCGCCGCAAAAATCGAAGCTAAAATGAGGCCGCCGAGGAACGGACTCAATTTCTCCATAGCCAGAAGCGGGAGGCCCGTTTCTGCCCCTGAGGTGCCCAATTCAGGCAACAACACACGGCATGACAAGCCGATGAGAAACATCAGGATGATGAATGGTGTCTGCCAAACGAAGAACCAAACCATGGCTTCTTTGCGGGCCTTGTCGTCTTTGAGGGTCATGACTCGAGATACAACTTGGGGCTGTCCAGCAACACCCAAACCGCCCAAGAAGAAAGCAGCAATCCACAGCGTTGCACCAAACTTGAGCCCTGATGGGAAAAAATTGGTCATTGCAGGGTCAATAGCATACAACTGATCGTTGAGTCCTGAGAATCCCCCCGTCGCTTTGAGTGCAACAAGGCACAGAATGGTTGACCCAACAATCATCACGCAAGATTGAGCGGCGTCCGTCCAAATGGAAGCTCGAATCCCACCCGCATAGCAGTAGGCCACGACCAGCACAAAACCAATGAGAATTCCAATCGTCGGAGACCAATTAAGCATGGTTTCGAGTGCAACCCCTCCAGCAGTCAGTTGAGCCGCAGCGTAAATTGAAAGGAAAAGCACAGAAAGCACTCCGGCTAGTTTTGCTTCAGGTGAGCCACTGGTGCTCGAAACAAGGGATGAGAGCGACCGGATTCCACGGGTTTCACCCTCCTTCTGAATGTATTTGTAAAGCCAAATCCATGCAACCAGTTGCCCGACGGTAGAAACCGCGGCGATCCAGATTGCTGAATATCCTTGAAGAATAATAAAACCGATGAAACCAATGAACATGTAGCCTGAATTCCAAGTGCTTACAGCTGACAATGCTGCAAGCGCAGGGTGCATACCACGGCCAGCGACGAGGTAATCGTCCGTTGTATCTTCCTTGACACGCATTGACGCAAGTCCAACGCCGGCAAAAAAGAGCATGAAGAGCAAAAAGGAGAGCAGTAAAAGTATACTTTCCGACATGGCTCTCTCTACTCCTTGGCCCAACGAAGCAACGCTTTCTCTTCAACTTCACCCGTGGCTGCTGGGAAAACAATGCAATTTAGACGACCGCCGGCTTCGTCCTTCAGACCATCAACGGTTGTCGAAACAATACGTTGGTCGCCAGTGCCCATATCGGAACACAACACAACTCGTATTTTGTGCACATCTTCACCCACAAACGAATGCAGGGCTTCTTTCATCATCATGTCCGAAGGGTTGTCATTTGAAAATTCACGTTCAGACAAACCCTGTTCAATTTTCTCACGCATCAATACAATCGCTTCAACTGCATCACTGGGATCCATTGGGCGCTGGTCGCCAGTCCCCAGCCCGGTGGGGTCCAGGTCGAGGAGAGCCAGTGTATGCAACCCAGTAAATCGGTTGAGGATGATGGTTTCAAGGGGCGATGTTGCGACCCATCCGCCGTACGGATAAGTAAGGGTTGTTTGGCGGCCAAACCGATAGTTAGAGAGGCCGATTGCGCCGGTGACAAGGGTGGTAATCGAGATGCCGTGAAACACAAGGCACTCAATACCAGCCTCAATCGCCTGAAGTTGCAAATCCACATGAGTGGTTGCTTGCAGTGGGTCTCCAACGACCAAGAGGGCCACGAGCGAAGTGGATGCGAGGGCGAACAACTCCTCCGGTTGCTCAACCTCGGGTCGCATGACGCGCTGAATTGAGCCGATGGTCTGTTCAAGCAGGTTGAGTTCCTTATCCGGCCACAAAGCGGTGTAGGCCTCATACCTTCGGTGTGCAGCGGCAGTGGCCGCTTCTACGGCTTCAAGCGTCATGGCTCCAACGCTTCCCGGCCCCATTCCGACAAGCAGAAGTCCGGTTGAAGGAAGGTTTTGTGCTGTTGTGGAACTCTCCGCCATGCTCAAACCTCCCGTTCGCTTGGCTTGAGCGAAGGCCATGCGTCATTTGAGAGTGCCGAGTGCGGAAACTCAAGATTGGCTGGCCTTGTGCCGCTCGTCAAATTGGTTGCTCACAACCGCCGGAGTCGTTCGCTTAGAAGGTGATTTCAGAGGAATTCCGCTTGTGGAACATGCACCAGCGGAAGCAGACCTTTGTTGGAACGGACATTTGCACATAGAGGTAGAGGGGAAAGGCAAGGGGCCGGTGCATTGGACCGAACGCCTGCCCGAGGCACTGCAAGAGTTGCCCAAAGACACATGGCCATCGGCCTATGAAATACAAGGCGATGTTCTCATCGTCAAACTCGAAGGACCGGCAGCGGCCCATGGAGAGGACATCGCACAAGCTATGCTAGAACAATTGCCCAACATCCGGCTCATATGCGCGGATGAGGGAGTTAAGGGAGATTTCCGCGTTCGTGACTTGAACGTTCTAAAAAGCCGAGATGAAACCGAACACACCCGGACAAGGGTGCGAGAACACGGTCATTTTGTCTGGGTTGACCCGGCAAAAGCCTATTTTTCAACGCGATTATCAAGCGAACGGGAAAAGACACTGACTTCCATTCGTAAGTTGAGGGCTGACCTTGGTCACCCCCTTGTTCTCGCTGACCCTTATGCAGGAGTAGGGCCTGCCTTTCCTCTTCTTTTTGCAGAGCCAGGCTTGATTGATGGATGCTTTGCCGGCGACTTGAATCCAGACGCCGTTGAACTCTTACGAATGAATGTTGATTATTGGCAGTCGAAGCGTTCGGACGGGCCATTGAAACGGACGGAGATCATTTGTGCAGATGCTTTGCTGTGGAGCGATAACCCAAACCTCCGTGAGCAGGCTGATGTTTTATTGGTCAATTTACCTCATGATAGCCTTGACCACCTACCCTCCCTTTTGCCGCTTTTGCGACCGGGCAACCCCGTTATGATTCGCGGTTGGGCCATCCGTGAACGAGAACATCTTTCCGAAGATACAGACGCTCTCCGCCAAATCCTCAGCGACAACGGGGCAAACGAAATTGAGGTCGACCTCTCTGAAATTAAAGGGTTTTCAACTTCAAAGTGTTTTGTTGCATTTGAGTGCCGTTTTACAATATGAACCAAGCGTTCACTTCATGAAGCCCGCCCGCTTCGGAGTCTCATGGACAACATCGTGAAGTGCGAATGCGGAGCAAGCATTGACATCGCCGGTGCAACACCTCGTAAGGACGGAACCAAGGTTTGGTGCCGAGTTTGCGGGACGATAACGCTCCATCATCGGCTCTGAATTATTCATTGTCTTCTTCCGTTCGGTCTTGGCGCAGTCCTGCTAGTCCGACCAAACAAAGTATTTCGACAAGTCCCAACGGGACCGGCAAGAATTGATTTGAATCAATGCGTTCTTCAACGGGCGGGTTAAACGCCATTGAGATGTCGTAAGCATCGGGTTCAATCATGAACCAATCCAAATCACGAGGCAAATCAGCAGTCATGAATTCATGGTCTTCTTGATTGACCAAAAAGTCATCCTCAATTCGTATTCCAAACCACCCATCCAAGTAAATTCCAGGCTCGATGGTGATGGCATCGTACGGTGCAAGAGGCTGTTGATTGTATGAAAGCCCAAACAAGGGGTCGTCGGTTCCACCTGAGAGCAACGGAGGTTCGTGAACGCAGACTCCAAATCCATGACCGAGAGAATGGATGAAGTTCTCTCCAAAGCCCTGTTCTTCAATGTGGGCGCGAGCAATGTCGTCCAAAGCCCATGCGGGCGTACCTGCTTCAATCAGTGGAAAAGTGAGGTTTTGAGCATCGTAAACGGCCATGTAAGCCTTGATAATGGTTTCATTTGTTGTTCCACCGACGACGTAACTTCTCGTGACATCGCTGACCCAATCGTTGACTCTTGCGCCAAGGTCAACAACGACAACATCCCCAATTTGGACCTGCTTTGGGCCAGCCCCATCGTTTGTTGGGTCGCCGTGCGGAATTGCTCCGTTTGCACCGGATGCGACAATTGTGGAAAAGGAAGGCCAGTCGGGGTTGGAGCCGTTTTCGATCATGGCCCTGTCGATTTCATCCGCAATGGCTCGTTCACTGAGTTCGGCGCCCATCAAAACCTGCCATAGCATTTCACGAGCCACGTTTTGTCCGATGCCCGCCAATCGTACCGATTCACGAATGGATTCATCTTTGTTGGGGGAGATGCCGGTTGGTGAGGGGAATCCGCCGTTGAGTACTCGCTCCACTTCGGTTTCACACGCCATTGCAGGAGGCAATGCGGCCACCAATAGAGAGAGAAGCACCCCTATCATGATACCTGTGCGCATGATTTACCGAAAACCCCCTCCCTCTTTGATGCATCGGCATGTTCATGGTCGTCCCTCTACCGCCAAGAAAGGAAGGTGGCGTAGATGTCAGAAAAACCTCTTGTGATTGACGTTGTTGACAACGGTGGACAATGGACACACCGAGAATGGCGCATGCTACGGTACCTCAAAGTTGATACAAAAATCATTGAGAACACCACTCCCGTGAGCGAAATGCGTGAACTTGACGGCCTCATTCTTTCTGGCGGAGCAGCACGAGTTGGATTGACCGGAGAGTTGGGAAATTGCGCAGCATTTTTGGATTTGGAGATCCCAATTCTTGGAATCTGTGCAGGCCATCAATTCATGGCTCGGCATTATGGAGGAGATGCACGTGAATCCCCTGAGCCGGAATTTGGGGCGATGGAAATCAATCTAGTACAAGGCGGCGGGAAAATCTTTGCAGGCACCGAACCAACCCAAACGGTTTGGGAGTCACACAACGATGAAGTCCATGAAGTACCAGAGGGCTTCTTTGTCACAGCGAGCAGCCCATCCTGTAAGGTTCAGGGTATGGAAAACGATGCAGGGAATCGCTTTGGGCTCCAGTTTCACCCCGAAGTAAACGATTCTGAATTTGGAAAAGAGATGTTTGAAAATTTTGTCCGGGTTTGCCGAAAAATCAAAGAAAACCTCCAAAAATGACCTCATACGCTGGGCAATAGACTTAATATGGACAAAAATGCCCCTTAGGTTAATGTCCGTTAAACGACGCACCCAATCCGGCCTACTTGTGACCCTCCTAATGCTGACTGCACTTGCTCCACTCACCATGGTTCAAGCACAACCCGCAGCACCGTCAGAATTCTACTACGGTGTTGAATACGACTGGTCAAGCCTTGACGATGATTTTTCCAACCTCAGTGGGCTCAACATCGATGAGCTATTGATTGAAATTATGGCTGACGCTGATGCGGCTGGCTTCAACTTGGATGTTGGGCAATTAACCACCGGTTCATCCAACGTTTACGTTCACCAAACAGAAGACATCACCATGCAGACCATCCAAGACGGTAACGGAGACGATGTCGAGGTTTGGAGTCGAACCAGCGATGTCGTTCTACGACACGGTATCATCTTCAACGGGGTTCTTCTGACCGACTGGAATGAACCTGCATCATTTGGTGGCGAAGCCAATTCCTTTGATATCGATGTTATCAGCCAATTCCAGAACGTTCTCACCGTGGACATGCTTTACACAGAGTACCTGACTGACGACTACAACCTTGTTGGCGCAGACATGGCTCTTGACATGACCGTAAGTGCTGATATGTCACTTGATGTTGATATTGCACTGGATGGTGGCGGAGAGGAAATCGCTGTTGACTTTGCTACGGGAATCAGCTTCGGGTACAGCATGGAATCAACCGATGCAGTTTGGCGTCTTGACGCCGAAAGCCCAATCTACATTGAAGCATCTGACAATTCCGCAACCAACTGGTACTGCGCTGAGGACGAGTATGACCATGGGGTTTGGGACGAGTGGGGCGAAGTTGAGGTTGCTGACCTCTGTGGAGAAATAGATGGAACTTACACTGGCGCAGCCGATTATGAAATCTACTTCACAGGACTTCCAACCGAAGAATTTGGACTTGACTCAGGAGAATTTGATTTGACGGTTTCCGACCAGTTCTTGCATTCCGGCGACTATGAAGGGGCGTTTGAAGGAAATGGATATCTCTCAATGGAACAGGACATGGAAGGAGACGACTTTGTGGTTGACCTCGGAAACGGTGAGACCGTTGACGCTGTGGCCTGTGTTGACTGCCCTCCAGGCAATCCAGTGATGTTTACCATGATGGGCAATGTTCTTGCACAGAGCACCCTCTCTTTCGGAGAAGAAATAGCCGAAGACCTTCAAGCGAGTTTCGAGGATTCCATCGTTGATACCATCTTTGATGAATGGGCCTCCAGCCTTGCAGAAGGTAACGATGACGGTTATGAAATGAACGAGTGGCAGTGCGATGATGGTCAGTGGATCCCAGCATACTGGGTCAACAACGGCTACGAGGACTGCAGCGACGGGTCCGACGAATCCGACCTTTACATCAACACTTACAACTACGGTGAGTCGGGGGTGTATCACTCAGGGGAATTCAATACCGATGAACTTCCCGATCTAGGCGTTAGTATGTTCACCTGTGCCGACTTAAATGAAATCAATTGGGACTCTGTTAACGATGGAGAAAACGACTGTGACGGTGGCGAAGATGAACAAAATCAAGACGGCACTCGTATGTTTACTTGCAACGATGGAACTGAGATTTCATGGGACCTCATCAACGACTACAACAACGATTGCTCAGACTTAGAAGACGAAGGAGCAGCGGCCTTATACCACTTCCAGATCACTTCAAGTTACTCCGATGGAACAGTGTTTGGACTGGAAGACAATACCATTTGCGAGACCGCTACCGGTTACGGCTGCGATTACTCCTCCTATGATTCCTATTATTACGCTCAACACGAATTTTCAGCGGACGAGCACGGGCCGCTTGATTATTGTGTTAACGCAATCATTACTACCGGCTCAGGCGACGTCATGATGGAAGCAGATACAACATGCAGCGACATATGGGTGGGCCATTCCATGGGGTGGACCGACCTTAGTTCCGAAGGAATGACCCTTGATTGGGGCGCCTATGTTGATAACAATGTACAATCGAATGACGCTGTACTGCACTTTAGCATTCAAGATGACCAAGGAACTGAAATTCACTCAGCAACACACCAACTTAGCGGAGAGGGATGGGGAGAGGACTTCGACGGCACATACGATGTTTCGTCCGAAGGAGACTACTGTCTGGTTATGTCCCTTACTGAAGAGGGAGATACCGAACCCTATCACACGGACTCTTTGTGTGAAGAAGTGAGTCTTGCCGGCGAACCAAGCGACCGATTGATGACGATTCTAGAAGCATTCAGTGAATCCGGTCTCCAAGATGTTGCTGAAGAGTTTACCGACCAACTCAGTACTACCTTTGAAGACCTTGAGGAAAACGAAGTTCCCGAGTTCCCATACACCGATGGAATGTGGGCTCCGTTGTGGAGTACAGAGCATGCAGCCATTATTGGCGTTGGACTTTACGCTATGGACGATGATGGAGGCAAGTACGTCATCGCAGGGCCTGAGACCACTGGATACAGCCAGGACCTTCCAATGACGTTCATGTCCATTCGGTACCTGACCGGAGCTCCTGCTGAAGACGCCCAAACTCAGATGGCCGACTTTGAAGACCTTGAAGACATCGTCGATGTTGAAAACCACGACCTCAGTGCCCTTGAAGACGCATTGGAACAGGCTGGTGCCGATGTTTCGGACCTTGGACTTGATGAAGGCAGTAACGACGTCGATGACGGAACTTCAACACCAGACACTGCAGAAGATATCGTCCAAGATGAAGGCCTTCTTCCGTTCATCTCTCCACTTTCAGTGTTGGCTATGGTTGGAATTGCAGCCCTTGCAGGTAGCAACCGCCGCCGTGAAAACAACGAGTGACTCAAAAAGCACGAACGGTAGGCAGCCTCCATGAGGCCACCCCGACCGCGCGCTTTTGCTGGCTCGGGCGCCGTGCGCTTGACCCTCACTGCGTTGCTTGCAGTCCATGTGTTCATCTCTGCATGGTTGGTTGCAACAGTCGAAGCATCCTACACAGAAGGGCGCCCAGCACCAACAGAGTTTCATTCGCTGGTGGCGATTGATAATGAACAGACGCTCATCGATGTTCGTATTGAGAGAGCAACCTCATTCGTTTTGTACACGCTACAACGTGATGACAGCGCCACTGTGCCAGTAAATTCAAGCGATAGCGACAACACAACGGCTGTTGACGATTCAGCAGAGGGAGAAGACGCTGCGCCAGAGGGAAGTGAGAGAGATTGGCTCAAATTTGGCCGTGATTTCATCAAAATCTCCCTCGTCATCCTCGTTATGAGCGAACTTGTCATGATGGTTTCATGGAAGTGGCGCCATTATCTGCGTGCCTTTGCTTTTGCATTGACTCTCGTGGCCTTTACTGCGTTCCCGTTGTGCTATGTCGCAAGTTTGGGGGAGGGTTCTGATGGAGATTCAAAAGCAGGCAGCGCGCCTGGGGCAGAACTGGAGACCCAATCTTTTGCTCACGCAGAGGACTCCTTTGGGATCAAACCGATTTGGCTTGGGTTTGAACTTCAAGCAGATTTCTCCGGATACGATCTTGGTTTGGTTGATGAAGAGGACCGGGCAGGTGTAATTGCTCAGCCGCCGGAGGAAAATGAAACGGGAGCGAAATCTTTTGTTGCCTTTGAGTCAACCTTTAACATCGAGCTCGGGAAGAATTTAGACGCGCTCCTTGTACTTCCATTGATGTGGTATTTTCTGCCTGCACGGCCCATAAACCACGAAAAAAAGACATACGAAACTCTCCTTGAGGAAGAGTGAGGCGCCCACTCCGGGAATTGAACCCGGGTCGCAGGAATGACAATCCTGCATGATAACCTCTACACCAAGCGGGCAGATTTAACCCGTCGGGGGCGCAACCGCTATTTAAGCCGCGCCATGTGGGGGAATTGGGTGCTACCATGGCGAAACCGAAAACATCAGCAGAAATCGCACGAGAAGAAGCTGAAAATAACCAATTAGAGAACATGCTTGGCGGCGCTTTTGGAGACATTTCAGGCCTTGAAAAATCGCCAGAAGAAGAAATCCAGCCCGGACAAGCAAGTGAAGCACCCCCGGCAGAAGTCGAACCTTCTGCTGAAGAAGCGGTTGATGAGACGCCAGAACCCTCAACTCCTGTTCAAGAACCCGCCGAGGACCACCCCAAATCTCCGTCTGGGCCGCCAACGGGCCCACCCAGCGGTCCACCATCCGGGCCGCCAACAGGTCCACCCAGCGGACCATCATCCGGGCCTCCATCAGGTCCACCCAGCGGTCCACCATCCGGGC
>JAQXEX010000053.1 GCA_029250625.1 Candidatus Poseidonia sp. | reverse complement strand
CTCACAATTCAATTGGATAGCAATGTCGGGAAGATCGAGTTCTTCCGCAACACGGGTACTTGCAACTACATTGACAACAGTTAGGCGTTCTTCATCGGTGGTCATATATAACCCGAATGACCTTTAGTATATAAAAGGAATTTCGGCACCTCACGATTTCATGCTTGTGGGTTTCGGATGTTTATTCGTGCCAGAAAGTGTCTTTTGGACCTTTGATGAGGGTGACTCCTGGGTTTCCAAGCCGTGAAATGAGTGTCCGCCCACCAGCCAGCTCTATGGCTTCACTCGTCGCTTTCGGATTACGGGTTAATGCCACCATACACCCTCCGCCTCCGGCACCGGTCAGTTTTGCTCCAAGGGATGAAGGCAAGGCCGCAGAGATGAGAGTCTCAAGTTCGTCAGAAGATACACCTAGGTTTCGCAAAATAATGTGATTTTCGCTCATGGCATGGCCGACTGCTTCGTAATCCCCCTCCTGAAGCGCTTTCAACCCACGCCGGGCGATACTTCCAACCGCTCGGATCTCATTGATCCGGCTTGGATTGGCCTGAAGTGCAGCAGCAACCAAGGCGACTTGATGTGAAGTCGGTGCGTGAACTCCTGTGTTTCCTAGCACGAGGTAGACCTCATCTCGGGGCGGTGTCATCGTATGAATCTCCCAAGTACGTTTTCCTTCAGGAGTTTCGAGTTCACGAGTGAAGACCCACTCGCATCCATCCTCTTTCTTGTCGGAGAGCACCACTACTCCTCCAAGAGTGCTGGTTGAGGTGTCCATTGGCGATGCACGGCCAGATTGGGCGGTTGCTTCTGCCATATGGGCAAGGTGACTCATTTCATCGTTTCCAAGCCCTCCAGTACTCGTTCGACTTGCATCCAATGCAGCGCACAAGGCAACACTCAATGCAGCACTTGAACCCAGACCGGATGCCCGAGGAATATCTCCGGATACGTGGACAGATAGCGGTTTTGGGTCGCGAGGAGTGGGCCACAGTGCATGGACGAGATGATGGATGTGAGGATGACGTTTTGCGACGAGGGAACTGCCGTCTATACTCCACGATTTAGCGGGTTTAATGCGCACTTGGAGACGTTGTTCAAGGGCAACAGCAACCGCTGGCTCCCCGTACACAACTGCATGTTCTCCGAAGAGAATGCACTTGGCGGGCGCGCTCGCGGTCGCAGCGTCTCCGTCAAGGCCCATGGCCAGTACAAGTGGTCGGCCTTCATATTCCTTCTCACAAGCATGAGCCGTACCGTTGATTTTTGACGGTGGTTTCAAAGTGCGTCTCCCTTTCGGAGAACTGCCGGAGCATGTCTTCGGCGGTGAACTGCATGAAACATCCTCTGTTTTTGGACTATGGACCCATTCCTGGATGGGTAATTTTGTTGATTCTTTTCGGCGTTTCCGGAGGATTTTTTCTCTTTCAAGTTCAGAAGGCTACTCGCTTGGTCCTCAAAGGGAAGCCGGAAAACCGGTTTGATAACTGGGGCACTCGTATCAAGGAAGTAGCGACCGGTTGGCTTGGACAAAAGAAAGTTCTGAAAGACCGTGTTGCTGGAGGCATTCACGTTCTCATGTTTTGGGGTTTCCTGATGCTCTCAACCGACATGTTTGACCTTGCAACCGGCAATCAATTCTCCCAGAAGGTACTGCCTGAAATGCTTCGTGGTCCCTGGAACATCGTGGTTGAAACCGGCTACACCATCGCCTTTGTTGGTTGCGTGGCTGCTTTGGTCCGGAGGGTTGCCTTTACCCCTGAGAAACTCAAGGGCAAGTCGCAGCTTGAAGGCAACGCTATCTTGCTTCTTATCATGACCATCACCACCACCTCCTTCGTTGTGGAAGCCGGTGAAACGACCATCTCAAAAACTTGGGAACCCATTGGCTGGTGGGTTGCTGTAACAATTGTGCCGAGTGCCAGCATGGTCATTGCAGCCTATTGGGCTCACATGGTGGCCATCTGCGTGTTCCTGTTTTTGATTCCACTTTCCAAGCACATGCACTTGGTCATGGCCTTCCCGAATGTATTTTTCCACGATTTGCGACCCATGGCGACCATGGAACCTCTTGCAAGAGGAGAAGACGGCAAGGCCGTTATGCTTGATGACTTGGATTTGGAATCCTTCGGGGCAGTCAACTACACTGACTTCACATGGCGAGACCTCATTGATGGATGGGCTTGCACCTCATGTGCCCGATGCCAGGACGTTTGTCCTGCCTACGCAAGCGGAAAGGCACTCAACCCAATGGAAATTATTCACGATGTCCGCCACTATGCAAACGATCATTCTGGAACGCTTCTTGCTGGCGAAACTCCCGAAGAGGACATCATCGCTCGATTTGGAGAAGACGCCATTTGGGCCTGCACAACCTGTCACGCATGCGTTGAGGCATGTCCGATTTACATCGACCACGTGCCCAAACTTACCGATGCCCGACGTCATTTGATGATGGAGCGGATGGAATTTGACGAAAAGGTCGAAGACACCGTCATGCCCTTGATGGCGACGATTGAAAACCTAGAATCCGACTCAAACCCCTACGGCCTACCGTCTCACGAACGCGGTGATTGGGCTGAAGGATTGGACGTCAAGGTAGCAGAGCCAGCCGAGTACATTTACTTCGCAGGATGTGCAGCATCCTTTGACGAGCGGAACAAGAAAGTTGCTCGGGATACCATCAGCATCATGAAGGAAGCAGGCCTTGATGTTGGAATCCTCGGCATGCAAGAAGGATGCAGTGGAGATGCAGCTCGCCGTGCTGGAAATGAATACCTCTTCCAGATGTTGGCCGAAACAAACCTCGCAACCTTTGAAGAAATCGGTGTCAAGAAAGTAGTGGCTTCATGCCCGCATTGTTTCCACACCCTTGGAAAGGAATACAAGGACTATGGCGGCGAAGACATTGAAGTCATGCATCACTCCCAACTCATCAACCATCTGCAAAAAGAAGGGAAGCTTCCAGAGCCTAAGCATGACGGAACGGTGACTTACCACGATCCATGTTACCTTGGCCGCATCGGTGGCGAATTGGATGCACCTCGGGATGCTATCGGGGGCGTTGACGTTGAAGCAGAGCGACACGGCCGTGATTCATTCTGTTGCGGCGCAGGTGGTGCTCAAATGTGGATGGAAGAACATGTTGACGATGGCTACGACCGTGTGAACATTATCCGCTCAAAAGAACTTGCAGCAACCGGTGCAGAAACTGTCGCAGTCGGATGTCCGTTTTGTTCAACCATGGTCACCGACGGCCTCAACGCCATCGGTTCAGAGATGGAAGTCAAGGACGTTGCTGAATTGGTTTGGGAACAAATCAAAGCAAACGACGCTAAGATTGAGGCAAAGAAGGCTGAATCTGCCGAAGCGTGAGTGTGAGTGCCTTGGGTGGCCTACCACAAGCAAAATTGCTTCAATGGTACGATGAGAATCAACGTCCGCTACCTTGGCGAGAGACAAGCGACCCTTGGGCAATTTTACTGAGCGAAATCTTACTTCAGCAAACTCAAGTGAGCCGAGGGATGGTGTTCTGGCATCGAATGGTCGAAGCCTTTCCAACGATACAGTCAATGGCGGATTCTCCTGTGGACAGGGTTCTGAAGGCATGGGAAGGTGCAGGGTACTACAGCAGAGCGCGCCGACTACACGCATTGAGTCAATTGGTTATGCTTCCATCATCAGAGGGCGGCTTTGACGGCTCCCTTCCCTCATCTTACGAAGCACTGCTGTCCCTTCCTGGAATTGGACCGTACACCGCAGCAGCGGTCTCAAGCATCGCCTTCTCTCAACCCCACGCCTGCGTTGACGGCAACATCAGACGAGTTATGGCGAGGCAACATCAGTTGATGGAGCCGTCCGCTCGGGACGTACAATCTTGGGCAGACCAACATTTGGTTCACCATCGCTCAGGAGATTGGAATCAAGCGTTGATGGAACTCGGGGCTACCGTATGTACGCCCAAAAAACCTCAATGCCACAGTTGCCCAATTCAAACTTCATGCCGGGGTAGAGACACGCCTACGGCCTATCCTTTGCCGAAGAAAACCAAGGTTAGAGAAGTCACCCTTTGGGTGTGTGTTGAATTTGACCGTCTCGGAAATCCAATCATCAAACAGCGACAACAAGGTGGATTGTTTGGTGGTTTATGGGGGCCACAACTGCACGAAGGGGAACGTTCGGATGCGGGGAACAATGAGGTTTATGCAGGCACTGTGGCCCATAAATTGAGTCACCGTGCAATGACCGTCCACGTGTACGTTTCTACTCAAATAAGCCCCGATTCAGGTTTCAATCCCGCGGATGTCGCCATGTCGGTCCTGGATCAAAAAATCATTGAGACCGCTTCCATGTCGAGGTATGACTCCGCCTATACATTTCAAAAATCATGATAAACCCCGTGCCGATAATAATTCTATGGAATGGACTATCCTGGGTTCTTTGCTCACCCTTCTTGCTGTTGGAATGGCCGTTCCCGGACCCAACAATTCGACATGCGCCGCACATGCATCAATACACGGCCGGCGCTCGAACATTCCGTTGATCATCGGGCTTGGGATTGGATTCTTTGGCGTGAATGTACTTTGCGGTTTAGCGGTCAATTCGTTTAATCCAGAAAGTTTCGTTGGGAAATTGTTGCACTATCTTGGCTCCCTACTCATGATCGTTCTGGGAGTTTTTCTGATCTTCATTGGTCGTTCAAAGTCAACATTCCATACGGTTGAAACAATTCCAAAGTTGGGATTGATGACAGGGATTGTCATGCAGATTGTGAACACCAAGCAATGGATGGTTATTTTTTCTTTGATGACCGTCATGCTCGCATCGTTTGAGTCCGAACCCGGTGGTATTCCTGGCGGTGTTGCTGGTACGCTTGTCTTAGCGACCATCAATACCACCTTCGGATTATGTTCAATGGCAGTTTGGACCTATATTGGGTTTCATCTCCAAGACCGGATTTCAAACCCCAAATACTCGAGAGTCGCAGTCTTTGTTTTAGGGGTTTTGCTGTTGATTTTGAGCCTGTTAATGCTGTTAAGATATCATTTCGCTTGATTGGATTTGTGTTCAGAACTGACATGTTTGTCTGATTCAACCCGTTTTAAATCCATTCCAAAGGATGCTAACGCCATCATGAGACCACCAACAACAACATATTCTGCTGGCCCTGCAAAATTGATACCAAATTGAGCCTTATTGAGAAACTCCTCTGTGGTTAATCCGTCGGTGTCAAAAGTACTCGCAGCGTATTGGAACGCCACAATCATCACGACAAGCGCAATGAGTGAGGATGTAATTCCGATTCTCCTTAACCTCGCACCTGGGCTTGTTGATGGATCAAGCGCGAGATGTCCCATTGCGGCCCAAACGATACCACCGCCGAACGCAATCATTGATGCATAGATGTGCATGTCAATGTGGTCGTACATGTCGTAAATTGCGACCAATATCACATGGAAGCCTACAACGATACCAAGGCCACACGATGTATCCCATAGCCGCTGCCTCTCTGGGTTCAGACCATGGTAAAGGTGCCAGGCGAACATCATCTGAATGATTCCAGTAAGGATAAGCCCTGATGTGAACACGGTTCGTTGAAGCCCAGGGTAGTCGGCTTCTGAAATAAAGATGGGAAACGTCCGTGCTCCGTTAGAAAAGTGGACGGCCATTGCAATCATCACGGTGACCGTTGGAACCAACCAACTTAGAACAGCAAGGATATCTCCTTGTTTTTGGGTCAACGGTAAGCGTCGACCGTATCTCTGATGCACGTGTCAAATCCCTCCCATTCCATACCAAGCACTCGCTCTGCCTTTTCACTTGAATAATTCGTGTCTCCTTTCTTGAGAGATTTAACCACTGCGCGGGTCAAATAGCGTTGCTTACCGAATAATCCTCCGAACCAGTCTTGGAATACTGCGATGGGGAGCAGAACGTTAGGGAGTGCGATTTTAGGCGCTTTCGTATCTGGATACAATTCTCGTATTTTCCTACAGATGGTTGAAAGCGTTTGATTCGTGTGTGGTGCGAGAATGAATCGCCCTTCTGCTTCTTCAACCTCAAAGGCACGACGATGGGCTCGTGCAACATCACGGACATGGACTACGGCCATCGGAAATTTAGGAGCAACCGGGAAGGCCCCTTTCATAGCATCTTGAAAGAAATCTACGCTGGGTGTAGGGCGTGAAAAACCTCCTCCAAGTACTGCGGTTGGGTTGATGACTCGGACATCAAGACGAAGTTGTTTAGCAAGTTCCCAGGCCAACTTTTCAGCTTGGGTTTTTGCAGTCGAGTAGGGGAGGTTTGTGTCGGTCTGCCAGTCGGATTCATCCTTGATTTTACCCTTCGGTTCTGTTCCCACTGCGGCGGTACTTGAGGTGTAAATCACTCGTGGGATTTGTGCGTCTGCAGCGGCGTGAAACAAGTGTGTTGTGCCCTTGTTTGCTGTGTCTAGAATCGCTTGTGTGTCGCCCTGTGTGCTGTAGATGGTAGCCGTATGAAACAGTCCATCGCATCCAGCCAAGTGTTCTGACCAACCATCAGCATCCAACACATCACCCTCAACAAGTTCCAAACGGTCTTCTACCCCCAAATCCTTTGCATGTTGCAACACATGGTCTACCTTTGACGGGTCGGTGAGTGAACGAACGGAGCCCTTAACGCTGTATCCATGCTCAAGCAGGTCGCGAACAATATGGTTTCCGACATGGCCGTTTACGCCGGTGACGAAAATTCGGCGTTCGGAATCCTCTTCCATACGCCTACCTAGCCACAGGTCCCGTATGAACCTTCAAGTGTGGCCGCATACACCGCCGCATGAGACCCATGCCCATTCGCGTTCACGACACGAAACGACGAGAAAAGGTCGCCTTCACCACGCTTGAGCCGGGCAAAGTTTCGATGTATGTTTGTGGAGTCACGGTTTACGACCGCTGTCATCTTGGCCATGCCCGATGTTACCTTGCTTTTGATCTCATTCACCGTTGGCTTGAAGCAAGTGGTTTTGATGTAAACTATGTGCAAAATTTCACCGATATCGAAGACAAGATTATTGCTCGCGCCAACGAACTGGACGGAGATTGGAAAACATTGGTGGACCAAAACATTGAGGGCTACTACGAAGATATGGACGCGCTCAACATTCTCAGAGCCGATACATACCCAAGATGCACAGATTACGTTGACAGCATGATCTCAATTACAGAAGACCTTATCGAGAAAAAGCACGCCTATGTGACCGAGGATGGCGTCTACTTTCATGTTGATTCTGCCCCTGAGAAGTACGGTATACTCACCGGCCAATCCATTGACGCAGTTCGTTCTGGTGCCGGCGGTCGAGTTGGTGGAACTGGCTCTGGGAAACGTGACCACAAAGATTTCGCATTATGGAAGGCAGCTAAGCCCAATGAACCCACATGGGAGTCGCCTTGGGGACCCGGTCGTCCCGGATGGCACATCGAATGTACGGCGATGTCTCTTGACCACTTTGACAAGGAATTTGACATTCATGGAGGAGGTCACGACCTGCGGTTCCCTCATCATGAGGCGGAAATTTTCCAAGGCGAATGTCACACTGGGCATTCACCGGTCGTTCACCATTGGTTGCACAATGGCTTCGTGAACATCGATGGGGAAAAGATGAGTAAATCCCTCGGGAATTTTTGGACGATTCGCGACATTCTACAGCAGATTGATGCTATGGTGCTCCGATTCGCTCTCATCAACGCACATTATCGTTCACCTATTGATATGAATGAAACCCTTCTCAAAGACGCAGAACGAAATTACAACCGAGTTCTCGAATCGTATGTTTCGGCCTTGAAGGCGTGCACCGATGAATCACCAGTGAGCCTTCCAAAACCTGATTTGACTTCGAAGCAACCTCTTGCTAAGGCTTTGGGCTTGCTTGAAAAAATGGGTGAAGGTTTCGCACGGGCCATGGATGATGATTTTAATTCAAGAGAAGCCGTTGCTAAAGTTCTCGGTATGGCCCGTGAAGTCGGGAAAATGTTGCAATCAGGGCTTGATGAAACCGACATGAATGCATTTGCTAATTTCGCAGTACAACTTCTGGAAGAGACTGCAGGAACCGTTCTTGGTATTCTTCCAAGTCGTGAGATGGCATTAGCTGAGCCTGAAGAAGACCCACGCCGAACCGAGATTGCTGATGAGGTGGAAGGATTGTTGTTGCAACGAAGCGAAGCAAGAACCAACAAGGATTGGTCCCGTGCAGACGCCATACGAGATGAACTCGGTGCGCTTGGCGTTGTTATCGTGGATACACCGGAAGGCCCTACTTGGGACCTGGCCTGATTCACTCTTCTTCTTTCGGAGGTTCCATCGGAGGCATCGATGGTACAAACGCAACATCTTGCAATACTTCCTCGTTTCCTTCTTCCCACATTTTCTCGATGCGAACCTCAGCGGCTAAGGCGTCTTCTCCTCCTCTGGATACAAAGAACAAGGCAACAAGCAAGACAGCAACGAGGCCGAAGAACAACAACAAGGCTTTGTCCTTGGTTTCTTCTTCGCTGGATTGCTGGTCATCGAGTGGATTATTCGGGATGTCCGTTCCTCCATTGTCGGTGGAATCGTCGCTGGTATCGGTCCCGCCATTGTCGGTGGAATCGCCGCTTGTATCGGTATTTCCGTTGGTATCTCCAGAATTATCGTTCCCTCCGTCATTGCAAGGGGGATTGGTTCCGTCATCACAGGGTATGACGGTTGGTCCTTCGATCACCTCAAAGTCGGTAACATCAGGTAAATTCTCTGCACGGTCATAATATCGGTCGTACAACAATGACATGCTGATTTGAGCGTTGGCGTTTCCTGACCCGTTGAGGACGTTGAAGTATCGTTGATCGCCATAGGTGTACCAAGGGTCAAGTCCGACGTTTGTCATGCCGGATGTCACGCTGTTAAAGTCAGATGCATCGCCAATGGCTGCTGACATTTCACCAGGGTCAAATCGCATAGCCATGGAAAGATTTTCAGTGATGCTGGCCCAGGTCTGAGATCCTTCAGGTGCTGCAAGGTAGGTGATGTCCAGAGATTTTCCAAAGGCGCCGGCAGGTTCGTGGTCGGTGCCTTTGAGCGCAGTCATCATGTCGGTGTCTCCGTAAATAGCCAGTCCACCAACGATTGAAAGACGAATGTCAGGGTCAACTGCATTGATGAGATTTCGGTAGGGGTTGGTGTGGATGTTGTCGACGACGACCAAGTCTGCTGCGGTTCCTTTGCTGATGGTGCCGACTTCGTTCTGCCAGTTTGTAGCAAGCGCGGCTCCGGATGTGACCATCTCGACCATTTCATAATCGGTGAAGATGTCTCCAAGCATTTCATCGTCCCACAAATCAGCAACTTTGAGTTCATGAAGTGGAGATTTTGAGCCAGAGGGTGCCCAGTCAGGTGCAAGGGTGATGTGTACTCCTGCAGCCTTTGCTGCTGCGACATCTGCAGTATTTCCGTACAACAAGAGATTGGACAGGGGCGACCAAACCAAAGTAGAGCCTGCCGCCGCCATTTGTGTGAATTCATTTTCTCCAAGCGCAACGCCGTGAATGAGAACAAGTTCCCCAACCAGCAGATTATTCTGGACGAGGATGTCAAATTCGGCCCGACTGCGTTCGTCAACTCCTTCGGCAATGTGGACAAACCAAGCGTCCAATTCCCCACTTGCATTTCCGTTCTTGATGTGATTTCCGACGTTATCTGAAGTGAGCTCCGTGACCTTGGTATGGATTTCATCTCTTTGGAAGTTGTAATCCTCAATATTCCTGGCTAAGATGGTCCCGTAGCTGTCACTGGGGTTCATTGGGCTGCCTTGTGCAGCGGTTGTTCCACCGACAATTGACTTCATCTCAATGTACTTCATGGCTTCCGATTCCATGTTCCAATAGGGTCCAGAGTGAACCAACATCTTGGGCTTAGTCACTTGTTCGCTGTAATCGGGGTGATTCTTCCACTCGTAGCGGTTGTTGTAGCCGCCCCATTCGTTTTGGCTGTTTTGTGAAAGGTGGGTATCCATGTCCCAAAGTGGGGCTTGATTGTAGTGCAAGTGATTGTGAAGGTCGATCAAACCGGGGTAGATGGTTCCATCTGTCTCAATCACAGGAACGTTGGAGATTTGAATGTTTGAGGGAATGGTATCGCCCCAAACAGCTTCAATCATTCCATCTTGAACAAGAATGTGTCCTTCATTGATGACATGCGCTTCCCCAGTCATAGGGACGACTCTTCCTTTGAGGATGTATGCTCCCTCGTGGGTGTTATCGCTAAGGCCGTAGCAACGAACCATGTTTTGAGCAACGACGTAGGTCGCTGAGCCATCCCATCCTGGGGTGGGTGGGCTAACTTTGGTAACCGTCCCGGAGAGGTCCTTCATGTACGAAGTGTCCCACCAAGAGTCTTCAGCAGGGTATGAAAGTGAGTCGATGAGATTCCCGTTGGCGTCAGAGATGCTTGCTGAGTCCGGATCGAAATAATCCAGTTCAATTCGGGAGCTGTCTCGGAAAATCACGATGTATCCGTCCGCTTCGATGGTTGTGTTCCAAGCAAGACGGCATGGGGCAGAGCCTGCCTCGGGTGAATCGTCAAGGAGCCAGTTTGAGACATCAATCGGTTCAGACCCGCTGTTCCAGAGTTCAATGAACTGGTCGGAAGATGATCCGGTATAACCATCGTTGTTCCAATCCGTACCGTTGTAGTCTTCGGAAGACGCAGACACGAGGATTTCACTGATTCGGATATCACTGGAATCTCGCCCTGTTGTAGACATGATTTCTAGATCTTCTTCCATCGAGATTGCAGGTCCAACCGTGGACATCAAGAACAGGGCTGAAAGAAGGATGGCGAGTGTGGTGCCGTTACGCATGGTACGTGGGAGGACGATTCAGCACATCAAGCAATCCCTTGTTGTCTTTGAATGTAGGACATGAGTTCAAAAGGCACCAATGCTCGGGTAATTCTATGCCCACCATTGATTTGACCGAACCCATTTTCGCAGAAACCATCGAAAACAACGACATTGTTATCCTTGACTTTTGGGCCGAATGGTGTGGCCCATGCAAGGCGTACGGTCCTGTGTATGAGCGAGTATCGGAAAAATATCCTGATGTTGTATTCGGGAAAATTGATACCGAAGACCAGCAACAACTCGCAGGAATGTTTGGAATTCGTTCAATTCCGACAACCATCGTTTTCAAGGAAGGAATCGGTGTGTTCATGCAACCTGGAGCCCTCCCCGAGCAAGCCCTTGAGGACCTCGTTGAGAAAATCAAGGAAATTGACATGGATGAAGTTCGAGCCGAAATGGCTGAAAAAGAAGGCAATGAATCCTAAGGCCCAAGCATCCGATTGGTTCAAGAAACGCAGCCTCACCGGTTGTCATATGGACGTCAAGCCTTGGCTCGTGATGTTGCTCTTTACTACGAGCATGCTCGCTGGATGTTTTGGGGAACAAAAAATTGACGATGGGGGCATAGAACCTCCGTACGACGTGTACCCTGACCCGTGGGACAGGACAGACCTTTCCTACGATGACAGCGATGTTTTCTCTCGTGTTTCCATTGAAGGCTCACACGGAATTGCTGACGTACAATCTGTGTATGTTGAGGTTCCAAGCATCACTGCCGCAGACGGCGGTTCCGGGCTCACCGGTGGAGCAGAAGTCCACCTCGGCCTGTGGCTCCCAGTGATTGAAGGATGCGATTACGAGAGCGAGAATTTGGAGGAATCCTGTCTT
>JAQXEX010000052.1 GCA_029250625.1 Candidatus Poseidonia sp. | reverse complement strand
AAACATTTGCATCAAACTTCACCGTGATTTCGTGAGGAAATTCCGATTCGCACGAATTCGTGGACCCAGTGCCAAATTTGACGACCAAAGGGTCGGCCTGGAACATCAACTGAAGGACGGAGATGTGTTGACCATCGTCGTTAAACGCTGAAGATCTCAACCCGTAATGGAGAAGTGAAACATTGAACGAAAGAACCGATGGTAACCTTCCCATCTTGTACTCCTTTCGTCGTTGCCCGTATGCAATGCGGGCTCGGATGGCCATCGTAAGGACTGGATTTGAAGTTGAGCACCGTGAAGTGATCCTTCGAGACCGCCCCGCACACATGATGGAAATTTCGCCAAAAGGCACCGTTCCTGTATTGCTATTGGACGACGGAACGGTGATTGAAGAAAGCCTTGAAATCATGCAGTACGTATTGAACTGGAGTCTCAACCCCGATGAGAAAGAATGGGTTGATCGTAATGATGGGGAATTCAAGTTTCATCTTGACCGTTACAAATATCCAAACCGTTACGATGATGTCAACGAGGACGAACACAGGGAAGCTGCTTCAAAATACATCAAGTCCCTCGAGAATCAACTGCCCGCAGGTCATCTAAGCGACGCCATATTCCCCTTTGTTCGCCAATTTGCAAATCACAACAGAGCGTGGTTTGACCAGCAACCTTGGCCTCAGGTTCACCGATGGCTGGCTGAAAATCTTGATTCGGAAGAGTTCTCCCTGTGCATGAAAAAGCACAAACAGTGGAAGTCTGACGAGTGAACTCCAAAGAAGGCACACAGAATTTCAAATAGGTCAATGAAAGGCACCGGACATGCCTGAAGACCCTCTGACTTCCTCTGGGGGCACTCGGGGCGATACGATGTCATCAGCAAGTTCTGTTGTAACATCAGAAGGAACCATGTATCTTCGCGGTTTCATCCTGTTTGCAGTTTCATTTGTGCTCCTTCTCTACCGTTGGAACTTGGAGCCCATCATCTATCTTCTGTTCACGTTCATCATTTTTCGCGTCGGGCTTTGGCTTCTTTCTAAAACGAGCTTGTTTACTGATGAGTCCTTACCTGAATCTACGCGTTCAAGAAAGCGTGGATGGCAGCTTAGCGGCCTACTTATTGCCTCATTTTTCATCTTCATCCTTCTCGGCGGGGTTCTGTTTTTGAACCTCTCACCTCAAACAGGAGGAGCAGCTGAATCCTTTGATTCACCTCATTTTGAAGATGGGACCTTCCAAAACATGGATTCAGAAGAAACAATGGCCAACGATTCATTTTGGGGTACACTCAGGAATGCAATGGTAAGCGACAGCCAACGCTCGCCAAATTCGGTTCTACCAACACGCGAATACCAACCATTGGAACTCAAGGACGAAGAAATCAGCATCACCTGGCTGGGGCACTCCACACTACTGATTCAATCACTCAACCACACCATCATCACCGACCCGTTATTCGGGGAGGAACACACAGACCCGCTCTTCTTTGGTCCAACTCCATTCCCTTACGAACACACCTACAGCCCCAGTCAATTGCCTCAAATCGATTACGTGTTTATCTCACACGACCACTACGACCATCTTGACATGGATACCGTGGAGGAACTCAGAGATTCAACCTTCTATGTCCCCCTCGGCGTTAAAGCCCACCTCCTCCGATGGAACGTCAACGAGAGAAACATCATTGAGATGGACTGGTACGATGAGGCAACCATCTCGGACGAATTCCAAGTAGCATTTACTCCATCACAACATTTTAGCGGACGAGGTTTGTTCAATATGGATACAACGTTGTGGGGTTCTTGGGTTTTTGAACTGCATAACAGGTCAATGTACTTCAGTGGTGACAGTGGATATACCGATGAATTTTCTGTCATCGGAGAGAGGTACGGACCGTTTGATCTTGCGTTTATTGAATCGGGCCAGTACGACCCTGCATGGAAAGACGTCCATATGTTTCCTGATGAAGTGATTCAAGCTGCTAAAGACCTAAACGCCCTATCAGTCCTGCCCATTCATAATTCCAAATTCGAATTGGCTTTTCACCCATGGGATGAGCCACTTCGGCTTGTCTCATCAAAAGGGGCTGAGCAAAATCTCACCATCACAACACCAATGATCGGTGAAACGTTCCTCCTCAATCAAACGCTTCCCAGTGAACCATGGTGGGAAGGGGTCGCCATTGGAACACCGTCGTTTTTGAAAACCAATCCTCTCGTCGGCGTAGCCCTTGCACCCCTCAACCTCGTTGGAATCATATGGATGGTTGCAGGACGGCAAACAAAACGAAACCTTGACGATGCTGAAGAATAATACCGGTACTGGAACAATACATTCTGGTACTTTATGTAAATTGAAGAACGAGTTGAAGACTCGCCAGCAAACAAGACCGTTGGATGCGCTCTACCTCTAAGACTGACCTTCAAGTGGTTTCAATCCCAAATGCCCATGTCCATTTTAGCGTCTTCGCTCGCGTGAATTTTGGGGTCCCAGCGAGGCGTCCATACCAAATTGATGTGGACGGTATCAAGACCTTTTGTGGACAATGCTGCCCGATGAGCAGCAGCCATGATCTCGGGGGCAGCGGGACATCCGGGAGAAGTGAGTGTGAGGTCAACTTCAGCGTGAGTTCCTTCCTCTTTTTCTTCAAAACGAACGTCGTAAACCAGACCGAGTTCAACTATGGATAAATCCAATTCAGGGTCTTCGACTTCATCCAGCTGCTCAATCACTTCTTCCTTGGTCACCATCATTAATCACCTTTGTTTTGGCGTAATTCAGCCATCACTTTATCATACATGTTTCGAAATCCATTGGAGCGACTTGGCGTAAGGGTATTGAGAAGTCCCATCTCTTCAGCAAAACTTGGTGGAATAAGTACTGCTTGTGCAGGCGTTAGACCGTCAAGAGCAATGGTCAAAATACCCATCAAACCCTGAACCATACGGGCATCGGCCGAAGAAAGAAATTGAATGCGCCCCTCGGCAATTCCAATTCTGACGTGAGCTTCGGATTGACATCCTTTGACTCGTGTATCCTCATCCCACTGGTCTTGAGGGAGTTCTACAACTTCGTCAGCCAGTTCAAACAACATTTCGAGACGTTCCCGTTTATCGTCGATGGCCTGAAACTCTTCAACCAGTTCTTGAAGAGCTTCTGGATACGTCATGCAAATTTCTCCACAATGCTGCGCAGTTCATCGACCAGGGCTTCGGCTTCTTCCCGTGTATTGTAGACGTAAAAGGATGCACGAACGGTGCCAGAAATACCGAGTCGGTGGAGTAAAGGTTGGGCGCAATGATGTCCGGTCCGTACAGCGAAACCTCGTGCATCAAGAAGATGAGCCATGTCTTCGCTGTTGATGGTTGGATGGAGAAAAGACACGACTGCTGCATCATGCTCACCATGACGTCCGTAAACATTCATCCCAAGCCCTCGAAGTTGTTCTGCAACCCAGGAAGCAATCGCAATCAAGCGTGAATGTTCCTTGTTCAAATCAAACGATTCCATCCATTCAAGCGCAGCAGTCCATCCGACGGCTTCTGCAATACGGGGGGTTCCTGCCTCGAATTTGTGTTCATTGGTTTGGTACGTTGAACCTTCAACGGTCACGGTTTCGATCATGTCACCGCCTCCCATGAAGGGTTCCATCTCGTCAAAGGCTGATTGAGTGACCAAAAGAGCACCAATCCCAGTAGGTCCACACATTTTGTGAGCCGAGAAAGCCATGAAATCCGCCCCGAATGCTTGGAAATCAACGGTGGAGTGAGGGAGCCCTTGAGCGGCATCAATGAGAACACGGGCCCCTACTGCTCGTGATTTATCGATGATTTCTTCAAGGGGATTTCGAACACCAAGCACGTTTGATGTATGGACTACACAAACCAATGCAGCCCCGTCCAATGCATGGTCAAAGGCTTCCATATCCAATGTAAAATCCTGTGCAACTGGAACATAGCGCAACTCAACACCTCGCTCCTCGGCAAGCATCTGCCAGGGGACAATGTCCGAGTGATGTTCCATTTCGGTAAGTACAATCACGTCACCTGACTTCAATTTCGCTCTTCCCCAAGCATGGGCAACCAAGTTGATGGCTTCGGTTGTTCCGCTTGTAAGAATCGCACGGTCTGCATTGTACCGTTGCTTGAGTTTGCTACGGCACGATTCGTACCCTTCGGTTGCTTCTCCGGCGAGTGTGTGAACCGCACGGTGAACGTTCGCATTGGATTTGGAATAGTAATCGTTCATCGCATCAAGAACGACCTGAGGTTTTTGGGTCGTCGCAGCGTTGTCGAGGTAAACCAAAGGGTGGCCGTTGACCTTGCGTTGCAAAATAGGGAATTGATCACGAAGCATGATTTCACCTCATTAATTCGCACTCTAAGTGTACGGTCAGGCGAGTGCGCATTTCATCAACAAGCGCTTTTGAATGGAGTTTTGTGAAACCGTCTTGCATGAATCCTTCTATGATGAGTGCAGTGGCCTCTTCTTCTCCAATTCCACGGCTCATGAGGTAATGCATCTGTTCAGGGTTTACCGGAGAACTTGCTGCGCCGTGATTTGCTGAGACTTCATCCGCCAATACTTCCAATTCGGGGATGGCTTCGGCACGGGAGCGCTCAGAAAGCAATAAATTCTTGAACACCTGTCCAGCATCGGATTGATTTGCAGATTCTGCAATGGTCAACAGACCCGTTGAGATGGAGTGACTTTCGTCGTTGCATGCTGCGTGAATGTGAAGGTCGGAATTGGTATGACCGACATCATGGTGGATCTCGATGTGGTGGTCAACATGACGCTGGTCGCGGCCGTGAATCGATATGGCTTGAGTGAGGCTGCCTCCGGCAGCAATGAGCCGAGTACGAATATCGTTCTTGCAGCGGAATCCTCCAATGGAGAGGGAAGCCATCTCAAGCGTTGCATCGCGTTGAACGGTCCAGTCTTCGCAACGAAGCAGTTTTGAATTCGCTGAAAGTTCATTGATGAAACCAATGGATGCCCGAACGTTCGATTGAGCGGTTCCCGTGACATGGAGCCCTGCCCATTCTGCTTCGCCGGAGAGGTGGACGATGACGGTTACATCGTTGTTGCATTCGATATGAAGATGTCCAACTGAGACATGACCCGAGGCCACTGCGTGGACGTGGACGACAGGAGTTGTTCCGTCAACGGAGAGGGAGACACCAGTCTGGCCAAGTTCGCTCAGAAAAACCCGTGCGATGTCTCCATCGGTCATGACCCGAGGCATTCCGTCTGAGAGCGAACCGCCTTCGTTGATGCTCCATCGGAAAGGAACGGCGTCTGGTACGGTTTCAACGGTTGAAGGGTGGATCCGTTTCCAAGGAGTGTATCTCCACAAATGGTCAGCCCTTGAAGGAAGTTCCATCTTGGAGTACTTCATCCAATGGAACCCTCCATTTCCAATTCAAGGAGTTTGTTGAGTTCAACGGCATATTCCATCGGCAGTTCACGAGTAAACGGTTCAAAGAAACCATTGACGATGAGCCCCATGGCTTGCTCTTCAGTAAATCCTCGGCTCATCAAGTAAAACAGTTGGTCACCGGAGACTTTTGACACGCTTGCTTCGTGTTCAAGGTCGGCCGTTGGATTGCCGACTTCCATGGTAGGATAGGTGTCTGAGCGAGATTCACTGTCCAGCATAAGGGCATCACACACGATTTTAGAGCGGCATCCGTGAGATTTTGGCGTGACTTGCAGCATGCCACGGTAAGAGGAACGCCCTCCGTTCTTTGAGATGGATTTTGATAGAATGTTCGAAGTGGTGTTCGGTGCAAGGTGGTGGACCTTAGCCCCTGCATCTTGATGTTGACCCTTGCCCGCATAAGCAACGGATATGACTTCGGCGTGAGCACCTTCACCTTTCAACAGAACAGCGGGATACTTCATCGTCAATTTGGAACCAATGTTTCCGTCAACCCATTCAATGGTGGCTCGTTCGTAGGCAACACCGCGCTTGGTGACAAGATTGAACACGTTAGCGGACCAATTTTGGATGGTTGAATAACGAATCTTTGCACCCTTCATGGCGATGAGTTCCACGACAGCAGAATGCAGTGAATCTGTTGAATACGTTGGAGCAGTGCAACCTTCAACGTAGTGGATGCTGCTGTCTTCATCGGCGATGATTAGAGTTCGTTCAAATTGCCCCATGTTTTTGGCATTGATCCTGAAATATGCCTGGACAGGCATTTCCACATGAATTCCTTTGGGAACGTAAATGAAGGACCCGCCCGACCAAACAGCGGTATTGAGGGCCGAGAATTTGTTATCGGTATGAGGCACTACTGTCCCAAAATATTGCTTGATGATTTCGGGGAATTTTTTCAACCCACTGTCCATATCAAGGAAAAGTACTCCTTGTTCTTCGAGGTCTTCTCTGATGGAGTGGTAAACGGCTTCAGATTCGTACTGAGCGGTAACTCCACCGAGCCATTTCTGTTCAGCTTCTGGGATCCCCAGACGATTGAACGTATTTTTGATGTCTTCTGGAACATCATCCCAATCGTTTTGAGTTGAATCCGAAGAACGCAGGAAATACGTGACATTGTCGAAGTTAATTTCGTTGAGTGAATGGCAGTTGCCCCAATCGGGCATTGGCCGTTCGATAAAGTGCTGGTAGGCTTTCACTCGAATGTCGGTCATCCATTGAGGTTCATCTTTGAGGGCGGAAATATCCCTCACGACTTGTTCAGACAATCCTTTGTCAAAACGAATGGTGGAATGTTCGGGGTCGTGAAATCCAAATCGGTAATCACCGACTGCGTCATGTGCTTCGTCACTCATATTCAGGCCTCCGGTGCGGCATCGATCCAATCGTAGCCTTTCTCTTCCAACTCAAGAGCCAGTTCAGGACCGCCAGTCAGTAAAATTTGACCGTCGATCATCACGTGAACGTAGGTGGGTTTGACATGGTCAAGGAGTCGTTGGTAATGGGTGATGATGAGACAACCTGCCTCGGGAGCGACTTGGTTGATTCCTTTAGCTACGATGCGAAGAGCGTCAATATCGAGACCAGAATCCGTTTCGTCCAAGAGGGCAAGTTTCGGATTTAGCATCAGCATTTGGAGTATCTCCAAGCGTTTCTTTTCACCACCGCTAAAACCATCATTAACGTATCGTGAGAGAACGGATTTGTTCATGTCGAGCGTATTCATGGCTTCATTGAGTTCTTTTCTAAACGCTCGGCCTTTTATGGGTTCGTCCCGAACGGATTGTACGGACTTTTTCAAGAACGTTCCAACCTGTACGCCTGGAATCACCACGGGGTACTGAAATGACAAAAACATACCAGCCCGGGCCCGTTCAAAGACCGTAAGTTCTTCAAGGGGCTGGCTCAAGTAATGAATTGTACCTTCGGTGATTTCGTAGGCAGGGTGGCCCATTAGAACGCTAGCTAGCGTTGACTTGCCAGCTCCATTACGACCCATGATGACATGGATTTCTCCCCGATTGATGGTGAGAGTTAGACCCTTGATGATCGGGGTTTCATCAACACTCACATGAAGGTTTTCAATCCGTAGTATCTCGCTCACTCCCGTCACACCCATTAAGTCGCTCGCATCACCCCTTTATGAAGGGATGTTGTGGGTCATACAGCCCACACAGGTTGCTTGTCAGATACAGATGAGTAAGGCAAAACGCGATGGCTTTGCCTATCACCCGATTTCGGGTCAAAACCGTAATCATTCTTTTTTGGTTTCTTCCTTGTGTTCCAACAGTTTTTTCTCGTACTCTTCCTTACTAAGTCCGTGCCATCCTTTGCACATCCCAGTAGGCGATCGTCCACATCCGCATTTACCCATAATCTTCACTTCTCCTTATCATGACCCACCACTGAGTCTTACATGTAATGAAAAGTTTCTCTCAAGAAACCAAAGTATCGGAGCGGATACCATATCCACCCCGTCGAAGGTGATGCAATAGATCCCGGCACATGGTCTCTTTAGACGAGGGTTGATATCCAAACGCTTCCACCTCAAAGCATGGAAGACGACTTGGTGGCGAGATATGCTGCTGAGGCAAAAGCGGCAATGGATGCAGAGTCACAACGCCGAATTGCCGAAACGACGAACCCGGAAGAAGAGCAACGACTGCGAAACATGTCACTCAAAAATCTCACAACCTCTGACCATTTCGTCCCCGCATTGTTGTCTCGCTTGGGTGCGGTCAGGGCTGCTCTCGACGGACACGGTGGAGGTATTGCCGTAACCCGCTGCATGGATTCAGAACACGGCCTTGAGATAGTATTGGACCTCACCGGCGCATGCCTCTCCTGTGGAGCGGCACCCGGTACGCTTGAGGGTGTGAAAACAGACCTTGAGAAGGACCAAGAAATCAACTCAATTAAGTTCTCATCAGCCCTTCTTGACACGTTTGATGAACTCGGAAGGGAATTCATTCTGGCCCATGGTAAAGTCGAGTTTGTCGATCCATAAACAGAATTTAGCCCACCCATCCCAGCCGAGGCTTTGATAATTCAAGCCCCGAGGGTTGGGCATGGTCGCATGGAAGGAAGGCACACGCAAGGACCCAAAGCCATGCCGTGAACAAGACCGCGGAAAATTCGAAGTTACCCAGAGGGATGGTCGCGCCCGCCTTGGACGGTTGCATACTGAGCATGGCGTCCTCGAAACACCTGCGCTCCTTCCTGTTGTCAATCCAAACATCCGAACCATAGAGCCACGAGAAATGTGGGACAAATACGGCATTGGTGCCCTCATCACCAACTCTTACATCATTTGGAAGCATGAGAATCTTAAAGCCCAAGCGCAAGAGAACGGTGTCCATACTCTGTTGGACTTCCCCGGTGTCATCATGACCGATTCAGGGACATTTCAGTCGTATATTTACGGAGACGTTGAAGTCGGTGTTGAAGAAATTGTATCCTTCCAACGCTCTATTGGCGTTGACATCGCCACAATGCTGGACGTATTTTCACGCCCCGACATGACAGAATTAGAAGTTGAAGAAGCAGTGCGTGAGACGGTGAAAAGGGCAAAAGCAAGTGTTGACGCTTCAGGTGACACCATGCTCAACGGCCCGATTCAAGGTGGTGTTTTTCGTAAATTGCGCCAACTTTCCGCACAATTGATGGCACCGCATGACTTCTCAGTCCATCCAATCGGTGGCATCGTCCCGGTGATGGAACAACAGCGGTACAAGGATTATGCAAAAATCATGATGGCCACGTTACCCCATCTGCCCCCGAACCGTCCCGTTCACATGTTTGGTTGCGGCCATCCCATGCTGTTCCCAATGTCAATTGCGCTTGGTGCTGACTTATTCGATTCAGCAGCCTATGCGCTGTTTGCAAGAGATGGACGTTTGCTCACTCCGTGGGGAACCGAACGCATTGACGACCTGGTCGATTGGCCCATGCTGATGCCTTGTGTTGCTATGCTGAGTCCAGCCGATGTCCGAGCAATGCCGGCTTTGGAAAAAGAGCAGTGTCTTGCTCATTACAACCTCGAGGTCACACTAGCGGAACTTGCCCGATGCAAACAGGCCGTCCGAGACGGCAAAATCTGGCAACTGGCTGAACAACGCAGTCATCAACATCCAGCTTTGCGAGAAGCCTTCCTTTGGCTATCGACCCGGCCAGCACTAAACAGCAACCAACGCCCCGACCTTTTCTACAATGACCGAGATGCTGCAAAGGACCTCAAAACCGACCGAGGAATGTGGGAAGACTCCTGGGACTGGGTTGTGTGGAATCAACACACCCCACGAACCGGTGGCGTCCAATGGTCGGGAGATGACACCTTTGTTCGCCCGCACATACAGAAAGCCCGTAGAGCCATTCACATGCGATGGACATCGAGAGACCAAACAAATTGTGCGGTTATTTTTCACGGCATTCGCGGCCCGTTCAGAGACCGACTTATCGACCAATTCATCTGGCTTCAACATCATTTCCCTAACGTGCAAACCCTCATGCTAACGCCATTGGGGCTGATTCCCGTCGCTCTTGAAGATGTCAATCCATTCGCACATGTCAACGCCCCCGATTGGGTTCTTGACCACCGACCCGATGATTTGTGGATTCAACGAGAACTCGAACGATTGGGAATGGGGGATGTACCTTATGCATGCGTCAATGCGAAAGGTGATGGAATCAAGGCTCGCATGGAAACTGCCTTGGAACGATTGAATTTGTCTTCCGAAAACCTTCACACCCCAATGAAAAGCGAAGACAGAAAGGAGACTGACAGTGTTTTGAATCAACATCAAGCCATTGAGAAAATGATGGTGATGTTGAACATGGATCGTGTCGGTTCCGAATCTATTGCAGAAGGGGCGACATTTGTCATCAACCGCCAAGGCCGTGTCAAGAACGTCTTGGACTCCTCCGGCGAACACATGCTCAGTCCGAGATTGAGAGACGGTGGACTTTCCCTAGCCAACGCAGGTGCGCTCCATTTGTTCAGTAAGCGTTCTGAGCCATTGCCCACAACAATCCCAATTCCCGAATGGAACGGGACGTCAGGAAACGGCCCTGCTTGTGTCGTGGTAGCGAGCGATGCTGAACCGTATGTCCGCCAAGGAAGAAATGTATTCCATGGATTTGTAATCGCATGTGATCGATGGGTCCTTCCGGGGGAAGCATGCCTCATCCTCAATGAATCGGGAGTGCTGTTGGGTCACGGTACATCCCAGTGCAACGCCAATGAACTCGGTGTATTTACCAAAGGAATTGCGGTGAAGACTCGAGGCGGGATACTCCTAGAGGAATAAGTTAAGTTGCTCCCATAAAGGCAAAGGCTTCAAGGGTCGCCGTTTACCTCGTATTTTTGTGGCTCCCATGGATGATGACCTTGTCATTCACAGTAAGGGCCTTTCCAAATCCTACGGCCCACACGTGGCTTTGGACGACCTCAACCTTTCCGTCCCTCGGGGAGCAACCGCTCTTCTTGGGCCGAACGGGGCAGGAAAATCCACTTTTTTGAAAACCATCTTGGGACTCATTCAGGCAACATCGGGGGAAGCAACCGTCTTAGGACTTGACATTAAGACTCAGGGTGAAGCCATTCGCGCCCGTATCGGATACATGCCCGAATACGACGCGCTGAATCCCGAAATGGATGCAATTCACCAAGTGCGATATTCGGGGGAACTGCTCGGCATGAATCCCGTCGTAGCGCTTAATCGCGCCCATGAAGCCCTTCAGTTCGTAGGGATGGGGGAACAACGCTACCGGGAAATCAAAAGTTTCTCCACCGGAATGAAACAAGCCACGAAACTGGCTTGCGCCATTATCCATGACCCAGAATTGATCATCGCAGATGAACCCTCAAACGGCCTTGATGCTAAAACACGTGAATTTATGATTTCAACACTCAATACAATGGTGAATGAAGGCCAGCGCTCAGTTCTCATGGCGAGTCACTTGATGGAAGACGTTGAGCGTGTTTGTGAAAACATCGTTTTACTTCACAAGGGCAAATTAGCTGCACAGGGACGGATTGAAGACCTAAAAGCGATTGATAGGGAAGTCGAAATCCACGTTTGGGGTGGAGCGACCCGTCTTGAAGAACTGCTACGAGACCGTGGATTCAAGGTGAGAAGAGAAGGCCGTGTGATGCGCGTTGCGAACACACAAGAACGTACAACAACTCATATTCTGCAAGCAGCCAGTGAAGTTGGCGCTCAAATCCGAAGAATGCATGAGTACGAGGCCTCTCTCGAAGACCTCTTTCTGGCCATTATGGAAAATATGGGATACGATGTAAAATCAAGTGATGACCTTTTGTCCTCTCCAATCGAAGCACGTCGGGTCGACGCACCAGAGTCTCTCGGAGGTGGTGCCTCATGAGCGACGAGCCCACTAACGAAGCGGAAGCTCCGGTCACCGGCCAAGGCCGGATGGATGTGGCTTGGGGTTCAGACAGTGGAGACGAGATTGATGCGGCTCAAACAGGCGCTCAAACGGCCCAAGGAGGTGAAATTTTTGAACAAAAATACACCAGTTGGAACGGGACCCTGAATCCACGATGGATGAGAAACTGGTCCATACTAAGGCATCACCTGCTTGGAATTTTCAAAAAAGGGCATCGCCCCTGGTCCATGCCAACACGAATTTTCATTCTCATCGCCTTCATTGGATCCTTGACAGACGCTGCATTTACGCTCCTCTCCAGCCTCGTGGGGAGTGCAGAGTTCCACTCATTGTTTGGCGTGAGCAGAGACAATCTGTACGGCCACGTTCTAGGGTTCTTCCCAAGAAACGTCTTGTTTTATCCGCTGGTAGCTGCTCTTCTGGTAGGGAGTGTAATCTCTGAAGACCGACAGCATGGTACTTCAGCTTTGTATTTCTCTCGGCCGGTTTCAAGGTTCGATTACATCGGAATGAAGTACATCTCTGTGGCTTTGATCCAATCACTTGTCATTCTATTGACTTACATGCTGTATTTCTTGGCAGAAATACTGGCTTACGGAAGAGGATGGGCGTGGATGGTTGACGTCTTCCCAATGTTCCTTTCAGGCTTCATTGCGGGAATCATTCTCATCATCACCTACACGAGTATCGGACTTGCCCTCTCCAGCGTGTCCCAAGGAAAGTTCTTCCCAGGCATTGGACTCATCGCCATCATTTTTGGTTCCAAAACCCTCGCATCCATCGTAAAGAACCTGTTTGAACGGGAAATCCTGTACCTTCTTTCCCCCTATGATTGCGTAGCCCACGTCGGTCAAGCCATCATTGGCACACAGCAAACCTACGACCAGTACCCTTGGACGTATTCGTTGGTGGCTCTCGTTGCCATGAATTCAATCGCCCTGTACATTTTGTCATCCAGGGTTTCCTCGATGGAGGTGACCCGTGAATGATGCCCGACCCAACACAAGAAGGAAAGGGGCAAACCAAAGAATGGAAGCCCGATGTCGACATGCCTGTGGTTTATTTCCAAGGTGTTTCAAAATCCTATGGCAGAATTCACGCCTTGAGCAACATCACTCTTGGACTCAGTGGAGGAGTCACGGGAATCCTAGGAATGAACGGTGCTGGCAAATCAACACTGTTCAAACTCCTCATGGGAAAATTGAAACCTTCCGCCGGAGAAATACGCCTCTTTGGAACCGACCCCTGGAAAAATCCTGCCCCGTATGCAAAAGTTGGATTTGTCCCCGAACATGAAAAAATGCATGACTGGATGACTGCTCTGGACTTTGTGAGTACCTTTGCCCGTCTGCACGGGATGACTCGGGAAAAGGCGAATCAAGAAGCAGCCAGAGTGCTTGATTTCGTAGGATTGTCCGATGTTGCTAACAAGCAAATCGGAAAGTTTTCCAAAGGAATGCGACAACGGGCAAAAATTGCTCATGCATTGGTCAATGACCCGCAACTGATCGTATTGGACGAACCTCTCCAAGGATGCGACCCGCTGGCGCGAACGACCGTGATGAACGTGATCCGTGAACTCGGAAAAATGGGCCGTACCGTTTTGGTAAGCAGCCACATCCTCAACGAGATTGAGCGCATCACGGAGCAAATCATCATTCTTCATCAAGGAAAACTTGTGGCTCTCGGTAACCTTCACGCCATCAGGGAACGCTTGGATGAAATCCCGCATACCATTCGAATCGTTGGGAAGGATGCTCGTTCGCTCGCCAAAGATATTCTTGAACATCCCGCAGTGTTTGGGTTGAGTTTCCCAAGCGATACAGAACTTTTGATTCAGACCTATCATTTTGGCTCACTCCATGCAGAGCTCCCCGGATTGATTGTGAACAACGGCCACGAAGTGACGCTCATCGACAACCCAGATGACGACCTTGAATCGTTACTTGGACACCTCACAGGGGGCGGAGCATGAGCGAGAAGCCAACCATTTGGCGCGCCTTGGATCGCAAGGCGATGGCTGTTGCTGAGTTTACGCTACGTCAGCAGCGAAAACGGTTGTCCACGTGGGTAGTGATGGGTGTAGGATTCCTCGCAATGGCTGTGCTGACGATGTTTTACATCGATTCAATGTTGAGGGAATTTGACGCTATTGATAACGATGGGGATTCAAGAGATTTTGATATGGATGGATATCCAAACGGCCAAGAAAACCTCTACGGAACCGATATCCTTGACCCCGAATCGCACCCTGGATTACTTGACCCGCCCGTAGCCCCCGATGACCCTTCAAAGTGGATCAATGAAGACGGTTTTGATATCGACTCGCTGGCTGATGGGAGCTACGGCTACGACGATGATGGAGATTGTAGAACCGAAGATAAAACAAATTCACAACGGGATACCAACAACAACAACATTCCATGTGACGTTCAAATCTATTCAGAATTCTACTCCAATAACGCCATCATCAATGGTGATAACGACGTTGATGAAGACCCGGATGAGGACGCATACGCCAAGGAATCCATCCATCGTGCGTTTGTATTAGCACTGGGCAAATTTGGATTTGTGTTCTTGATTGGAATCTTTGTCCCGTTGTTTATGGCGACTGGCCTCATTCGAGACGAGATGTCTTCGGGAACCATGCATTACATGCTCTCCAAACCAATTGCAAGGTCTGAGGTATTCCTTTACCGAATCATGGGATTCCTTGGCCTGGCTTGGCCGTACATGACGGGAATGGTCGTTCTTGCTGCATTGGTAACTGGATTCTTTGGACCGAGTGATGGCTTCTTCAGATTCAGTGACCTTGGAGTCTGGATGGCAGTGCTTCTTGCATCTCTGCTTTCCCTCCTCGTTTACGCCATGCTGTTTTGTTTACTTGGCGTTCTTTGGAAACACGGCATCATTCTCGCACTGCCGTTTGCTGCATGGGAACTCGGTATGATTCTCACGACCTTAGGGGCGCCTGACGCAGCGATATTGCGATTTTCAGTCATCGGGTGGGCCATGAACATTGTTGATGCTGGAGCCGCTCTCACGTGGACGGACACCTCCCTCTTAATCGCCCTAGGGCTGTGGGCAGGAGGCAACAATTCAGGAAGCTCATACGAGAGTTCTGAACCGCTTACGGGTTCGCTCGCATTGGAAATATTCGCTTCCGATTCGGGATTAGGAATGACGCCTCTGGTCACGATTGTCGTTTCTGTTTGCGTCATGCTGTTCCAAGCCGCAACGTTCTGGTTTGTCGGTGGAGCATTGTTCAAATCCAAAGAAATCGATTGAGGTGGGCAAATGGACTCAACGCTGCCGGAACCCTATGTTTTTGATGGTGATTTTTCAACCATGTGGGCATTAGGCCAACGAAAACCGTTGTGGCACCTCACATGGGATTGGTGGTGGTGGCTTGTAATGCTGGACGACCCGAATGGAAATCCAAGCGGACGTCAACTCATGGTACTGTGGTCAACGAAAGATAACGACTTGGTTGATGTCAATGGACAAGAATGGACGCCAAAAGGACGACCTGGATTTGATGAACACGAGGGGATGGCCATCGATGGCATGGTATGCGCATGGTGGTTTGACGGAACCCGAATGCATGAACCCTACATCAAACGCATGTGCAGAATGATCGCAATGAACGACACTCACCCTGCTTGGCCAGGAAAGGGCCTCGGAAACGGTGGAGGAGCCGTTGTACCGTTGCTGGAAGATGATTTGTCAATGGGCCTTACCAGCGACATGACCAACTTTTGGTTGGAATTGAAAGGAGATGAGGCGGCGGTCAACAACGGCGCTCCATCAGACATGTCCCTTCAATTCACACCGTGGAACCCGGCGATGTCAGTCGCACGGCCTTCAACCGCAACTTACGCAGCCAACATGGGCTATGACATTTTACGAGTTCATGGAACAAAGGTCAAAGGAACAATTGCCGGGGAAGAGGTACAGGGAAGCGCATATTTCCAGAAGGTGTGCGTTCAAGCACCATCGCCTCCGTGGTATTGGGGCGTATTGCACTTTGAAGATGGCTCGTATCTTGATTGGTTTCTGCCCCATCTGGCGCCAACAATCACCGCCCGAAACCCACGTCCATGGAAACGTAGAGACATTCAACACATCGGACTTTCACAGGGGGGTTTGTTCCACGATGCTCAACATCAACGAACCGAACGTTTCGCAAGAGTTGAGGTCATCAAGACCGTTTCAAATCGAGTCGAAGGGTCTCACGGACAGAGCCCGGGGTCACCTTTACCGGAATTTTCGGTTCGGATGTGGAATGGGCGGACAACGGTCCAGTTCAAGGTCGAAGCTGTTGACCGAGCCCACTGGCATTTTGACCAACCCACACGAGGTGGGTTGTGGTCACACCTCACGTACAACGAATATCCACTTGAACTGAAGAAATTAGAAATCAAAGATGAATTCGGCCTGCGAACACGCAACAGTTACGGTTGGGCAAGAGGAAACGCTGAACACTCATGGGGCTTCCTTCACTGATTTTTAAGCCACAAACGGGGTAAGGTATTTGTCATAAGTGATTCTAACCCAGTATAGAGGCCTTGACATGTCCGCAGATTCACCGGCACCAGAAGAAGACGAAAAGACCGAGGCTACGACCCTTGAATCCTCCGAAAACGCCCGCATTGATGCGCTAAACAAGAAATACAGATTAATCTCTGGCGAATCGGTTCTAGAAAACGGTGAAGCGCGACCAAGTACGCTTGCATTCTTGGGAATGTACCTAATTGGAATACTGGTCTTTGGAGTCCACCTTCTGTTCAGCAACCCGCCTGAAGCCAGTGGCGATGCTTCATTTGGTCTCAAACTGTTGAGTACCATCCTTGAACTTTCATCCGGTGAAGACCTTCCAATCGGTTTCGTCGTCGTCATGGGTGGAATCACTTGGATCAACCGAATGCTCAATGTCTCAACCTCTGGCAAGTGGACAACGACGGCTCTTCTCATCATCACCCTCGCTCCAGTTGTCGTTCAAATTGACCAACTTGTGGCCACAATAGCAAACATATTCCTCGCAGAAAACATGGAACCTTTCATCCCGATTGATTACAGTTACTTCTGGTTTGGAGTCGTGTTCACCATCGGATTCTGCGGTGCTACATGGTTTTACCAACGCAGTTTCTCATATGCAGTAACCTCCAATGCAGTTATTTTCCAACACTCGTTTATGCTCTCACGCTCCCACCGACGCATTCTGTTTGACCGTATTTCAGAAGTGATGGTCGAGCGAACCCCTATGGGAACCCTGCTTGGATATGCGACAGTGACCATCATGACCGATTCTGGAATTGGGCTTGTGGATGAGTCAGTCGGCATCAGCGCAGGGTCATCGGGCGGTGGGTCGTCGGATAACTCCGGAGATTCAACCGTAAACAAGGTTCGAAAAGGTTTCTTCAAGTCTTTCTTCGCCTTCCTCAGTTACCAACGCACTTCTCGCCGTGTTGACCCGGACCCAAAGCACTGCTTCTACAAAATTCGCAAGTGGGAAAATGTGAAACTGATGCTTAATGAGATGCACAAGAAGCATTCCTCGTCGAATCTGCTTGAAGACCTCAAGACCGCTATCTCCAAAGAAGATGCTTGAATGCTTCAAGCGAGGCTTGAAAAGTACTGTGCCCTACGCAGGGATACGAGATGGTAACGATGTCAGAAGAATTACTCCAAGGCCCCATTGAAATGTTCAGCAACGGTGACCTTGACGGGGCACTTGCAGACCTTGAAGGGAAAATCAAAGACCATGCAGACGTTCCTGAACTTCACCACATGTGGGCAGAGTTTGCAAACATGAAAAATACCGAAGCCCAAGACGATGTAATCGCTGGCCGGAAGATCATGAAAGCCTACAAAACCGCAATGGAACTCGATGAAGAAAACATGGAGTACATCGCTGATTTCGCATCCTTTGCCCTTGAATGCCGCCGAATCCCGGTTGCTGTGAAGGAGTTCCAACGCTATGCACGGCGCCTTGAGCTGGAAGATATTCCAGTTGACGAAATCCTTTTCACAGCCAGCCGCAACCTTGTTGACGCCATTGAAGTCATGGACCCGTCCCGCAAAAATGCAATGGTCCAACCCTGGCTCAAGCAGGCCCTCCAATGGGCAGTTGGGGCTCTTGGCTACTCGGTAGAGGAAGCCATTGAAACCCTTGGCTCCGAAGAATGAGGTGCGAAGGGTGACCTCCACGGTTCGCCTTTTCTTTCGCATCGGTTATCTGGGAGACGCCTTCCACGGCAGCCAAATTCAACCCGATGTTCGTACGGTCCAAGGCGAACTCATCAATGTGTTTCGGTCGCTAAAATGGCTTGACAAGGACAACGAAAACCATCTCCTTGTCTTGTCCAGTCGGACCGATGCAGGCGTTCACGTTCGTGTGAACGGGGGCATCGTGACACTTGAGCGGGAACTTTGGACCGCACTTACCCCGAAGAAGATGATTCGAGCGATTGATGACCGTTTGGACAAAAACATTGCATTTCTTACCGTAGAAGAAGTAGAAGAAGACTGGAACCCGCGAATGGCTGCATTCCGAGTGTACCGGTACCGATTAGAGGGGATGGAATTTTGGAAAGCCCCCGATGTTGAGGAATTCACAACCTGGCTTCAGTGTTTTGTTGGGACCTATGATGCTCGTAACTTTGCTCGCTTGGAGGAAGGAAAGAATCCGATGCGAACCATCCTGAAGGCTGAACCCTGGATGGAAGACGGTCGTCTGATCGGTTTCGAGTTGACCGGCGAGGCTTTTTTATGGAATCAAGTGAGAAGAACTGCGAATGCCCTTTTCCGGTTAGCCATCGGTGAATTGACGCTCAAACAAATTGTTGAAGCCATCGATGAACCGATGAAGCCGGTTGATTTTGGCGTTGCACCACCGGAATGGCTTGTTTTGTGGGGAGTCTCATGGGATGAATTCCCACTTCCTGAGTCGAGTCATCAAACCTCACTTTCTCCACCACCAACCGGGCGGACTGCAGAGCGAACCCGTCGCTCTCGGTGGCAGCGAGCGGCGCAGCACGAAGTCAAGACCATGCTTTACAGCGAATGGGCAACGATTGGGACCTTGCCATTGAGTTATCACAACTCAAGGGAGTGATAGCGTTACTTCATCGCCATCACGCAGGTCAAAATGCTCTCTAAGAAAGGCCGAAGAAATCACTTCGATGACATCAACGTGGCGAGTTAAGTCGGGAATGAGCAGGGCGCATTTAACCGAAACGCCATTGCTTGTGATGGTGGCTTGGAAGGCGGAGGCTCCCCCAAAGGACACGCCGTCCCGTAGGAAACCACGAACCCGAATCAGTTCGTAGGCTGAGACGTCATGGTGTTGGGCGTCTTCTCTGGATTGTTCCGGAGCGTCCAATGTGTCAATGCCCGCCCGCTGGCGTAATGCGATGTATTGGCTCAAGATGCTTGGCTCAATGTGAACGTTAAGTGTTCCAGGCCATGCCGTCTGGCCTAAGATGTCCCGGAATTGTTCCTGATAGTGGGGCTGCGCCATGAAAACATGTGCTCTGCCCAGCCCGCTGCTCACGGTTCCCACCAGTTCCATGGTACGCCCCACAGATTTCCCCCTTTTGACTGTGCGTTCTCATCCACCTCAGGAGTTGATATACTCTCAGCAGATTTATTCACCGGTAAGGAAGATGGACGATAACGATAAAACTGCTGAAGAAAACGATGAATCCCCACTGGAAACCGATGTTGACACAACCATTGAGGACATGGAAAAATTCCTCACTGTGTACAACGCTTTCATTCAACAGGTGATGGAATATGAATGGCCCGACGAACATCCGTTAACAGAAGACCCAAAGATGCAGCGAATGTTGTTCCAAATGTTCTGGCAGCAACGGCACCGTCAACGAATGAACGACGAACGGATGGAGCGAAGGCGAAACCGTGAATCAAACGATGACGAACAAGGATTCAACTTCAAAGTTGGAAGCAAGGAGCACTTCAAGAAATTTCTTCGCCATCAAATGGAGACGAATAACGATGAAGACGAGTACGATGATGACACCCTCTTCATTGACCCCGGTGAGTCCATGCCGGACCAAAACCATTCAACCGATGAGGCTGTTGGCCGTCAAAAGCGATTCCGAGAAAGATGGGAATAAGATCAGTTACGAATCCCAGTCGCATATGCCAAAAATTCCAGCGAGGATGTTTTGCTGTCTTGGTTTTTAGCAAAACTAATTGTCGAAGTTTCAATACGCAGATTTACGATGGACGAGCAACCGAGTTGTGTAGCTTGCTCCTGCAACCGGCGAACCACTTCCCTCCGTCCATATTGGGTAACGATGTCGTACGAGTGAAGTTGGCCGCCAAAAATTGACTTGATCCACATGAAGAACATCTGCCCCATTGATGGTCCAACGACGATGCTTGTATGAAGTAAAACTGAACTTTGGGCTGTGAGTGAGGTCATTTTATTCGACGTTGACCCGGTGAGTTGTCCTCCAATTGCGGCACTCTGTTGCTTTTCTTGGACGTTAAGCACGTTCATGAGTCGACTCTGATACCAACGGCCAATGGCCCACGAAAATACGGGAAAACCAAGGGTAAAGACAAGTGGTAGCGCAATATAAGTCAAGATGAAAACAAGTTCCGAGTCCATGTCATCCCCTCATTGGATGACAACTGCTGTTCCATAGCAGAAAAGTTCGGATGCTCCAGCTGCGACGTTGGATGTAGCAAAACGGACATTCACAATAGCGTTTGCTCCTCGTGAGTTGGCATCAGCCATCATTCGTTGAAGGGCTTCATTCCTTGACTCATTCAGTAATTCAGTGTAGGCTTTCAGTTCCCCGCCAACGATGTTTTTCAAACCGGCGAAGATATCTTTTCCAATATGTTTTGCTCGCACGGTGGAACCGGTAACCAAACCGAGAGATGAGACCACTGAATGTCCTGGTATTGTTTCGACGTTTGAGAGCATCAATGAGATGGCTTGGGGAGGTTCCATGGTACACCGAGGGTGGATTTACTCTATCAAAGTTAGGGTAACACAGTCAAAGCAGAGGTTGCTGACGAAGCCAATCCAGATCAGAAATGTAAAGTTGGCGAATATCGTCAAGCCCAAGAACGAGCATGGCCAAGCGTTCAAGTCCCATCCCCCAAGCCAGCACTGGAGATTCAATGCCTAAAGGTTCAGTGACTTCAGGACGGAAGATACCTGCTCCACCAAGTTCAAGCCATTTCCCATGCCATTTTACTTCAATTTCCAAGCTTGGTTCTGTGTATGGGAAATATGCAGGTCGGACTCGGACTTCTGGGTATCCCATTTTTGCATAGAAGGTTTTGAGTGTCGTAACCAACATCTGTAGGTTGGCTCCTTCTTCCATGATGATGCCTTCTATCTGGTGGAATTCCGGCAAATGGGTGCGGTCAATCGCTTCCTTACGGAATACACGGTCAACTGAAAAGACCCGACAAGCTTCTTTTGGATGTTGAGCAAGGTACTGAATGGTGTTCACTGTGGTGTGGGTTCGGAGAAGAGAACGTTGAGCAGTATCAAACGAAAAAGTACCGCCCCAACCGGTAGAACCTGTATCTCCTCCATGTTCGTGGATGGACTTCCATTTGCCCATCAAATCCTCTGACAAGTCCATTTTCGCGGGCTCTTTGAGGTAAAATGTGTCTTGCATCTCCCGAGCAGGGTGGTCTTGAGGGATGAAAAGAGCGTCCATGTTCCACCCGGCTGTTTGAACATAATCATCAACCAGTTCCGAGAATCCCATTTCCAAGAACACCGAACGAATTCGTTCGATCAAGGCTTGCATCGGATGGCTTCGGCCCCTACGGGGTGTTGCTGATTCAAGCGTCACGTCAAATGCTCTGAATTCAGCATCCTTCCAAGCATCGGTTTGGAGCAATTCCGGAGTAAGTTCTGAAATGACGACACTCTCGCTCAAGTGGACGCTGTCTACTGCATTTCCTGCAACGGTCATAGACCATGACCGAATCGTTTGTTCAAGCGAAGTGATCAAACCTTTGCGTTGTCTAAAATGTTGGAGCATTACGGCATCCAGTTCAACCATTTCAGCGGGCAAGGCGCTGAGAAAATCAAGACGCTGTTTTAGAACCGATTCAACATGAGAGGGGTCTTGAGCAACGAGAATCCCGCCCTCAATACTCACGCCAAGTTGCTTGAGCAATCCGACACCCGGGCCAGCCTCATGGCGTTCAAATTCAGTTTGTAAAGCACGCATGGAAGGTTCTTCAACAGCCATCATCCAATCCCACAATCGCTGTTCTAGAAGTCCCGACTCAATGGCCTTCTCGCCTTCAGCATCCAAGCGGATTTCAGTGGTCACGTCTTCTTCAACCGTTACAAATCCATGATTCTCAAGGCCGTGCCCCGCTCCAACTGCAACGGCTTGGTCGGACCATTCACATGCTGCTAAAATCTCATCAAGGGACCAAACGGTCTGCTCGCTTTGCTGCATCTTAAGCAACATCCGCCGCTCCGGATTCAGTAGATTCGGAGCATCCATGCATCTTCCAGCAGAACACCCGACTTGAAATCACCGTTTGAAATAACTCAAATGTAACGACTTATTCTTCCTCATCCCACAGCAGCATCTTGCAAGAGGGGCAGGAGTAAGAGGACGGTTTGCCCCCGGCAACCAGTTCTACATGACCGCACGGGCCGCACAGAACTGAGGAACGAACCGGCTCATCAAGGGTCACGTCAACTCTGTACATCACGCGCCCAGCATCCGGAAGCATTTCACCGTCTGGAGACCACTCTGCAACTGCTTCAGGAGACATGCCCACCTGTCGACTCATTGACATGCCGACCAAGAAAAATACAATTCCAAACAAGCCAACCGTCACGGCCATTGAACCAAGACCGGCAACGGTCATGAAGGCACCGAAAACAATGCAAACAAAACCAGTGATGAGAAAATTCTCACGGGAGAGACGAGTCATAAGTTCACATCACTGTTGAGTTGCTTTGAGGGCCTCGGCAACCTTGGGTATTTGCTTAAGAGGAATGGCACACAATCCAATTCGAACGCCCCCGCTGAGTGGAACCAGATAGACATGCATGTCGGCGCATGCTTCGGCCACTGCGACTGGGTCAGAGCATTCATACCACGCAAAGAAGCCATCATGGGTGGGATTAACGGGCACTTCTAGTTCATCACATGCTGCGACGAACGCTTCCCTGCGCTCAATCAAGAGGGATGCGAGGCGGTCACGTTCTTCGCTCCAGGAAGCCCCGCCTTCTTCGGAAGCATGCATTTCGCTGAGAACATACTGAGCAATCCGAGGGGCTGCTGACCAGGTTTGGCGACCTGTAACTCCCATGACTTCACGCAATTTTTCCAAGGTTGCTTCCTCAGGGTGGATGCAAACCAAAGCTCCGGTTCTCAAACCGTAAATGGTATGTGATTTGGAAAGCGAAACTGCGAAGCAAATCAGGAGGTTTTCTGGCCAAGGAAGCCCGTTTTCCAGTGCCTCGTGGATGGTTTCTGCCCATCCGTGAGGTTCGTCCGCATACAGATGATAGGCTGCATCAATAAGGAGTGTGTGACCCACGTCTTCGTGTCGGGTCGCACTTTCCATGAACAAATTGAGCAGAGCATATCTGCTTTCGCTGGGAAGGGAAAGTCCGGTTGGATTGTGGGCTGGGTCGTTCAGCCATGTCATGACCGTTGATTGGGTCGTGGCCAATGATTCAAGTGCATTTTGAAATCCGTTCGCATCAAAATTTGGATGGTCCGGCTGTTCTTCCTCAGGAAGGAGTGGATACGTTGCAATCTCAAGATTGCATCCCTTCAAGAATCCGGTGTACGGCCCCCAGTGTCGATCACGAAGGAGTACAGATTCACCGCGTTCTGCAAAATTGGAAGCCGCCAAAAACAGCGCACCTGAGCCACCGGGGCTGGCTGTAGCCATTCCATTTACACCAAGACCCTCTAAGGCGCCCCGATGTTCTCCAAGCGCCAAGGTTTGGGCAAGGTCGAGAAAGTTCGGAAGACCCTTCAGAGGAGCATATGCAGCAAACTCTACGGGAGGCGCTTCTCGCAGAGCCGAATCTACGACGGTGTTGATGGCAAGACTTCCATCGTCCTCCAGCAATGCACCAACGGTACCATTGACAGCATCTGCCCCTGCAGCAGCCGCATTTTGATATCGAGCAAACCAGCTAAAGATGACATCATTACCGCTTTTTGACTTGCCATGCGATGACAAAAATTGCATACCTGGTGCATCATCCATGCCTCACCGTTAGCCCCATTGTTCTTTGACTTGACCCCGCTTTTTCTTGAATGACCATCCGCTTCATTCATCAAGGGGTGCCCGCACGCAACGGATGAAGCCAACGTAGCACAGTCTGGTAGTGCGTCTGATTTGTAATCAGACGGTCGGGGGTTCGAGTCCCTCCGTTGGCTCCACATTACCGTTTAGTGTTTGGAAACAGTTCTTGATATACTCCGCTCGGTGTCTACCTCCCATGCCAGAATGCAATATTGATGCCCGTGGAAAAGTAGCCCGCTTTGTCGGTGGAGTCGGCTCGCTCGCAGCAGCACTCCTTATCGCCGGTTTACTGGCTACAGAAACACTCACGTTCGGACCAGGATGGTTCGCCGTTGCAGGACTAACTCTAGGCGGTGCCTTTGCAATTTACGAAGCAAGAGCCGGATGGTGTGTGGTCCGGGCCATGGGCATACGCACCCCGCTATGAACGGCCTACTGAAAGCGAACACTCAAAACCCGTTACCTTGTGGAATTGGCCATGAGCGCACAGCGACTTGATGGAAAAGCGTGTGCAGCCGCTGTTGAAGAAGAACTTCTTGAAAGGATCAAATCGCTTCAATCCAACGGAATTGAACCACACCTTGCTGTCATCATCGTTGGCGACGACCCTGCTTCACACGTTTACGTCAATTCCAAGGTCCGCACCTGCAAGCGTTTAGGAATTCGCTCAACGCACCTCGAACTCCCAAGAGACACTTCTGAAGAAGTACTCAAGCAGCACATATTGGACATGAATTCACAGGAAGACCTCCATGGAATCTTGATTCAGTCGCCATTGCCCTCTCACGTGAATGAAGAAGCCCTTACCGACTTGATTGACCCGAGTAAAGATGTCGATGGATTCCATCCTTCGAACCTTGGAAGAATTGTACAGGGTCGACTTGATGGTATGATTCCTTGCACGCCTGCCGGAGTCATGCGCATGCTCAAATGGGCTGACATTGATCTCTCCGGAAAAAAGGCTGTTGTCATCGGACGGTCGTTTAACGTGGGCATGACACAAGCCCTTTTGCTTGCTGCTAAAGGAGCGGATGCTACCGTGACAATCGTACATTCAAGGACTCAAAACCCAAGAGACGAATGCAAGGATGCTGATCTTGTGGTAGCTGCTGTTGGCCGTCCTGAAATGGTTCAATCGGATTGGATTAAACCTGGCGCTGTCGTTGTGGACGTTGGTATCAATCGTGTCGATGACGCAACCCGTGAACGGGGTTGGAGGCTTGCAGGTGATGTGTGCGCAGATGTTAGCGATGTAGCATCATGGCTCTCTCCCGTTCCTGGCGGGGTGGGCCCAATGACCATCGCTATGTTGATGGAAAACACCGTACGTTCAGCAGAATTGCGAATGCAATGAGCGTGCGAATCAATATATCCCCGAACGGCTTGCTGTGATTGTGGCCCACGACCCTCGCGCACCCAAACTTGCCGCAGGCTCCATCTTGTTGGCCCTGTTCCTTGGCGCAGCAGCCGCAGCTAATTCCCAACTGAACGCAGTTGGACAATCAGGGGTTGGAATAGAAGAAATTGGGCTTTTGGTTGCAGCTCTTATCCTTGTGGGACTCGCAAAGTGGGCCAACACCGAACATGCGATTCCTGAATTTAATGCATCAACCACAAAGGCGACAAGCGTCTTTGAAGATTTTGACGATGCGCGAACTCCAATTTCCGCGAGTACTACCTCATATCGACAAGAGAACACCTCGCCCTCCAATCAAACGACAGCCAACATACTTTCATCAATTCTAGGACATGAACAACACACCAACGAAGAGGATGTACGCTCCGCAATATCCACGCTTTCGTCGGGAGAATTTGGGATGAGGGCCCAAGAAGAAGCAACAACTACTGAATTTGCTCAGGAGAACAATCACCGACGTGACTCAGCCCCAACCGATGAGGAAACTGGCGCAGCGTTGACGCGAGTTGTCGTTCAACCCGTTCCTCTGCCCGGGCGGGAAGAAACACCACTCGTCGACCCTACAACAATTCCTGGACTTGAGCCGGACCGCGTCTTCGTGACAGAAGGCTTGGACCATGTCCCTCTACCTGCACTACCTGAGGTCAAAACGGAAATCATGGAGGTTGAACCTCCGGTTGAGGAAGCTCACATTGAACAGAAATCCCCGATGCTTCCTGAACTTCCAGAACTGCCATTGGAATTCGCTACACAACCATTGGTTGCTGAACTATCCGATGTGCCGTCAACAGAGGTCAAGCAAATGTCACTGCCGGAACTCCCTGACCTTTATGAGGTGGAAATCCCCGCGGCATCTATTCCTGAACTCCCTAATCTTGATGATTTGTTTAACGAACCCTCGCAGGTCTCAGCCCCAACCATACCTGATACCCCAGACCTTCCTGACCTCGATGATTTGTTTTGAACGACGAATCATTCAAAGAGGTTCGGCGGCGACATTCAATGCATGTGGGCCGAAACCTATGACCTTCATTCACATTCAACACACAGTGATGGTGAACATCCGGTGGAGTATGTGGCCGAACTTATGGCGGACAACGGCGTTCTCACCTGGGCCCTTACCGACCACGACACGGCATCGGGGTGGGCTGAGGCCTCCGTTGTTGCAAAGTCGAAAGGCATGACCTTTATTCCAGGCGTTGAGATCACGTGCACTCCCGCTCATGCTCCTATTGATGAAGAGTTGACACGAAGAGAACGTGAGCGTGCATCGGCCTCATGGCACCTTTTGGCCTATTTCCCAAATCATGTCCCTGGCGTTAATGATGAAACCGTAGCGTCATTCCTTGAATGGTTAGCACCCAAGCAGGACGGGAGAGAACCACGCATGCGAGCAATGTGTGCCCGACTGGAGTCATTGGGAATGCCCGTTGATGTGGAAGGCGTACTGGCCCGTGCGGAAGGCTCGGTTGGACGCCCACATCTTGCCGCAGCCATGGTTGAGGCGGGTTATGTTGAGGACAAACAAGAAGCCTTTGAGCGGTGGATTGGAGATGGAAACCCTGGATTTGTACCTCACGAAAAGCCGACGATTCAGGAGGCTGTGGCGGCGGTCAAAGCGGCCGGAGGAATAACTTCACTTGCCCACCCAATTTACTACGGAGTCCCTGTAAAACAACTTATTGAAGTTCTAAAAAACCACGGAATTACTGCTGTTGAGGCCGTCCATCGCAGCCACAGTGATGAGTACAGGTACGAACTGATGCAACAAGCCACATCTCAGGGTTTGGGAATCACCGTTGGTTCAGATTTCCACGGTACAAGTTATCAGCAACATCCAGGACACATGCCAATTCTGCTTGAGGCTTTGATTGAGCCCATTAAGAACGCATGATTCGGTCCAAGAGCAGTGCTAACTCAAAGAATACAATGACTGGCATGGCCACGAGAAACAATGACAGTGGGTCCGGCGGGGACAACAATGCTCCCATGACAAACGCACTGAACCAAATGTGGCGGCGATACATGACAAGACTGACACGATCTACAAAACCCATTCGCAGGGCGACCGTTGTGAGAACAGGTGCTTGAAAACCAATGGCGGATGCTAAGGCTAAATTGATGATGAAGCCAGCATAACCAGAAAGCCTCCATTCCGTCGAAAGGCCTGCTTGTTGTGCATCGTTTGTCAAGTACTCCAGCAGCATTGGAGTGAGGCCTTCCCAGGCATAAAGTACTCCAAGTCCGAGTAGTAAAAGGCTGCTGAGAGCGGTAATGATAAGTGCTGGAGCCGGCTTAGGGACCCGGAGGTCAAGTTCGGACAGACGTGAGCGAACGGCTTCGTTTTTGCTCCCCTTCCATGCACCATGTACGAGGGCCAAGAACACGACTAAAGCGAGCCCAACAGCACCGGCAATTCTCAGTTGTAAAAGGAGAAACTCCACCGGAGTGACGACGATGATGGACACATCGTCGGGTAAACGCTGCGGTTCAATCAACCATGCAATCACCTGTTTCGTGAACGGAAAAGCAGCAGAAAAACCAACTGCAAAAAGAACCACATAGAATTTGAACGAACGTTGCAGATAGGAGCGAAGGTCCTCGATCATGACTCCGCCCGGAGATTGCATCAAACGGTCCACTGTCGCTGCAATGGACTCATCCTGCATTCAACTCACCCCTCTTCGCCATGCTCAGTTGACGAGGCCCACACATATGAGGGCGTGGAATCAATCAAACTTCTTCCTTCCTTCTTCAACCGATACAAGCGATAGACTACGAACCCAGTCATCCA
>JAQXEX010000051.1 GCA_029250625.1 Candidatus Poseidonia sp. | reverse complement strand
ACACTGGTCCGGTTCTTTTACCATCAACCACAAAGAAGAATTCATTCAAGAACGAAACAACGGAACAAGCCACAATCACAGCACCGTAAGTCAACGTATTGAACGAAAAGCCAAGATTCTTCATGAGATGTTCAAAGCACGGCATCCAAAAGGTAAGGAGATTACTGTCCGTGTTCTGCTGGCTTTCACACATCACAAACTGGAGTGGCCTAACAACGTTGGAGTACTCAATTCGGATGTCAGAAATGAACAGCAATTCATCAACTTGCTGGAAGAAGAGAATCCTGGCCCCCTTAACCAAGACTTGTTGGATTTTGTCAACGGGTTTGGAACCTGGGACGAGATTGAACTGAACGGAGGATTGATGCTCAAAGGGGACGTTCTCGGATTGGGTCTTGGCGACGATATTGCTCGGTGGCAGAAATCGTGTGAAGAGCCGCTTCTCGGTACTGCAAAACACGCTCGCTCCTTCTTTTCCCTGTGGTCGAAGGAGCCGTCAAACGTTGAGTTGTATTACGGTCAACAGCACGTCAAAGCATCGCTCCCATACGGCAAATCATTGCGCATGCATGTTGTTGGTCGAAAAGAGCCTGAAGATGTTCCTTGGGCCGGTATTGTACGCCTCAATCTTTCAAAACCTCCATCAAGCCCTTGAAGGCGCTTGGGAGAGGATTCAAACACCAAGAGCGTGGCCGCTCGTTTGTGGCAGAAGCATGGATTGAGGCCATCGGTTTGTTGGCCGGGGTTGTTGGAATCATTGCATGGGTCCCCCAAATCATCGAGGTGTGGAAGCACAAGCGCCATGAAGGAATTTCGCTTCCTACCTTCGCCGTAGTCTTCGTAGCGCTCTCAATGTGGCTGCTCTACGGAATACTCGTTGATTCGTTGGCCATGATCGTAGCGAACGTCATGACCCTTGCTGTGATCCTCACCGTAATCATCGGTGTCGTTCGTGCTCGGAAGGGCGAGCGAGAAGCTTCCATTCAATAGGCCGCTTTTGTGGTTGAAATAATCACGGAGCCGATCTTGTAAGGGTCTCCGTTTGATGCAGGCCGGCGGTCTTCAAGACGGCCTACCCAACCATCATCAACAGTACTGATCGGTACGCGAATTGATGCGCCCCGATCCGAGACACCGTACGAAAACTGGTCGATGGATTGTGTTTCATGAAGTCCAGTCAAGCGGAGTTCGTTGTGAGCACCGTAAACATCCATGTGCTTCTTGACGTTCTTTCCGAATTCTTCACAAATTTTGTTGAAGAGTTCTTCTCCTCCTTCATCCCGCATACGTCCATCACTGAAGTTGGCGTGCATTCCTGAGCCGTTCCAATCTCCCTTGACGGGTTTTGGATGGTATTCGATGTAGTATCCGTAACTTTCTGTCAAACGGTCGAGAAGGTAACGTGCAACCCACAATTCATCGCCTGCTCGCTTTGCACCCTTTGCAAAGACTTGGAATTCCCACTGGCCGCAAGCAACTTCTTGGTTGATTCCTTCAAAGTTGATTCCTGCGTCAAGGCAGAGGTCTGCATGTTCTTCAACAAAGGCACGACCGTGGGTGTTTCGCCCGCCAACCGAGCAATAGTACAATCCTTGTGGGCCAGGATATCCCCCGACAGGGAAGCCAACTGGGAGTGTTGTTTCAACATCCATGATGAAGTATTCTTGCTCAAATCCGAACCAAAAGTCTTCGTCATCGTCATCGATGGTTGCCCGTCCGTTGCTGGCGTGAGGTGTGCCGTCTGCATTCATGACTTCACACATGACCAAGAAGCCATTGAAACGTTGAGGGTCTGGGAAAATTGCGACCGGTTGAAGCAAGCAATCGGAGTCTCCACCTTCAGCTTGGCGGGTTGATGAGCCGTCAAAGCACCATACAGGACAGTCTTCGAGTTCACCAGAAAAATCATTCTTCACCAATGTTTTACTGCGCATGTTTTGCGTTGGTTGGTATCCATCAAGCCAAATGTACTCTAACTTTGCTTTGTCAATCATAGTATCATATGCTTCGTTGTTAAGGCGGTATATGAAACATACGCTCATCATTTTGTGTTTTTAAATAATCAATTGAATAGTTATAAATTCATAAGCAATTCTATTGATTAAATGAAACGGTCATTTTTTCCGATAATGTGCTCGTATGCCGTGTCATACGAATTTTTTCGCGGCATCTGAATAGATGGTTTTTCCACCCGTGTACAATCAATTATGTTCGTTCCGAGGAATGTACTGCAAGGGGAAGTAATTTATTCCCATTCCTTTATCACAAATTGATGCAGGGTTCCCCCTCAAACGCAACGATTGCTCGTAATCACTGATTGTTAGCGGCATCTTCCCCTTGCGGGGTGAGCAACATGTTGCTTCCGTCCCTCGCAATGTGGTCTACAGTGAGCATTCCTCCGTTCACGGTAACGGGACAAAGAAGACCGCACGCTGGTGCGAGGTAGTCCTCTCCTGTTTCAGTGAGGACGAGGCGGATTCCGTGCCCTGCGGGAAGGTTGGCGTCAATGGCCTGGAATTCCATCAACATGGTCAATGTTTGACCGGGGAGGACGGTTGTTGGGTCGCTTCCGCCTTGATGGTAGCGAATGTCCATGGTGGCGTGACCAAGGCGAAGTCCTGTTTCCGCATCTTGCATTTCGGCAAAGATTTGCCCGCCATCCATGGCGGCTGTTACATCTAGATGAAGTCGGAACAATCCTGACAGGTGGGCGTCTTGGTCGTCAAAGAGAGCTGGACATTCGAACGTTACGCTCATCGCACCGCCACCAGCAACGCTTGCTCCAGCAACACGCTGGCCGTTTTGAGTGCAAGCGTCAAGGGGTTGTTCCAATGGTTCTGCATCGAGCGGGGGCCAAGTGGATTCAATTCTCCACTCGCCGTCGTTGCGTTGAATTTGAGCATGAAGTTCGGGTTGAGGCCCTACGCCTTTGAGATAGTATTCAAACCACTCAAAGAGGTCTTGGGCCCAATCCCAACGCGTCATGTTTTGGATGGCTTCTCCGCCATATCCTGAATCCTGATTGTTGTGTTTTGTCCACTGATCGGGGTAGTTGTGCTCCCACTGACCAAGCATCCCCCGAACTTCGAAGCCTTCGTCGATGAAGGTCTGATACCACGGGAATACTTGATGGGGGTCAACGTTCCAATCTTGCATGCCTTGTACCCAGTATACGCTACCTTTGTAATTCTCCAAGGCTTTGGAAATATGTTCTCGTTCATCGTAATAATTGGCCATGTAAGGGTCGAGTTCCCCGGCGCCGTAGGTGACAGGCCCTGCGAAGAAGCCCTCAATAATGTCGGGACAAATGTTGTCAAAGTCGTCTTCATTATAATCAACGGTACTGCTGAAATAATTCATGTGCATGACTTGGCTTCGTGCTTCTGCACTACCGTTCTTGTAGAGTAGGGGGTGGAGGCCTGTTGTGCCTGATATTGGAACAATGGTTGCCAGGTATTCGCTTCCCAGAGCCGCAGCCTCCCACTGTGTTGCACCTTCGTAGGATTTACCATAGAGGCCGACTTTGCCGTTGGACCAATTTTGTTGACCCAACCACTCTACTGCAGCGTGAATGCCCCAGCCTTCGCCTTCCCCACGATAATCGAAGCAGCCGCTTGATTCCTCTGTCCCGAATACCGAAACTTGGGCAAAGGCGTACCCGTGTGGAACGTAGTTTTCGTAAATGAAATCACCCCGGCCCGCCCCAACAACGTTGGTTGCTCCACTTTCCGAACCGGGTTGTCCAAAGGAAAAGTAGGGACTGACAACGGCGATGACGGGCACTGATTCACCTTCAAGGGTGTTTGAGGGGAGCCAGTAGGAGAGGTGGACGTTTGAGGTCGCTGGGCCTGTTTCCCAAACTCCGGATGTGTCAACTTCAAACGTTGCTTCTTGGACAGCAAGGGCTTCGTAAGGCCCTGGTTCAAGAACATAAGAAATCGAGCTGCTCCAATTCCAGTCCAATTCATGACGGTCCCAGACGGATGGATAGGGTCCGTTCATGCCTTCCTCTTCGCCGTTTTTTTCGTCGCTTAAGCAACCTGAAAGCGGCATGAAAAGCAACAGAACAGCAAGAAATAACGCCTGTCGCATGGGTGGATTGGCGCGGCGGCCCATCATGAAGGTGATGTTTGTTTGACAAAACTCCGGGCCGCAAGGATTGAGGGCATGGTCGGTTCACCTTGGGTCATGGAAGCCGCAGCAATTTGGGGAGAGCGATGGAGTTCCGCCACCAACAGCATGGCCAAAGAATACATGGAAGTTGCATGCCGAAAGCAGAGTTTGGTATGTCTTGCAGCCGATCGTTCGACAATGGCTGGTTTGTTCGAATTGATTGAAGCCGTTGGGCCGCATATTGCAGCGTTGAAGACCCATGTTGATTTGGTCGACGATTGGACTCCTGATGCATGGGCTTCTTTTTGCACCTCGGCAAAAAAGGCAGATCTATTAATTTTTGAAGACCGAAAGTTTGCTGATATCGGAGGCATTAGTCGTAAGCAAATGGCGGGCGTCTACAACATTCGGGCTTGGTCCGACTTGGTCACCGCGCACCTGATTTCTGGCCCCGATATCGTGGATGGATTGCAGGCAGGATGGGGGGATGTGGGCCGAGTTGGGGGCGTATTATTGCTGGCACAAATGTCCAGCAGAGGAAACCTCCTCAACCCAAGCTATACTGCAGAAGTGGTTTCGAAAGGTAAAGCACACCACGGCGTCTTTGGGTTTATTGGAAACGGTTCACGCCCAACAGAGTTGGCTGCTCTGCGGGCCGCTGTAGGTGATGCGAAAATGATCTGGACGCCAGGAGTCAATCTTGCCGTCGGCGATGGTGAAATGGGGCAGCGGTATGGGCACCCAATGGAAGCGGTTATGGCAGGCTCAGATTGCATCATTGTAGGGTCAGGAATTCACAAGGCCGACGACCCAACTGCAGCAGCAAAAGCCTATGCAGATGCATCGTGGAATGGTTTGGTTCAACGTTGAGCATAACTTGATGTCCTCTCCCTTGATGGGGGAGTGATGGCGGTGGGTGTGGTTCCCGGACTTTTCATCGCTGGCTTAGGCTTAGCGTTTCCCCTTTGGTTGGTGTGGCGTGCCTACGCAACCTCAAAACATTTGGAACGTGGATTGATGTCTGGTGACTCGGAACTGCTCAGTAGCGACCAATTCAAAATTGACCGAGTCACCCTCGGTCCACAAGGCACACAATTGATTGAGAACGTCGAGTTTGTTGTCGCCGCTACTCCGACAATATATCCGCAAGGAGGAAATTATAATGACAAAGCATGAAGAAATTGAACGAAGATATATTCTCGATGGGCGAAATGAAAAGCCGTGGAGAGTGGGGGCTAAGAAATTGGAAATCAAGCAATATTATTTCCAAAGGGGCGTGCTATCGCTTACGGGCAATACCTTGATGTTTCACGACCTCAAACTTGTAAATATGGCTCCGGATGAAGTATCCCTATGGAAGAATCATTCCGGTTGGGGTGGGCGACTGCGGGTACAAGATGGGATCTGTATCGTCACCTGTAAAATAAAAAAATCCGATGATACTAATCACGAACTTGAGTGGATTGTTGATGGAGAAGTTGGGATGAAAATTCATGACTTTGGCCCCTTCCCTCATGTTGAAAAGACGCGATATGTTTGGAGAGGTTCGGACAACAAAAAATGGGAAGTTGACGAGTTTGAAGGGCGTTTGGCCGGGCTTGTTCTTGCAGAAATCGAGTTGAAAACATCAAGTGAAGAATTTGTCAAACCGGAATGGTTAGGCCATGATATCACCGGACTTGGTTCGTGGTCAAACCGTTCTCTTGCCGATACCATCGGAAATTGAACTACCGCTCACTACTGCTTCAATGACCCGCTGAACTTCACTCGTTGTGAGTTGATGGTGGATCGGTAGAGCAACCAAGCGAGAAGCGACTGAATCTGTAATTGGGAAGGTCGCATGATGTTGAGGGTGTGAGGTGTAGACGCTTTGCCGGTGGCAGGGTTGGCTGTAATAAATTCTTGAGTCAATTCCTCTCTCATCCAACGTTGCTCTCAGTGCTTCGGGTTCATCGACCAAGATGCAGTATTGGTGCCATGCATGTTGCGTGTTCGTTCGGATTTTTGGGGGGTGTATTCCTGGAAGGTTGGAAAAGGCTTGAGTGTAGAGTTTCGCTGTGGCTCTTCTGCGTTCAAGCCACCCCTCAAGTCGTTGCAATTGCACACGGCCAATGGCTGCCGTGACTTCTGACATTCTCAAATTTGAACCCAATTCGTGAGATTCGAGACGGGCATCTCGACCGTGATTGACCAAGGC